>CAZQBM010000077.1:0-10291 GCA_964591945.1 uncultured Lachnospiraceae bacterium | reverse complement strand
GCTCGTTGCTTACTTGAATTTTCAGGGTTGGATTGCTGTTTATTTGTCAAGGTACATTTTAGCTTTATTTCTTCCGCTAAAAAAGTGCCGCTCGCTCAGCGGCTTTTTTATAATATCAAAAGGTTTTTATATTGTCAACAACATTTTTTAAACTTTTTTTATTTATCCACATTTGTTTTAAAATTCTTTATTTTATGCACGAGTTTCTTGAACATTATATACAAAAGGCGATGCTTTATACACCGCCTTCCTTATTATTTTAATTCAATTGTTTCAATAGCATCACCGGTAACTACCACAAAACGATTTGATACATTAGTTGGCAACACTGCCAATGCACCCGGTCCCAACTCACCCTTATATTTGTCTATACCATTGACGTTGTGAATCAGACAATGTTCCGGGCCATAAACAATAAGTCTGTCATTATGGAAGAACATTTCCGTATATTCTTCATTATATAATACGGTATCTTCACATTTACCATTCCCATTGTATATGTCTATACGATAACGTTCGTCCCCCTCGGTATTGTTATGAACCAAAGCTACATACTCCTCGCCAAAATATACCGCCTGAATTTCTTCCTGAATTAAAACCTCACCGCTACTGGTAGGGATTTCATCACCGGAATATACCATTAATCGGTTATCTGCCACCGCCACCGCTTTAGAATTTCCAACAAATTCTATACACGGTACAATAGCATTTGCATAGGTATTACCGCTTACTAAATTATCCGTTTTGTTCTGCCCTACTTCTCCAAAATTGTAAAAGGCAATATTGGTTTTGTAACTGGATGCATCCTCATATAAATAGGATATGCCTACCAAATGTCCCGAATCGGAAATACAAATCGATATCGGATATCCGCTGTTTCGCATAGTTGTGCTAAAAAATGCTTTCTGTTCGCCATCCGTTCCATATATATATATGGGGGCTGATTTCGAATCGTCCAGAACCGCAATCGCCAAGCCCTTGGCCGAAACCTTAAAAAGTCTGATGGGCATACCTGTATTAATCTCACCAAGCACACTTTCTGTATTCATCATATGAATGGTACTTCCGTTATAATCTGCAATACCTACCACATTGTTATCAATGTCAATCTTAGGATTCTGCATTTCATAAGTGACATTCCAAACCACTTCACCCTTATTGTTAATACATTTTGCACCATCGTTACCATATATTAAAAGCTTATCTCCCAGCGGCTCTACCTTAGCGCCGGTAACAACTCGATTGTCTACACTGCTTATAACCTCATACGTCGTATATTCCTTGTTAATATAGCGAACATAAAAGAAAAGTGCCGCCAAAACCAAAACCACCACGAACACCAATACTCTTGTTGCAATTTGCGTACGATGCTTTATGAGTTTTTCTTTCCAATCTCCCCGGTCATCTTTTTTCTTTGGTGTAAAACGTTCTAACGGTTTTACATTACTTTTTTTACGGGAAGAAGTTTTAATATTAAAACGTTTCTTTTTATTATCTTTCATATATAACTCCGTTGCTTTTGTAATTACTATTCCTTTAAATCAAGCTAACGAGTATAGTATAACATATTTTTTATTGGGGGAGTAGAATTTTTTGCCCATATAAAATATTATTCATATCTTCAATATTATTTAACTCACAAATTTCCCCGGCGCGATGAAGATTTCCGTAAAAGCGGACGCATATTCCGTATAAAGTATCTCCCTTTGCAACCTCATATGTAACATACTCTTCCGGGAATCTTACAATCTCCAATTCTTCACTTTCCCGGTTTATGTCAGTTTCTGTATTTTCAGTTTCTGTATTCTGGTTTTCTTCTATATATACAACTTCTTCCGGTACAATAATTTCTTCCATTGGTTGCGACTCTTCTTTTTCCACTGTTATTACAGTTCCCTCTGTTATTGCCACTTCTGTTTCTTCTTTTTCTTGTTCCTCCGAAACCATCTCAACAGTATCCACACTTAATTCCCCTTCTATTTCTGCCAATACATCTTCAGTTGCATTCTCGGTTTCTTCGATAGCAATTTGCTCCTCTTCCGAAGTAACAACATATGCCGCATCCGACATTTCCTGCCATTCAATCGACACTAATTCACTTGTATCTGTCATCTCATTTGCATCTGTCATCTCATTTGCATCTGCTGTCTCTTTTACCGCTTGCATCTCTTCTATGGCTTGTCCCGTTTCTTTGATTTTATCATACTGATTCAGATTTTGAATTCCCACACCCGCGCTAAAAATCAGCAATAAGACAGCCGCTGTAAAAGCCACTCCCGCAAGCCTTGTCCGCATTTGTCTGCTTCTTTTCTCCTTATAATAATTTCTGCAATTCTCTGCCACGTTATCCATTTCATCATCACATTTGTCCTTATGAAGTTCGCCATGCCAGCCAATCAGGAAATTCTGCATTGCATCATTCTGCTCATAAAAAATAAAATAGCCTTCTGTTTCTTTTGGCATCTCCGTGGGATACAGATAAAAGTGCTCTTCACAGCTATCACATTTTAAGGTCATTAAAAGCTCCGGTTTTCCCATCAAAGTCTCCATACGTGAACGATAACAGTTCTCCCACATAGTGCCTGCGTTTTCTCTATAAATTAATGCCCAGCCAAGAAAAAAATGCTCCGCAAAATTTTCACCGCGTTTTCGCATAATTTTTTGGACGGCTTCCCTTGGCAATCCTCCATCCTTCGCCTTTTTGCATTCCTGATAAATTGCGGAATATATGTAAAATTCTTTGACACCATCTACCACACGACAATGACCAAACAGCCCCGCATAACCACTTTGGGTTTCCGGATTTCTTGCGATTTGATTTAAATACGTTACCGCATAATCTTCGATATATATTTTATCGCCCTTTCCGATTCGTCCAATCTGTTTTTTATTTTTAGGTCCTCTGATTTCCTGCATTGCATCCATAGTTCTACCTCCTCATTTTTAACAACGGCATATTGCTCCTTTTTATGTGTTTCTTAAAAATTAACACAAGCCCGCTGTCGCTTTTTAGCAAATTTATGTTATGAAGTAATAGAAGTTTTCGACACATTTTTTGTGGTAGTTTTATAATTGGCAACCCTACGACATGAGAATAATTCAGTTCACTTTTTGCACAAAAAAGCCTCCGGCACTTTTATATGCCGAAGGCTTTTACTTCTATTTCTTTTTTACATTTTATAAATACTTCTTTAAATCGTCCACTCTGTCTAACTTTTCCCAAGGGAGATTCAAATCGTTGCGTCCGAAGTGTCCGTAAGCAGAAGTCTGCTTATAAATGGGACGACGCAAATCAAGCATTTTGATAATTCCTGCAGGGCGAAGATCAAAGTTCTCTCTGATAATTGTCACAAGCTTATCTTCTGACAATTTGCCGGTGCCAAAAGTATCCACCATAACGGAAGTGGGATGTGCAACACCGATTGCATACGACAACTGTATTTCGCACTTATCAGCAAGACCTGCCGCTACAATATTCTTTGCAACATAACGTGCTGCATAAGCTGCCGAACGGTCTACCTTTGTACAGTCCTTACCGGAGAAAGCACCGCCGCCGTGACGGGCATATCCGCCATAAGTATCTACAATGATTTTACGGCCTGTCAAACCAGAGTCTCCGTTAGGTCCGCCGATTACAAAACGGCCTGTAGGATTGATAAAATATTTGGTATTTTCGTCTAAAAGTTCTGCAGGAAGTACCGGTGCGAAAACATACTTCTTGATGTCTTCATGAATCTGTTCCTGCGTTACATCAGGGTCATGCTGGGTTGATAAAACAACTGCCTCCAAACGGATAGGCTTTCCGTTTTCATCGTATTCTACAGAAACCTGGCTCTTACCATCGGGACGAAGGTATTTCAATGTACCGTCCTTACGAACCTTGGTAAGCTGCAATGTTAACTTGTGCGCCAAAGAAATGGGATAAGGCATATATTCTTCTGTTTCATTGGTTGCAAACCCAAACATCATACCCTGATCGCCAGCACCGATTGCTTCAATCTGGTCATCACTCATTTTATCCTCTTTGGCTTCCAACGCCTTATCAACACCCATAGCAATGTCTGCAGACTGCTTGTCCAAGGAAACCATAACTGCACAGGTATTGCCGTCAAAACCATATTCAGAACGGTCATAACCGATTTCTGTCACAGTCTTACGCACAATTGCAGGAATATCAATGTTTGCTTTGGTGGTCACTTCTCCCATAACCACTACAAAGCCTGTATTTGTGCAGGTTTCACAAGCAACACGGCTCATAGGATCCTGCTCCATTAACGCATCCAATACCGCATCGGAAATGGCATCACAGATTTTATCAGGATGTCCTTCGGTAACTGATTCTGAAGTAAATAATCTTTTTTCCATTTTCTTTTCCTCCTTAAAAATTAATGTAAGAGTTCGTTCATGAAACTCACTTCGCACCGAAACAGAATCGCGAAACAATAATCTTCCTCTCTGCACAGTACGCATAAAAAAACCGCTTATCAATAAGCGGACCTGATGATTTCCATATCAAATCCTCTTATTGTTCGACGCATTGCAATACAATGCCACTCGCTCAGGCAGGCACCTTCCTTATAATAGGGGTTGCCGTGGCTTCATCGGTCCTCTGTACCTCCACCACTCTGAATAAGAGATACACATACAATACAATGACTTTGCAGAAAAGTCAAGTAATTTACTACAATTACCTTTATCTTACATAATTCATCTTTCATACTGACAAGTTTCGTTGACTTTATCTGCTTTTTTCCATATAATACTGTCTAGGGGAAAAAACAAAAAGGAGGGGCGCATATGCGAAGAGTCAGAACATCCGAATTAACTCCGGGGATGATTACCGCGGAAGATGTTTACAATTACACCGGGCAGAAGATTCTTCCCAAAGGCCTTAGTTTAACAGATAAGGCCATTACCCGACTTGAATTTTATTCTATCTTAAGTGTACGTATCGAAGATAAGTCTCTAATCGGTATGGATGTAGAAGAAGATACCCGTACACATTCCGAGCGAATTCGTGAAAGTGAAGAATTCAAGAAATTCCACGAAAGCTTCGACGAGAATCTCGAAAGTTTCAAAGACTCCATTAATGATATTGTAGATATGAATGCCAACATTGATACAGATGCTATGTTGACCAACACTTTGGCCATTCTTTCCGAGGCAACCTCAAGCTACCATGCTTTTGATATGTTGCACAACATGCGCCAATATGATGACTTAACCTTTGCACATTGTATGAATGTTGCACTGATTTGTAATATTTTTTCACAATGGCTTAATTGGCCCGAAAAAGAACAAAATCTTTTAACGCTATGCGGGCTTTTACATGATATCGGTAAATTAAAAATTCCCGACAGCATCATCAAGAAACCGGATCGTTTAACCGATGAAGAATACAAAATTGTTAAAACTCACACAGTGGAAGGTTTTCATATTTTAAAAACCAAAAATATCAATTCGCATATTATGAACGCTGCATTAATGCATCACGAAAAATGTGACGGCACAGGATATCCTTTGGGTGTACAAGCGGATAAAATCGACCGATATGCCAAGGCTGTGGCAATTGCCGACGTATATGATGCCATGACTTCCGCAAGAATCTATCGCGGCTCTATGTGCCCATTCCGTGTAATCGAAATTTTTGAAACCGAAGGCCTTCAGAAATACGATCCGGAATATATTTTGATTTTCTTAGAAAATATTGTGAACACATATCTTCACAACGAAGTCAGATTAAGCAACGGCGAAACCGGCACAGTCGTATTTATTAACAAACACCTTTTATCCAAACCCGTTGTAAAACAAGGTGAGAAATTCCTAGATTTATCCAAAGAACCCGATTTACATATCGATGCAATTTTATAACAATATTATAAAAGGACATTTCGTTATGAAATGTCCTTTTCTTTAACTTATCTTCAATTCAAACTTACGCAGTTCTTTCTCGCTCTCTACCTTCTCCATATGAGCACCGAGATTTCTCATCTTCTGAGGAAAATCTTCGTATCCGCGCTCAATATACTTAATATCATCGATAATCGTAATACCATCTGCCGCAAGTCCTGCCAATACCAACGCAGCACCCGCTCTTAAATCCGGCGCTGATACGCTGGCACCTGTATACTTGCCTACACCGCTAATGATTGCTGTATTACCTTCCACTTTGATATCAGCACCCATTCTTGCAAGTTCATCCACATATTTAAAACGGTTATCAAAGATACTCTCTGTCACAATACTGATACCGCTGGACAAACCAAGCGTTACCGTAATTTGTGGTTGCATATCTGTCGGAAAACCGGGATAAGGTAATGTCTTAACCTGCGTATTGTTTAATCTCTTGGATGCAACAACGCGTACCGCATCATCCGACTCTTCAATTTCACAACCAATTTCAATCAACTTGGCAGAAATACATTCCAAATGCTTGGGAATAACATTCTTTACCATGATGTCGCCCTTTGTGATAGCTGCTGCCATCATAAAAGTACCCGCTTCAATCTGATCCGGAATAATGGCATATTGCGTTTTATGAAGTCTGCTTACACCGTTGATTCGGATCACGTCGGTTCCGGCGCCTTTGATATTCGCGCCCATACTGTTTAAGAAGTTGGCAAGGTCTACAACATGAGGCTCTTTTGCCGCATTCTCAATTACAGTTTTACCCTCTGCCATTACCGCTGCCATCATAACATTAATGGTCGCTCCGACAGAAACTTTATCCATAAAAATATGATTGCCTTTTAACTTAGCCGCCTCGGCAATTACAAAACCATGCTCTACACGTACATCGGCACCCAAAGCACGAAATCCTTTCAAATGCTGGTCAATCGCTCTAGTCCCCAAATTACAACCTCCGGGGAGGGGCACTTCCGCATGTTTGTATTTACCAAGGAGAGCCCCCAACAAATAGTAAGAAGCTCGGATTTTTTTAATATGTTCATCATCAATCACAAGGTTATCAATCTGCGAACCGTTAATCTTAACTGTGTGACGATCCGTTTTCACAACAGTTGCCCCAACGCTTTCCATTGCTTTCATTAGTACATTGGTATCGCGCACATCAGGAACGTTCTCTACCACAACGGTTTCATCAGTCATGATTGCCGCAGCCAATATTGCCAACGCTGCATTCTTCGCACCACCGATCTCCACTTCACCGACCAGAGGCACGCCACCTTTCATTGCGTACTGTTCCATAAAACACCTCAACTCATTAGGTTTTGTAAGCCCACTAACCCAATCATGCTTATAGTATTATATACCAAAACACGTCAAATGTAAACCTTTCGACCAAAATCCTTTTTATAAGTAGTCTAACGGGTTTACCTGTCTGCCGTTTATCAAAATTTCAAAGTGCACATGGGGACCGGAACTTACACCCGTATTACCACTCAATGCAATTCTGTCACCCTGAGATACCGTTTGTCCCACAGATACCTGCACCTTACTCAAGTGCGCATATCTTGTCTGTCTGCCATCCGGATGATTAATATATACCACATAACCGTAACCGCTACCCCATCCGGCCTTTGCAACCGTACCACCGGAAGATGCATATACCGGTGTTCCTACAGGAGTTGCCCAATCGACACCCTTATGATAAGTAGAGGCACCCGCTGTCGGTGCAGATCTCCGACCGAATCTCGAAGACAAGCGTCCGCCCGAAATAGGTTTCACATAAGTAGGCGGAACAATGGTTCCTCTCTCTACAATTTTAGGCACCGCTTCCATGATTACTTCTTCTTTTACAATTGCACGGTTAATTTCATCATCATTTTCATACGTAACGTCCGCCACTACTTCGCGGAAGCCGGCAGAAGGTTCCTGCAAGGTAACCATCTGCGTCGTATACCACTCGTCATTCGGTATATAAATAATCTCTGCTTCGTATGTTTCTTCATAATGTTCACGGCTTGTCCATATAACCGATAACTCAGGCTCCGGAACAGTAATAATTAATTCATCTCCAATATTCAAAGTAGAATTAACGTTATCCAGAAGATTTCCGTTCATTTCCACAATGGTTTCCATAGGAATCCCAACAGTAATAGAAATTTCCGACAATGTATCTCCCGCCTGAACTTCATAAATCTGTTGAACCTCCTGTTCCTCCGTCAAAAGATTCACGGCCTCATCCAAGGTATTTAACTCTTCTTCTAAAATATAAGCCTCTACCACTTCTACTTCTTCCGAAAAACCAATCTCACGGATTCCCAAATCAAATTCGTCAAAATCCATGTGTTCCGTAAGATAGATTTCATCAATACTCTCAGGCATTACACTCTCCGCCCCTGCAGAAACGTCCCATGTATTATATTCGCTGTTGCTTCTTGTAACATTGGCAGTGAGTACATTCAATTCACGTTCCGGATTCAAATCCATTCCCAACTGATATCTGCCTTCCGTATCATAACGTGCAATCGTTCCTGACAGCAACGCATTCACCTCTTCGGCAGTACGCAAATTCACAGTCTGGCTATTTACCTTAACGGTATAAGCTCTGATTAAGGTTTCCTTTTCATGCTCCGCCATAACCTTTTTAATATTCTGCGTTACGGTCTCCTCGTCGTCACATTTGCTCCAGATGACTTCTACACCTTCAAAACGCACCTCCGGCTCTTCTACGATATACAAGCCATCAGCTTCCATTGCCAACTCACGTCTCGCTTCGCGTATGCAATCCTCAACCATATCCTGATCTGCAACATATCCTACCTCTTCACCATACAGATAAACCGTGAATCGGTTATCGCCTGTAGATTCGTATAATTCAATACGCGGCAAAAAGAACGCAGCAACTCCCCATGCACCCAATAAAAACTTCAGCGCATGCACTTTTAACTTTTTATGATAATGAGTAATAATTTTCATAAACTTAATTGCTCCATACTGACCACAATATAACAGTTTATTTTATCATCATACAAGAATACAAGTCAAGTTAAGGTTTTCCTCAAAACGAACTTGACGCTTTGACAAAAAAGGAGTATGTTAAATCTTGGTTTTTATTTTTATTATAAAAATACTACCACAAATATTGTTGTTATCTTGGAGGCGCATTATGAATTATGCAGAAGAATCATTAAAAAAACATAGCGAATGGAAAGGTAAACTTGAAGTAGTCAGCCGCGTTCCGGTTTCCACCAAAGACGACTTATCTTTGGCTTACACCCCCGGTGTTGCAGAACCCTGCTTGGAAATCCAGAAGGATGTTGAAAAGAGTTATGAATATACAAGACGTTGGAATACCTGCTTGGTTGTAACAGACGGTACCGCTGTATTAGGTTTGGGCGACATCGGTCCCGAAGCAGGAATGCCTGTTATGGAAGGTAAGTGTGTACTCTTCAAAGCCTTCGGTGATGTAGATGCTTTCCCTCTATGCATTAAGTCAAAAGACGTAGATGAAATCGTAAATACAGTTTATTTAATCTCCGGTTCTTGTGGTGGTGTAAACTTGGAAGACATCGCAGCTCCCCGTTGTTTTGAAATCGAAAAGAAATTAAAAGAAAAATGTGATATTCCCATTTTCCATGATGACCAGCATGGTACAGCAATCATCACGCTTGCCGGTCTCATCAATGCATTAAAAGTTGTAGGCAAGACCAAAGAAGAAATCAAAGTAGTTGTAAACGGAGCCGGCGCAGCCGCAACCGCAATTACCAAGTTAATTCTTTCTTACGGCGTTAAAAATGTTATTATGTGTGACCGTACCGGTGCCGTTTACGAAGGTCGTAAAGAAGGTATGAATCCTTTCAAAGACGAAATGGCTAAACTTACTAACTTAGAAAAGAAATCAGGTTCCCTTGCAGATATGATTGTTGGCGCTGACGTATTCATCGGTGTATCAGCTCCCGGTGCTTTAACCACAGAAATGGTTAAGACTATGAACAAGGATGCTATCGTATTCGCTTGTGCAAACCCTACACCCGAAATCTTCCCCGATGAAGCAAAGGCAGGCGGTGCCCGTGTAGTTTCTACAGGGCGTAGTGATTTCCCGAACCAGATTAACAACGTTCTTGCATTCCCCGCATTGTTCCGTGGTGCATTTGATGTTCGTGCCAAAGACATTAACGAAGAAATGAAGATCGCTGCTTCTCTTGCATTGGCAAACTTAATTTCTGACGAAGAGCTTAATGAAGATTACATCATTCCTGCTGCCTTCGATCCTCGCGTAAAAGATGCAGTTTCCAAGGCTGTAGCACAGGCTGCAAGAGATTCAGGCGTTGCAAGAATCTAAGCACTTTTGTCATAATATAATTTTAAACTGATTAATATTATATTT
>CAZQBM010000076.1:0-10385 GCA_964591945.1 uncultured Lachnospiraceae bacterium | reverse complement strand
AAATTGTTGGATAGATATTTATGGCAATTAGGTAAAGATAAATTTCAAAAGAAATATAAATAGGGGAAAAGTATGTGGACAAAAATTATCAATGATTTTAAAACAAATGCTAGAGATATTCATACAGTGCCAATGGTGAAAAGAAATTAGATTGTATGTTAGATTTGTATCATCGTAGACTCAAAGGAGAGGCTGTGACAAATAAAGCAATCAAGAACAGCGGTACTTCTGTCTATTGGTATGGTATATTTGCAGAAATGAATTTTTAAGAAAATGGTTTACAATTCCCGCCCGAATATGTTAGATTGATAAGGAACATAATAAAACAAACGCAATGAAAAAGAGAGTAGGCTGTAACAGGCATTCACAGAGAATGTTCCCGGTGCAAACCGGCTGAGAGGAACAGATGTAACGTACGGTTGAAGATGGCTTTGGAGTGGCGCACCGAACCGCAGAGGCGGTAAGGCTGCGACGGGGTTCGCCCGTTAAAGCGACAGGGTATCACAGGTACCCGCCAAGGTCTGTTTCGTGAGGAGCAGATGAAAAGAAGTGGTAACGCGGTCAATTCGCCTTCTGGAAACAGGGGGCGTTTTTTTATTTTTATAAGGACGGGCAGGTATGCGGTACTCCGTATTCTTGCTTGGTTCTGCGAATATAAGAATTTCTAAGTTCTTTTGGAAGGTTGTGTAAGGAAGTTACGGGACCGGCTTAAACTCGCATCCGTGCTCGATTAAGCCTTTTTCCGACATCGTGTCGGAAAATCCCTGTTTTACGAAGAAAAGAACCAAGAAATTCTAATATTCTCCGCAACGCGCAGAATACGGAGTACCGCATACCTGCCCTGTGCGTAGAAGGGATTTATAGGAAAAGAAGATGGAAATCAGAAGATTTAAAACAGAAGACGCGATAGAATTATCAGATGTAATTGCTGAAACACTAAAAATAAGTAATAGCAAGGATTATGCGAGTGAATATATTGAAGCCAATATATCTTCGC
Organism: uncultured Lachnospiraceae bacterium; assembly: GCA_964591945.1. Taxonomy (GTDB): domain Bacteria; phylum Bacillota; class Clostridia; order Lachnospirales; family Lachnospiraceae; genus UBA3766. Next base: position 9,388 of record CAZQBM010000076.1, on the reverse strand, counting down.
ATTCTGCAGAAGTTCTGATTGCAAGAGCCAATGAAGGACATATGTATGTTGCCTGTGATGGTTCGAAAATAGTTGGATGCGGGGCAATTGCAGGATATTGGGGCAGTGTAACCGAAAGTATTTTACTGACTATTTTTGTTTTGCCTAATTATCAGGGAAAAGGTGTCGGTAAAAGAATTATAGAAGCACTTGAGATGGACGAATATTTTTTGAGAGCTAAGCGAGTTGAAATTCCTGCATCAATTACCGCAGTAGAATTTTATAAAAAAATGGGATATGTATACAAAGACGGTAAAGATGAATTGGAAGACGGTCTGTTGTATCGCCTTGAAAAGTTTAGGTGAATTTAGGAAGTTCCGAAATATGTAAAAGGTATCAAATATTTTGAAGTTGGTGAAGCATGTTTTATACATAATCAGTACGGAGGATTAACAAATGAGTATAGAAGGTCAAGAAAACAACAATCCCTTTCAGATGAAGATATCAGACCCGGAATTGATTCGAAAAATTACGGAAGGCGGATTGGAGAGTCTCAGCCCGGACGATATTAATTCCCTTGGTATAGAAGTAAAAGCCGGACAAATGTATATGGGTGATGCAAGTCAGGCGAATCTGGAGGACGCCAACAGATTTATATTTAGAGCAGCAGAAAACGGGCAAACAGGACCTTCACCACTTCGCAAGGGACTGGTAGGATATTTTGTGATTTTGCTTGTGGTGTTCATCGTATTGAGCATTATAGGCATTATCTGCAGTAAAATGTTTTTGCCGTCTTTAACGTATAAAGATATGATCGGTTTATCCTTTACTTTAGTAGTGGGATTGGGGCTTTGCCTGAGTGAATTCCGCACCGCATTTGCTGCAAAGAAATATATGACAGAACGTGTTCAGGGAAAATGTATCTCTCACGAACGCGCTTCCGGAAGCGGAAATTTTCGACAAAGGAGATCGATATACGAATACACATACAGAGGTCAGGTATACCGAAGCCATGAAAAGGTCTATGCAAACAGAGGATATGCAAAGGTGGGCGAAGTAAGAGAACTTCTGATTTCACCGGAAAATCCCCGCTGTATATATGACCCGAAAGCTGGAAATGCCCGTAAACTCGGTATGATTGGCATTGGAATGATTTTTATCGGTATTGTTGCAGTTGTGGTGGTTTGCGTGTGTATAAACGGTTAGTTGTGTTTGTGAAAATGATATGATGTCGTTTCGACGCATTTTAATGATATAAAGATAGCATTAGTAGAGTGAGGATATACGATGATAGACCGTATTATGATTGAAAAGAAAACTGGAGCAGAAAAGTTTTTGGGTATGAATCGTTCTTTGCTGGATTTTTGGTCGTGGGCACATTCTGATATGATATCGAATGCTGAGCGTGGACGTTTTGCAGAATATATCGTAAATTGCGCATTGCAATCATCTTCTCAGTATCGTATAGAATGGGATGCTGTTGATGTAGTAGCCGGGAATGGCATTAAAGTTGAAGTGAAATCATCTGCTTATTTACAGGCTTGGAGTCAAGAAAAGTTTTCCAGTATTCAGTTTGATATTGCCCCCAAGAAGTCATGGGATAGTGCTACTAATATATACAGCGAAAAAAAACTTAGAAGTGCAGATGTATATGTATTCTGTCTATTTGCCTGTACAGAGCCTAAAGAAGTGAATCCCTTAGATTTGAAGCAATGGGAATTTTATGTTTTAAGTACTAATATTTTAAATAATTGCGTACCGGAGCAGAAAAAGATAGGATTAAATTCACTTATTAAATTAGGTGCAAAAAAAGTATGTTATGATGAAATCTATGATGCAGTAAATGTCGCAGCTAATCTATAGTGAAAGGAAGGAGCCCTATGTATCAAACAGAATTCTGCGAAGTCGCATACAAACCCGACTACAATGTAGTCTTTGTCAAATGGAAGAAGTTCTGTTGCAACGAAGATTACAGAGCACCGCTGGAATATGCCTTAAATATTATAAAAGAACACGAAAACTGCGATTATGTAGCAGATACGCGAAGCGGATTTGAGAATATTCCTGAGGATACGCAGTGGGTGGCGGATTATTTTATGCCCAAAGCGGTGGAATACGGATGTAAGTGTATTTATTTTATCATTGATGAGAACAATTCTTTGAAGGAGGAGTTGGAGGGTCAGGCAAATGATTCTTCTGAAATAATCGCCTTTAAGTATATTTACAGTTTGGATGAGGTTAAAGAATAATTTTATATAAATAACAACGCAATACGCGAGAAATAGGAGGCAACAAAAATGGAAAACAAAGGAAAGTATTACATTACAACGGCGATTGCCTATACTTCAGGCAAGCCCCACATCGGCAACAGCTATGAAATTGTCCTTGCGGACAGCATCGCCCGTTTTAAAAGAAAAGAAGGATATGATGTATTCTTCCAGACCGGAACCGATGAGCACGGTCAGAAAATCGAGTTAAAAGCAGCAGAAGCAGGCATTACACCCAAGGAGTTCGTTGATGATGTAGCAGGCACCATCAAGGGCTTGTGGGATTTGATGGACACTTCTTATGACAAATTTATCCGTACCACAGACGATTACCACGAGAAGCAGGTACAGAAGATTTTTAAGAAGTTATACGATAAGGGTGATATCTACAAGGGTGCGTACGAAGGCCTTTACTGTACCCCCTGTGAGTCTTTCTGGACCGAGTCCCAGTTAAAAGACGGCAAATGCCCCGACTGCGGCAGAGATGTAAAACCTGCCAAGGAAGAAGCTTACTTCTTCAAGATGAGCAAGTACGCTGACAGATTAATTGAACATATTAACACACATCCGGAATTTATTCAGCCCGTTTCCCGTAAAAATGAAATGATGAATAACTTCCTTTTACCGGGATTACAGGATCTCTGTGTATCCAGAACCTCCTTTAAATGGGGTATCCCTGTAGATTTCGATGACAGACACGTAGTTTACGTATGGCTTGATGCGTTAACCAACTACATCACAGGTATCGGCTACGATGCAGACGGCAATCATGACGATATGTACGGCAAGAACTGGCCTGCAGACCTTCACTTAATCGGTAAGGACATCATTCGTTTCCATACGATTTACTGGCCTATTTTCTTAATGGCTCTCGATGAGCCCCTTCCTAAGCAAGTATTCGGCCACCCTTGGTTATTGCAGGGCGACGGCAAGATGAGTAAGTCTAAGGGTAATGTAATCTACGCAGACGATTTGGTAGAATTCTTCGGTGTGGATGCAGTGCGTTACTTCGTACTTCACGAAATGCCTTTCGAAAACGATGGTACCATTTCTTGGGAATTGTTGGTGGAGCGTATTAACTCTGACCTTGCAAATACTTTAGGTAACCTTGTAAACAGAACCATCTCCATGTCTAACAAGTATTTTGACGGCGTAGTAAGCAACAAGGGCATTACCGAGGCAGTGGACGAGGACTTAAAAGCAGTGGCTACAGGCACACTTGATAAGGTGCTTTCCAAGATGGAAACCCTTCACGTGGCAGATGCCCTTACTGAGATTTTTGCATTGTTCAAACGTTGCAACAAGTATATCGACGAAACCGAACCCTGGGTACTTGCTAAGGACGAAGCGAAAGCTGACCGCCTTGCAACCGTACTTTACAACTTAACAGAGGGTATTATCATCGGTGCGTCTCTTTTAGAGAGCTTTTTACCCACAACGGCTAAGAAGATTGCAGAGCAGTTAAATACCGAGCTTCGTAGTTTCGATCAGTTAAAAGAATTCGGCTTATATCCTGACGGAAACAAGGTAACTGATGCACCCGAAATTCTTTTTGCAAGATTAAAAGAAGATGAAGTAATCGAGAAAGCAACCGCGATGTTTGCAGAGCGTGCGGCAGCAGCGGCTCCTGCAGAAGAAAAGAATGACGAAGCGGAAAACTGTGGAAATTCTGTGATAGATATTGAACCTAAGGAAGAAATTCTTTATGATGACTTTGGCAAGATGCAGTTCCAGGTGGGCGAAATCATTGCCTGCGAAGAAGTAAAGAAGTCTAAGAAATTACTTTGTTCACAGGTTCGTATCGGCAGCAGTGTAAAACAGATTGTTTCCGGTATTAAGCAGCACTACAGTGCGGAAGAAATGGTTGGCAAGAAGGTTATGGTTCTTGTGAACTTAAAGCCCGCCACCTTAGCGGGAATTACATCTGAGGGTATGATTCTGTGTGCGGAAGACGCGGAAGGCAACCTGGCACTTATGGTACCTGAGAAGGAAATGCCTGCCGGAGCGGAAATTTGCTAATCTGAATACCTTTTATCTTAAAAGGACATATTAAGGTTATGAAGCCCGTACATTGGATAAACACCCGACTTGAAAGAGAGGAGCGGTGAAAAATGAAGAAGTTTATGTGTGTGATGCTGGTAGCTGTTATGGTTATGGCTATGTCTATGACCGTATATGCAACCACAGATGGTATTGTAACTTATTTACCTACAGATGAAGAGATTGCGGATGCAATCATAGAAAACGAGAACAAACCTTATCTGGCCTTGGGCGCGGATTTGTCCGAGGACCAGCTGCAGGTTGTTCTGGATAAAATGGGCATTGCCAAGGAAGAATTGGCAAATTATAACGTAGTTTATATTACTAACGAAGAAGAGCATCAGTATCTGGACGGATACATTGACAGTTCGGTCATCGGCACCAATGCGCTTTCCTGCGTTATGGTGAAGGAAACCGATGCCGGAAGCGGCCTTCGTCTGACTACGGTTAATATCAATTATTGCACCATCAATATGTACCGTAATGCTTTGATTACGGCGGGGGTTGAGAATGCGGATATCCTGGTTGTAGGGCCTTTCCCCTTATCCGGAACCGCAGCTTTAATCGGTGCCATGAAGGCATACGAAGAAATGTCCGGTGAGACCTTGGAAGAAGAAGCCAAAACCGCAGCCCTTGCTGAAATTGTTATTACAGGCGAAGTGGTCAGCAGTGGCGATACCGAGGAAGAAGCGGGCAAGCTTCAGGAAGTAATTGATTATGTCAAGGCTGAAGTGATTGCCGGCGATGTCAGTAATTGGGAAGATATTTTGGACATCATTGAGAAGGCAGAGTTAGAGTTTAACATTACTTTGACGGATGAGCAGAAGGAGCAGATTGCCGGCTTGATGCAAAAGATTGCCGATTTGGATATCGATCCGACTAAGCTTTTGGAGCAGGCGGGAGACTTGTATGATAAGTACGGCGAAACTGCGTTGAAAGAAGCCAAGGAAGTGCTGGACGGCATTTTTACGGAAGAAGTCAAAGCAAGTCTTTGGGACAGCGTGAAGAGCTTCTTCTCAACACTTTGGAATTCCATTGTGAATTTCTTCAGCGGTAACGGCGCGGAAAACGAATAAAAATATGCCAAAGCGATTGGTTTTGGGCAGATAATAACAGGGCTTCATCAAAAGGAGGAATGACTATGAAAGTAACCTTTTACGGCAGAAAACCTTATGATGAAATATGGTTTGGACCGCTTTCCAAGGAGTACGGCGTGGACGTACATTTCGTGGAAGCGGCCTTGAATGAAGAAACACTGGTGCTTGCACAGGGAAGTGAAGCAGTTTGCATTTTTGTAAACGATCCCGTGAATGCAAGCATGATTGATAAAATGCACGCTATGGGCATCAAGGCAATTCTTTTACGATGCGCGGGCTACAACCACGTAGACTTAAAAGCAGCCAAAGGTAAGGTTGAGGTCTTGCGCGTACCCAGCTATTCGCCGGATGCGGTGGCAGAATATGCCATGGGCTTATTCCTTTGCATTAATCGAAATATTCACAGAGCCTATATCCGAAGCCGTGATTTTAATATGAACATCAACGGACTTATGGGTACGGATTTGTCCGGTAAAATCGCCGGTGTGGTAGGCACGGGTAAAATCGGCCAGTCCATGATCCGCATTCTAAAAGGTTTTAATATGCGGATTTTGGCTTATGATCCTTATCCCGTAAAAGATTTGGATGTGGAATACGTATCCATGGAAGAGCTTGTAAAACAGGCGGATGTCATTACCTTGCATTGTCCTCTTACAAGTTCTACGAAGCACCTGATCAACAAGCGCACTATTGAGCTTATGAAGAAGGATGTTTATTTGATCAATACGTCCCGCGGTGCTTTGATTAACACCGATGACTTGATTGATGCACTTTTGGATAAAAAATTTGCCGGCGTGGCGCTGGATGTTTATGAGGAAGAAGAGGGATTGTTTTACGAGGACCGTTCTAACGAAATTATCAGGGACGACAACCTTGCCCGTCTTATGACCTTCCCCAATGTAATGGTGACCTCACACATGGGATTCTTCACCAAAGAAGCCATGGAGGCCATTGCGCGGGTGACCCTTGAGAATGCTATCAGTGTGGAAAAGGGTGAAAAGTCGCCAAACCGTGTGGAGGCGGAGTAAGTCAGTGCGAAGGCAGATAAAATGGTTTCGACGGAATAATAAAAATATAAATGGAGTTTCCATGAATAATATATGCAAATATCAAATACGAAGGGCCGAGCTTGACGAATGGGAAGATGCCATGGCACTGGCGTGGCGCACCTTTCAGCGGTTTGAGGCTCACGAATATTCGCCGGAAGGCGTCAAAAACTTTCTGGATTTTATATCGGATAACGCACTTCGTAAAATGTTTATGATTCATGAATATCACTTATGGGTAGCTTTGGACGGAAATCAGATTATCGGTCTGATTTCCCTACGAAGCGGAAAGCTGATTTCTCTGCTTTTTGTGGATGAGAAGTATCATAAGCAGGGTGTGGGCAGGGCATTGATGGAGGAGCTTTGGAGTTATCTTCGTGAAAAAAAAGTTTCATTTTGCACTGTTAATTCTTCGCCATATGCGGTAGAATTTTATCATAGACTTGGATTTTATGATTTGAGTGCGGAAAAGGTGGAAGCCGGTATGCGGATTACGCCTATGCGGAAGGATTTATATTAGGGTTAGTATAAGGGAAAACAATAATAGGGAGAGTTGCGTATGGAGAATTTAAAAGGAAAAGACGTGTTTTATGCGATTTGCGACAGTTTGCGTTCGTTGGACCAGCGTCCGATTGACCACGGAATCAGAACTGCGTACATAATGTATAAAATGTTAAAACATACAGGGAAATATGATTCGGCGGTGCTGGCAGATTTCTTTGTGCTGGCCGCACTTCATGATGTGGGTGTATATAAAACCGACAATATGGACAATATGCTGAATTATGAGTTTAACAAGTACAGAGCCCACAGTGTATTCGGCTTTCTTTTGTTGAGCGAATATTTCCCGCCTATGGAGAGCAAGGCAAAAATGCTTCTCTTCCATCGTGTAGGTTATAATAAAATTCCCAAGAGGGATTATATGTGGGGATTTGAAACGGATGTGTTAAGTCTTGCGGAGGCAGCAGATGTATATCATCATGCCATGGGTCAGAATTTTGACAGCCATATGTTCAAGAAGCAGGTTGGCACTAAATATTCCCAGGAAGTATTTGATTTGTTAAATAACTTATGTGAGGAAGAAAAAATCTTTGAGAAGCTTCGTTACGAGCAATATATGCCGGAGGTGGAAGAACTTCTGGAAAACTTGCATTTGAATGATTTGGCAAAGCAGCAGTACCTTGATTTTGCAATGTTTTGTCTCGGGCTTCAGAGTACCAACATTAAGGCGGTAGTGGTGCCTGAATGGAAAGAAGATGTGGCCAAAGCGATTGCAGGTGATAAAGCAAGTGCCCAGGAGAAATTCTGGGACAGATCCGACAGTATTGCATGGAATGTGGATTCGTTACATAGCAAATACCTGGCGGTAATTCAGGTACTTCAGGTATAAAATACAGATGGCGAGGGATGTTATTCAATTCCTGAAACCGTCACAATTTAGATAAATCGGAGGAAATTTACGTGAGAAACTGGTTATTTGATTCTGACAGCCCTTTGATTCGCGGCTTGAGCAGAATATTTGACTGTATGCTTTTATCCGTACTTACCATAATATGCTCAATTCCTATTTTTACGGTAGGAGCAGCTGTTTCGGCCTGCTATGATGTTATGATTCGAATGGCTTTGGATCGGGATAATGGTATATGGAAGGCGTATTTTAAGGCTTTTGGCAAGAATTTTAAAAAGGGTACCGTAATCTGGTTGATTTGTCTGGTGGGTATTATTTTTATCGGAGTGAATTATTATTTGTTGTCTCTGGAGATGGAGGGCATTTCCGAAGGCGTTCGTTCCGTAATTATGGTGATTGTACTTCTCCTTACGGTTTTGATGGGATTTGTGTTGATTTACGTATTTCCCTTACAAGCGCGTTATGAGAATAAGGTGGGAACAACCTTAAAAAATGCACTTTTCATCAGTATTGTCCAGTTCCCCCGTTCCATCGGACTTCTTTTTATTAACGGTGTTGTTGTGGCGCTGGGTGCTTTTGCGCCGGCGGTTATCCCTTTGCTTTTGTTTGTGGAATTCTCGGCAGTGGCATATTTTACGGCGACCAGGATGGTGAAGGTATTCGTAGCCCTGGGCGATGAAGATGCCAAGAAGAAGCCTGTGGACGAAGATGAATTCGTGGGTGGAGAAGACGCGGAAGAAAAGGAAGAAGCATTTGCTACAGAAGAAGCCGGCGAAGAAGAATAAAAATATAAAATAAATCAAAATCCTTGGGCAACTTGTACAGTCAAACGCTAATTGATTGTGCAATTTGTTCAGGGATTTATAATTTTTACAGTTTTGGGGGCAATTTTTACAAGGATTTTCAAAAAAATTGTGTAATTGTGGCATAGTAATTTAACCTGTTTTTCTATATAATCTAAAAAGACGCGGTTCCTGTGGAGCCGGAGAAAAACAATCAGGAGGCATTAAAATGGCAGGATTATCCTTAAAAAACGTATGTAAAGTATATCCTAACGGATTCGAAGCAGTTAAAGATTTTAACCTTGAAATCGCTGATCAGGAATTCATCATCTTCGTAGGACCTTCAGGATGTGGTAAGTCTACTACACTCCGTATGATCGCTGGTCTTGAAGACATCAGTTCAGGTGAATTAAGAATTGGTGAAAGACTTGTTAACGAGGTAGAGCCTAAGGACAGAGATATCGCGATGGTATTCCAGAACTATGCTTTGTATCCTCATATGACAGTATATGAAAACATGGCTTTCGGTCTTAAGTTAAGAAAGGTACCGAAGGACGAAATCGATAAGATGGTTAAAGAAGCAGCTAAGATTCTTGACTTAACTCCGTTGTTAGACCGTAAGCCTAAGGCTTTATCTGGTGGTCAGAGACAGCGTGTTGCTATGGGTCGTGCAATCGTTCGTAACCCTAAGGTATTCCTTATGGACGAGCCTTTGTCAAACTTGGATGCTAAGTTGCGTGTACAGATGCGTATCGAAATCGCTAAGTAT
>CAZQBM010000075.1:0-10541 GCA_964591945.1 uncultured Lachnospiraceae bacterium | reverse complement strand
GAGGTTTATTCCAACATTCAAGTTTTAAAAACAGTAAAATAAAATATAATGAAATTATTATAGGCATATTGTGTGCAAAGGACGAAAACAGTGGCAAGTGAAAGAAGAATAATAGGCGGTCATCGCTTTGCCAATGAGGCAGATTTTAAAGCTGCAGAACGTGATTTGGCCAAAATTGAAGAGATTAAAAAGAAGATTGATTATAACGATCCGAAATCCATTGAGGGGTTATATAATGATTTGCAGACCGGTCAGATTGTTTTCGAGTCTGTAATCGGTCAGGAATTTGATGATAAAATTTATGAGGCTTATGTAAATTTTCGCGACGGAAAGACGGTTGATAATAAAGTGACAGTCGATAAATTGGTGCGAAAAGCCGGAAAGACAAGTAAAGGAAATAAGAGCGATAAAGGCAGTAAGCGAAATATAGATAGTAAGAGCAATAAGGATAAAACTGAAAAGACAATTTCTTTAGAAGATTTTGATGAGGATATGCAGGAGCAGATTCTTAAGGAATTAAAGAAGAAAGAGCGTATCAGAAGATATATTTTGATTGCCTGCGGAACAGTTGCAATCGGATGCCTTACATATTTTGGCGTATATGAGTTTATGTCAGCAAGAACTGAGAAGGATGCGCAGGAACTTGCAAGTGCAATTAAAGAAGAGGAAAGTTTCGTACCTCCTGTCAGCAGTGAGGATGATAAGTATTATGCGCAGTTGACTGAGACGGAAGAAGGCGTTCCTGAGGTCTTATATAAGTACGAAGATTTATATAATCAGAATAAAAGTCTAATAGGATGGGTCAAAATTGCCGATACAGTAATTGATTACCCTGTAATGCAGACAGTAAATAACGAATATTACCTGGATCATAATTTTAATCAGGAATACGATAAGAATGGTTCGATTTTCCTGGATGCGTCCTGCAGTATATATCCGAGGAGTACGAATTTGATTATCTACGGACATCATATGAAGTCTGGAAAAATGTTCGGAAGTTTGCAGAAGTATCAGAATGAGTCGTATTACAAAGAACATAAGTATATTCAGTTCGATACGATTTATGAGGAAGGCACTTACGAAGTAATGTTTGTTTTTCGTGATAAAGTGTATTCCCAGGAAGACGTTAATTTCAAGTATTATGAGTTCATAGATGCCAATTCGGAAGAAGAATTTAATTCTTATATGGATGAGATGGCAGCGATTTCGTACTATGATACCGGCGTTGTTGCGCAGTACGGCGATCAGTTGCTGACTTTATCTACATGTGATTATCAGCAAAGCAACGGACGTTTTGTGGTAGTGGCAAGAAAAGTCGAAGGGTAAGGTATATATTTTTACGAAGAATTCGTGAGAGACAGATGTTTTAGGTAATTTAGATATTTTAGATAAAAAGCAGAATTATGCGACAGTCTTACATAAGGAGGACTTGAAATGAGCAATACCAAAAAAGCAAAGAGAAAGCTTAGCACCAGAATGAAAAAAGCAATCCGCAGAACGTTGGGCGGAATCTTTTTGACGACTGCTGTTGTGGTGGCCTTAATACCGCAGAAAGAAACGGAAGCTGCCGGCGGAACACCGCAGGTTACGGTAAGTGCGTCTGAAAGCAGTATTCCTATTGTTGATGTGGATGATACTATATATACTACCGGTGATGGTATGTTCCAGTTTGCTTATGTTGAAAAGGGAAGCGGTGGTGATAAGGTTGCAGTTATTGTAGGCTATGACTATGAGCGTTCTTTGGATCAGGGTGTTTTAACAATCCCCAATACAGTGGATGCTTACGTGAAATATACACATGCTCAAGGTACTGCAGGCGGTTATGTTGCAGTAGGTAAAAGCGGTAACATTTTATATTATCCGGTATATCGCACTGAGATTCAGAAGCAGAAGCAGGATAGTGGTAAAGTGGATGAGAACGGCGATCCGATTATGGAAGAGGTTGAAGTAGAAGTGCAGGTTTTAGACCGTTATGACCCTTGTCTGTTCTCGACTTACGATCAGTGGTATTACAATGAAGATGGCAGTGTAAGAGACCCGAAAGACTTTTATTATGATTCTAAACCAAGCTCTACGGCTAATACTTTAGACGAGTATTTGCCGACCACTGATGAAATTTATCAGAGAATTCAGCATGCTACCGTAGCGTATATTTCAAGCCAGCATGTTGTAAAAGAAGGTGATACATGGGTATTGGACGAAACGCCCAATGTAGGTATTTTTTCTAAGGCTACTAATATTACTACCTTAAAAACAGGTGGCGATTTGCTTGGTATTGGTGACTATGCATTCTACGAGTGCGCATCTTTACAGGGTATTGAACTTGGTGACGGTGCCAACACTATCGGAAACTATGCATTTGCAAATTGCGTTAACTTAAAATATGCAAACTTCCCTACCAATTCAAGTATTAAGGCATTGGGTGATCATGCTTTTTATAATTGCCGTAGTCTTGAAAAGTTTACGATGCCTGTAGCGGTTACCAAGATTGGTGATTCTGCCTTTGAAGGCTGCGCCGGTATGAAGGAAATTGATTTGAATGCCAATGGACAGCAGGTATTGTTACAGCAGGTAGGACCTGATGTATTTAAGAATTGTACAACTTTAGAATGTTTGATTTTCCCGGAGTACTACAATCAGGAGTTTGATATTTCGTGGATTAAAGGCGACACATCGTTGAAGTATATCAGAATTCCGAATGTGGAGATGCAGTTAGTTGCTAAAAAAGATTTTTCTTTTGCTGATTTGATGGCACAGCTGCCGGAAGAATTTTATTTTGAAGGTCCTGCTGAGTCTAAGATTCATGAAATTTCAAAAGAAAACAGTTATGCGTTTAAATATTTAAATGAAGAAGTTTATGAAAAAGTAATCAATGCGGAAGGAAGCGCAGGAAGCGGACAGAGTGTATTCCGTGTTAATAATTTTAATGAATTAATTTATTTTTATATGGATGATACCGTAACCCAAATTAATATCCCCGGTATCATTGGTCCTTATAAAATAACAGTAATCGGTAGTGACAGTTTTCAAGCAAATCATAGATTGACTCAGATTACAATTCCGTCAACAATTACGGAAATTCAGGATAATGCGTTTAAGGGATGCCATGCTTTGAAGGATGTTATTTTTGAAGAGCCGATTTCGTTGACTACAATTGGAGAGGGTGCTTTTGATACGCAGGTAATTGATCCTATTTTGGATACTTGTACTTTAACAACTACGCCTGTATTGACCTTTACTGCACCGGCAGAAGAAGGAAGCGCTCCTTTTGATTACGCAATGAATTCTTCCAATAATATCAATACCGGAAGTCAGGAGTTAACCTACATTAAGTTCTATACAGGTTGGCCCAGTAACCTGACAATCCAGTATAATCCGGATAAAGGAACTAATGAATTAGTAGATTATCCTAAAAAATTAAGTGAATTAAAGACTACTTATACTACTACAAATTATCCTTATATTACAAGAGATAATGCAGAGGCTGCACAGTCAGCATATGATGCATATAAGAGTGGTAAGGCATTATCTCAGGATCAGATTGATATTATTAATTCTGTATTAAATGTTACATTACCTACTGGTGTACAGTCGATTAAAGAAGGTATTTTCTCTGGTAAAGATGCTAATGGTATGGATGTTGCCGGAGAGAGCGCTAATACAGAGATTAAAACAATTACCATGAATGGTGTGGATGAAATTGATCCGTATACATTTATGGGATGCAGCAGTTTGATTGGTGCGTATGTCAATGGAGACACATCAAAAATAGGCGATTATGCATTTAAAGACTGTGAAAAGTTGGAAGATGTTGATGTTTTAAGTTCGTTAGAAGAGTACGGCATCAGACCATTTAAGGGTTGTGATCTATTGTCTCATATAGAATTTGGAAATAATCCGAATTATACCTGTGAACAGGCTGTAGTTTACGGAACTGCAAACGGTTCCAAAACCTCTTTGTTGGAAGTATTGCAACCAAGAGGCTTAACGTATGGTACCGGTACTTTGACTAAGCAGGAGCTGGCAGGAATTACAGCAATCGCCGAAGAAGCTGCTATGGATTGTGATGGTATTTTATCGGCTGATTTTTCTAACAGTAAAATTACAGAGTTGCCTGTTTCCGTATTTGAAAATACTGAGAATTTGTATTCTGTTATTTTACCGGAAACAGCCCGTAAGATTGCAAAACATGCATTTAGAAACAGCAATATCAGATATTTGGAACTTCCTAAAACATTAAGTGTTATTGATAATGCTGCATTTGAAGATGATCCTCAGACTATTACATTCTATTGTGAAGCAGATAGTCCTGCTGCAGATTATGCAAGCAATTTCAGCAATATTGTAGTGTCTGATAAACCTGTAACATTTAAGGTTACATTTTATGATGATGATGCGGTTACTGTTCTGGATACGGTAGACGTACCGGCAGGCGGTAATGCAGAAACACATATTACCCCTACAAAGGCAGGATATGTATTTAAGGGTTGGATGCCTAATCCGGTAGGTGTTATGGAAGATATGAAGACCTACGCTACCTATGTGCCGGAGGGTGAAGTGACATATACCGTGCAGTTTGTGGACCATGACGATAAAGTTTTAAGTACTCAGGTTGTACCACAGGGCGGTACGGCAGTAACTCCAGTAAGTCCTGAAAGAACAGGTTATAAGTTCACCGGTTGGAGACCTTCTTTCTCTAACGTACAGGATGACTTAACCATTTATGCACAGTATGAAAAGATTACAGCAAATGCTGGTGACGGCACCACAGGTGATGGTACAGGCGATGGAAACGGTAACGGAACCGGAAATGGTAACGGAACTAATAATGGTACCTTATATACTTTAACAGTTGTTGGTGGTAGCGGAAGCGGAAGTTATGCGTCAGGCGCAAATGCAATTTTACTTGCTGATAATCCGCCCAGTGGTAAAGTGTTTGATAAGTGGGTAACGGAAACACAGGGTGTAACCATTGCTTCGGCTAATACGGCAGCAACAACATTAACGATGCCGGCGTCTAATTTGACAGTGACGGCTACTTATAAGGATGCGCCTTCTTCAGGTAATTCCAACAATAATAACGGTTCAAACAATAATGGCGGTTCTACAACAGTAATTACCAAACCGAACACTTCGGTAACTATTGATAAGGACGGAATTCCGAATAAAGACAGTGCATCAGCTTCTGTAAGCGGTTCTACAGATAATTTCATCTTAAAGATTACAGAAAGTGCATATGCGAAAGAACAGGTAAAGGAAGCATTAGAGGAAGAATACGGTGATTTAGATGATATTCGTTACTTCCCGATGGATATTTCTCTTTACGATTCAACAGGAACGAAGAAAGTAGAAAACACGGATTCTTTACGTGTAACCGTAACACTTCCGATTCCGGAAGATTTGGTAAAATATGCCGGAAATAATAAGGTTGGTTATGTTGTAAATGGTAAGCTTGTGAAGATTTCACCGAAGTTTACTACCATTAACGGTGTACCTTGTATTACCTTTGTTGCACCTCATTTTTCACCCTATGTGATTTATGCGGATACTTCGGATTTGAGTGCCGGAACTGTATTGGATTCAACACCCAAGACCGGTGACGGAATTGCACCGAAGTGGTTCTTATCTATGGGATTGGCTGCGGTTGCGGTATTCCTCTTTGTAAAGAAAGATAAGAAAAGAGTAGCAAAGTAAAAATGTATAGTATTAATTTCAGCACCTTTTACGGGTGCTGAAATACTATTTTAAAATTTAAAAATGAAAGGAGGTCAAAGCAGATGAAAAAAAGAATTGTAATCAGTGTAGTTGCTGTTTTATTGCTTGTTTTGACCTTTTCTTTTGTTTTGGCTGGTCAAAAACGTGGTTTGGCCGGTAGTGAGAAAGAAGCATTCCAAATGGACGGAACAACATTGATGAAGTATATGGGTAGTTCGGAAGTGGTTTATGTGCCTGATTCCGTACGCGTCATTGGATATAGTGCTTTTGAAGACAATGATTATATCAAGAAAGTTGTATTACCGGCCCGTTTGGAAACCATTGAATATAATGCGTTTGCGGAATGCGATAACCTTTTGGAAATTGATATTCCGGATTCTGTAACCAAGATTGGTTCGGCAGCTTTTGCAAACTGTAAATCATTAAGCGATGTTTATATTGGTAAAAGTGTAGAAGAATTAGGGTCCGGTATTTTCGCAGGTTGTTCTTCGCTGAAAGATTTGGACGTCAGTACCAAGAGTACAACTTTGACGTGTTTGGACAGCGTACTGATGAATGCGGACAGAACCTTTATTTATCAGATGTTGCCGGGGCGTGATGAACCCTTTTATATTATGAATGAAAGAGTAGAAGAAATCGGTCAGTATGCGTTCTGGGGATGTAATAATTTGGAACACGTTATTTTATCGGATAAAATACAGGTAATTTCGCCCTATGCTTTTTCTAACGCATCGAATTTGAAATCGGTTTCCATGTCTTTTGCGGTGACTGAAATTAAAATGAAGGCTTTTGAGGATTGTGTAAGTCTGGAACAGATTTATATTCCGGATTCTGTGACTAAGATTCATGATACGGCTTTTGATGGTTGCTCGAAAGTGTTTTTCTATACGGAGGAAGGCACTTATGGAAGCAAATTTGCTTCGCAAAAAGATATGAGTGCATCAACTTCGCCGATTTACAGTCTTTCTTATGCAGAGGATGTCAAAGAAGACTATTACGAAGCCATAAAAGAAGAAAAAGAAAAGTCCGAGCAGGAAGAGAATGCACCAAAGCCTGTCGAAATAGGTCCTGATGTTATGGGCTATACTACATTGGTGGGAAACAATGCCGTAATTCTTATGGACAGTGCGGGCGGGGAGGTTATTTCCGGGGCGAATGCACAGGCAAATGATGATTTAAAAGAAATGTCTGATAAAGGCATTATTGAGGAAAATGCCTTTTATGGTGTGAATACGTTAAATGAAGTTTCAATACCAAAGGGTGTAACAGAAATTGGTAAATTTGCTTTTGCACGAAGCAGTGCAACAAGTATAGATATTCCGGAAGGAACCACAAGTATCGGTTATGCAGCCTTTTATCATTGTGATGATTTGGAAAATGTAAAAATTCCTGATAGCGTAACTTATATTGGCGATAAGGCATTTGAGCATACTGCCTGGCTGGAAGACTGGTATGAAAATGGTGAAGGTGATTATTTGATTGTAGGAGACGGGGTTTTGCTTGCATATAAAGGTGAGCCGGGAGCCTATAGAAAGCCTTCCAATGTGAAATATGTGGCGTGTGAGACACCGTAGTATAAAATAAAAGCGTTATTAAAACAGGAACCTGATTTTGGGTTCCTGTTTTAATATATTTCAAATAAAATAGTTTCTTACGATTAAGAAATGACAAAAAATAAAATGAAATACATATAAAACTGTAAGAAACATTTGACTTTATAGGCGCAGATGTTTAAAATGAAACACGGTGAATTATAAGAATTTGGATAATAGTCCAAAGCCTGTTTAGAGATGCAGGCAGAAATGGAGGACAAAATGAGTGAAAACGAACACTTTCAGAACCGACAGGTGACCATGAATCCCAAGAATAACCTTCTTCAGATTGAAGAGCATATGTATATCTTGGATGATGTGTCCAAACCTAATGTATTTAGAAATATGTTTCCTTATTCTGAGGTACCTAAGATTCCTTTTAACGATCGAATCGTGCCTCACAATATGCCGAAGGAAATTTGGATTACAGATACCACTTTCCGCGACGGACAACAGTCAAGAGCACCTTATACCACAGAACAGATTGTTACCATTTACGATTACTTACATAAATTAGGTGGACCCAATGGTATGATCCGTGCCAGCGAATTCTTTTTATACAGCAAAAAGGATCGCGATGCGGTATACAAATGTATGGAACGCGGATATCAGTTCCCTGAAGTGACCAGCTGGATTCGTGCCAGTGAACAGGATTTTAAGCTTGTAAAAGAAATCGGTATGAAAGAAACCGGTATTTTGGTAAGCTGTTCCGATTATCATATTTTCTTAAAATTAAAAATGACCAGAGGCCAGGCGCTTAATCATTACTTAAATGTAATCAGACAGTGTCTTGATGAAGGTATCAGCCCCAGATGTCACTTAGAAGACGTTACAAGAGCGGATATCTACGGTTTCGTTGTTCCTTTCTGTATGGAACTTATGAAATTAATGGCAGAGTACAAGATTCCTGTAAAGATTCGTCTTTGCGATACCATGGGTTATGGTGTTAACTATCCCGGTGCGGTAATTCCCCGAAGCGTTCAGGGTATTATCTATGCAATCCATGTAAATGCAGGTGTACCTCACCACTTGTTAGAGTGGCACGGACACAACGACTTTTATAAGGCGGTTTCTAACTCAACCACAGCTTGGCTTTATGGTTGTGCGGGTATTAATACTTCATTGTTCGGTATCGGTGAAAGAACCGGTAACACACCTTTGGAAGCAATGGTATTTGAATATGCTCAGCTTAAGGGCGGCTTAAACGGTATGGATACTACAGTTATTACCGAGCTTGCTGAGTACTACGAGAAGGAATTAGGCTATGAAATTCCGCCTATGACACCGTTTGTAGGAAAGAATTTCAATGTTACAAGAGCCGGCATCCATGCAGATGGTTTATTGAAGAATGAAGAAATTTACAACATCTTTGATACCGAGAAATTCTTAGGAAAACCTGCTTGTTGTGCAGTATCCAACACATCCGGTCTTGCCGGAATTGCGCATTGGATGAACACTTATTACCGTTTAAAAGGCGAAGCGCAGGTAGATAAGAAGGACGAAATCGTCGTTAAGGTAAAAGACTGGGTAGATGTGCAGTATGCGGAAGGCCGAGTTACTGTTATGACTGACGAAGAATTAGATAAGCAGATTAAAGCTTTTTGTGAAGAAATGCATATTCCTGTGTATGTAAGATAAAAAAGGAGACCAACATGGAAAAGATTAAAATGATTACACCTCTTGTCGAAATGGACGGAGATGAAATGACAAGAATTCTCTGGCAGATGATTAAGGATGAACTTTTGCTTCCTTACATTGACTTAAAGACAGAGTACTATGACTTAGGCCTTGAGCACAGAAATGAAACCGATGATCAGGTAACCATTGATTCTGCCAATGCAACTATGAAGTATGGTGTAGCTGTTAAGTGTGCAACCATTACACCTAACGCTGCAAGAATGACAGAATATGACTTAAAAGAAATGTGGAAGAGCCCCAACGGAACCATTCGTGCAATGCTTGACGGTACGGTGTTCCGTGCACCCATCGTTGTAAAAGGTATTGAACCCTGCGTTCGCAACTGGAAGAAGCCTATTACCATTGCAAGACACGCATACGGTGATGTATACAAGAATACTGAAATGAAGATTGACGGACCCGGTAAGGCTGAATTGGTATTTACCGCAGATGACGGTACTGTAACCAGAGCAACCATCCAGAATTTTGATCGTGCAGGTATCATTCAGGGACTTCACAATATCGATGATTCTATCGGAAGCTTTGCAAGAGCATGTTTTAATTACGCTCTTGATACCAAGCAGGATCTCTGGTTTGCAACCAAGGATACCATTTCTAAGAAGTACGACCATAATTTCAAGGATATTTTCCAGGAAATCTATGATGCAGAATATAAGGCTAAATTCGAAGAAGCAGGTATTACTTACTTCTATACCTTGATTGATGATGCGGTAGCACGTGTAATGAAGGCAGAAGGTGGTTTTATCTGGGCATGTAAAAACTACGATGGTGACGTTATGTCTGACATGGTAAGCTCTGCATTTGGTTCTCTTGCTATGATGACTTCTGTTCTTGTATCACCCAGCGGTGTATATGAGTATGAAGCTGCTCACGGAACCGTTCAGAGACATTACTACAAGCACTTAAAGGGAGAAGAGACTTCAACCAACTCCGTAGCAACTATTTTTGCTTGGACAGGTGCATTAAGAAAACGCGGTGAGTTAGACAATACTCCTGAATTATGTGCATTTGCAGATAAGTTGGAGAGAGCTACACTTAAGACAATTGAAGATGGTAAAATGACCAAGGACTTGGCATTGATTACATCTCTTGAGAATGTTACAACATTGAACAGCCAGGACTTCATTAAGGCAATTCGTGAGACTATGGATGCAATGTAATTTGTAAATATTTGAACGCATAAATCTTTCAATGTATAAAATGGTTTATGCGTTCTTTTTTATTATCATTCATAGTGAGTGTATTAATAGTACTTTATAGGCTGTAAAAGGATTACAAGATAAGGCTTTATGAAAAATGTTTGAAACTTACATATTAGTATTGACAACATACTATCTGTGTGTTAGTATTTATAGTATACTAATCAAAACAATGTAATAGTATACTATATAAAATATATTATATTGGTGAGGAGAGTAATAAAAATGAAAACTACGTTGGGTAAAGTAACATCTATATCGTTATGTGCATTTTTAGTATTGTATGCATTTTATAATGTATTTTCGATCAAAATGCTTTTTAAAACAGTAAATTATG
>CAZQBM010000074.1:0-10716 GCA_964591945.1 uncultured Lachnospiraceae bacterium | reverse complement strand
TGGTATGCCGCGTAATTATAGCTACAAATTGCACGAAATGGAGGACGTTTGTTTATGAGTAAAGCAAAAAAAGGGAAAGTTGTAAGCTATAACAAATGGGGTTACATATTCTTAATACCGTTTATCGTTGTATATGTTACCTTCCAGCTTATTCCTTTATTTAATACAATTAAGTGGAGTTTCTTTGAATATTACCGTGATGGTATGACACAGATCGGACCTAATTTAGTAGGTTTTAGCAACTATATTCAGTTATTTACAAGTACAGATCCTAATGTACCTACAATTTTTGACTATACATGGAATACATTGATTATGTGGATTATGGGCTTCGTTCCCCAGATTGTTGTATCCTTGCTTTTGGGTTCTTGGTTCTCAGATAATCGTCTCAGATTAAAATGTCAGGCATTCTTTAAGACAGTTATCTATTTACCGAACTTAATCATGGCTTCCGCTATGGCGATGTTATTCTTTACATTGTTCTCAGAAGGTGGCCCTATCAACTCAATGTTGATGCAGATGGGTATTTTGGACGAACCCTTTAAGTTCTTATATAATACATTGTCAGTAAGAACTATTGTTGCATTCATGAACTTCTTGATGTGGTTTGGTAATACAACAATCCTCTTAATGGCAGGTATGATGGGTATTGATGCTTCCCTTTTCGAAGCTGCAGAAGTAGACGGCGCTACACCTACACAGGTATTCTGGCGCATTACTTTACCTCTGTTAAGACCTATTTTAATTTACGTTATGATTACTTCCTTAATCGGTGGTTTGCAGATGTTCGACGTACCTCAGATTTTAACAAACGGTACCGGTGAACCTGCTCGTACATCAATGACCTTGATTATGTTCCTTAATAAGCACCTGTTCAGTAAGAACTATGGTTTGGGTGGTGCCCTTTCTGTAATTCTCTTCATCATTACAGGTATCCTTAGTATGATCGTATACAAGTTCTCAAATAATAATGATTAGGAGGTAATGAAACATGGCAAGTAATAGTTCAATGTCTCTTCAGATTGAAGATTCAAAGAATACCGGTGGCGTGAAAGCTAGACGTGTTGTTGCATACATCGTATTGACTGCTATCAGTATTTTATGTTTGTTCTGGTTCTATGTTTTGTTCATTAACTCAACCAGATCACATTCGGAATTAACATCTGGTTTCCAGGCACTTCCGAATTTCAAAAACTTTAGATTTATAACACAGTTTTTCACAAACTTTAAAAACCTTATGGCAGGTACATTGCCTATTTGGAATGGTTTGTTAAACTCTATCATCGTAGCAGGCTCATGTGCACTTTTGAGTACATACTTCTCTACAATGACAGCTTATGCAATCCATGCATACGAATTTAAGTTAAAGAAAGCTATCTTTACTTTCATTCTTATGGTTATGATGATTCCTACACAGGTTACTGCATTAGGTTTCATTAACTTAGTCACAGGTATGAAATTGGATAATACATTTATCCCCTTGATTGTTCCTGCGATTGCTGCACCGGCAACATTCTTCTATATGAAGCAGTATATGGAATCTACATTGCCCTTGGCAATTATCGAAGCTGCTCGTATCGATGGTTCCGGAGAGTTCAGAACATTTAATACGATTGTATTGCCTATGATGAAACCTGCTATCGCAGTTCAGGCTATCTTTACATTCGTACAGAACTGGAATAACTACTTCACACCTGCATTGGTGTTAAAGAAAGACAAATTACAGACACTCCCTATCTTAATCGCACGTTTGCGTTCCGCTGACTGGTTGAAGTTTGATATGGGTCAGGTTTATGTAATGATTGCATTCTCAATCTTCCCTGTTATTATCGTATATCTTTGTTTATCTAAGTTCATCGTTTCAGGTGTTGCATTGGGTAGCGTTAAGGGTTAATATAACCCCACAAAACTTATCAATAAGCGATGTTATCGCAAAAGGACAGCAGATATCTGCTGTCCTTTTTATATTCACACTTTCTTCACTTGACAGTAAATGGAAAAATAGTTATGATTTAGCAGTTATAAAATATTTATAAGTGATAGCAGGTAAGTTGCATGATAGATAATACGAAAAATGAGTATAATTAGAAATAACATTGGAATAGAGGAGTGCCTATGGAAACAAAACAGGAATTTATAGATAGCCTTAGAAGAGCCTTAACGGGCAAAATTAGCCAAGGAGAGATAGAAGAACATATTCAATACTATGAAGACTATATTACCGCAGAAACGCGTATAAAGGGCTCTGAACAGGAGGTACTTAATGCTTTGGGTAATCCGAAACTTATTGCAATGAGTATATGTGCTGCGGATGAAGCCGGAATGCAGAGTAAAGCCGGTTATAAGGCGAATAATACCGGATATGGTGATGAGCATGCATATGAAAGAGGAAATAGTTATAATGGAGCTGAATATTATGAAAACGACGATAATATAAATGGTAAACATTATAGCGAGACTAAAGACGACAGGCCTTTTATTTTTAGGCATCCCAAACTGACCATTACAATGATTATCATTGGAATTCTTGCTGTAATTGTGTTGATAATAGCATTGGTATTTTCTTTGCTTAAGCTATTATGGCCGGTAATTGTGCTTGCGATTTTTGTTATCTTGATTGTGCGTTTGGTTGTGCATTTTGCTAATAGATAGGGAAGGAAGAAATATAGACTACAAAAGGAAAAGAATATGGTAATGAGATATATTGTGTTAATCGGATATATTATGCCTGTAAGATAGATGAATTATAAAAACTGTTAAATTAGTAAAGAAAAGGAGATTGGAATATCCAATCTCCTTTGTTTTATGTGTTTAAAATAATTATGACAATTTGAAGATTTCAAGTTCGTTCGTTAAGTCATCAGACATATGTTTGAGCTTCTGTGAAGCGTTTTCTACAGCCTTCATAGCATCGTTCATAGTCTGTGCTGCTTCGATGGTTCCGTTTGTAGAAGCGGCATATTGCTGAGATACTGCAGACAAGTCTGAAATTACATCTAAAATAACATCTCTTGACTTTCTTAATTCATTCATACCGTTTGTAATATTTCCGATGTTAACAAGGGAGTTGTCTACACCATTTGCTACGGCACTGAACTTATCGATTGTCATATCAAGCTTTTCGCGCTGTTCAGATATTTTAACCTTAACATCGTCCATATAACTTACCATTAAGTTGGACTGATCTAATAATGCGTTGATAATCTTTTCGATTTCTGTTGCGTTGTTACCAGACTGGGCAGCAAGCTTTGAAATCTGTTCTGCTACGACTGCAAATCCTCGTCCGGCATCACCGGCATGGGCAGCCTCGATACTTGCATTGATTGAAAGTAAGTCTGTTTCGTCGGAAATTGACTGAATCATTGCAATTGCAGTTCTGATTTCCTGAACGGAAGAGTTGGTAATTTCAATCTGTGTAGCAATCTTTTCAATAGAATCAATCATTTCTTCGTTTGAAGAATTTAATTCGTTAATAATACTTGTAGAAGCTTTCTCGGCTTCGGCCATCTGTGAAGCGGCTTCGGTTAATGAAGTAACGTCTTCGGAGATGCTGTCAATCTGATCACCAATATTGGAAACCTGAATTGCGGCTACGGAAGTCTGGTCAGCCTGATCAGCAGCACCCTTTGAAATAAATTCTACTGAATCATATAAGCCGGATACGTTTTCTACAGTATCCTGTGATAAATGCATCAAATCTTCGGAAGATATTGCTAAATCATCGGCAGATGCTTTGATATTGGTAACAATGCCTTTCAATGATTCTTGCAATGAATAAGAGATTGCATACATATCGCCTAATTCATCATCGCGCCTTAAGTATTTTAATTTTGCGTTCTGTCTTAAATCACCGGTAGAAACGACTTCGAGGAAGTTCTTTGTTTTCACCATGTTCTTAGACATACTGTTTGAAATTATAATAATCAATACAACACATGCTACGGAAATTAAAAGTGCCCACAATGTAATTTTGCTTGTCTCGGCCTTGATCTGCGCTTCAACTTCAGCAGCAGGTTTTCCAGAGAAGATACAACCAACGATGGTGCCATCGGAGTTGATTAAAGGTTTGAAGTAACCATAGTACTGTACTTCTTGTAACATAAAATCGGTACGGAATACTTCGTTTCCGGCCATAACCTCAGCATATACGTCTTCGGTCATGTGCTTATTACCTGTAATACGTCCGCCGGCAAGTTCACCGTTCAACATTCTTTTTACAGAAGTAATAATAACACGGTCGCCGAAGTAGTAAGAACTATCAAAACCGGTATTGTCCTTCAGCGAGTCAAAAAGGGTGGTATCTGAGATTTGAACGCCACCTTTGTAAAGCTTGCCGTCCTGTCCCATTGTGTAGTCGCCTTCGTACAGGGTTGAATAAGTTTCTTCTAATGAAGTAGCAACAATCTTTAAGGAACCTTCGATTTCCTTCTCTAAATTTGTAGTCAGAATGTTGGAACTTATTGCTGAAATGACGATTACCAAGACAATTAAGGGGATGATGCACATTACAGCCAAACGCCTTGAGAAATTCATAAAGTGGAATTTCTTACGCTTTGAAAGAATGTGTTTCGCCTTTTCATCTGCATTCATTGCAACCTTAGGTGCTTTTTCTTTCTTGGGCTTGGGTGTCTTCTCTTTTTTGGCTTTGGGAGCCTTCTCTTTCTTGGCTTTGGGCGCTTTCTCTTTCTTCGCCTTCTTTGCTTTCTTGGATTTCTTCTCGCCCTGAAGTTCCGGAAGATTCTCAAGAATATCTGCCGAAGTGGTATATTCTTCTGCTAAAGCAACAGCTTCAACCGCTTCGGAAGTTACAGTTGCTGTATCTTCGGATACAGCGTCCGCGATTACAGAAACATCTTCTGTAGCGGGAGTTAAGTTGTCAAAATTATTTTCCATATGGTGTCTCCTGTCCTATATGTATTCCCTTTTTGATGTAAAAATGCATATAAAAACTACACATTACATCAACCATTCTAATCATACCACATTTTAATAGTATTTGCTAGAAAAATATACAAAAAATACTCAAAAATGACAAAAAAAATATACAAATAGACAAAAATGAAAGTGTCCCTTATTGACACCCATAAAAAGTATGGATAAGATGTATTAGGAATGCAAAGGAAAAGGTATTTTTTATGAGTAAATACAGTCGTTTTGAGCTGATTGCCCCCTGTCATTTCGGGCTTGAAGCTGTTTTAAAAAGAGAAATTACGGATTTGGGATATGAAATTGCTGAAGTAATGGACGGCAGAGTCACCTTTTATGGTGATGAGCAGGCGATTTGCTACGGCAATGTCTTTTTGCGTACTGCAGAGCGTATTCTTATTAAAGTAGGAAGCTTTCGTGCGGAAACCTTTGAAGAACTGTTTGAAGGTACGAAAAAGCTTCCTTGGGAAGAATATATTCCTAAGAATGGCAAATTTGGCGTAGTCAAGGCTGCAAGCGTTAAGAGCAAACTGTTCAGTCCTTCGGATATCCAGTCTATTATGAAGAAGGCTATGGTAGAGCGCATGAAAGAGAAGTATCGTCTGGAATGGTTCCCGGAGGATGGCGATAATTTCCCGGTAAGAGTTTTTATTCTGAAAGATGAGGTGACGGTGGGCTTGGATACCACAGGCGAGTCCCTTCATAAAAGAGGATACCGCAAGCTTACGGCGAAAGCGCCGATTGCAGAGAATCTTGCGGCGTCTCTTATTATGCTGACACCTTGGAAGCAGGACCGCATTCTTGTGGATCCATTCTGCGGAAGTGGTACGATTCCTATTGAAGCTGCGCTTATGGCAGCAAATGTTGCGCCGGGTATGAACAGGGAGTTTCTGGCAGAGAACTGGGGGCATCTGATTCCGAAGAAGAATTGGTATGATTGTATTGATGAAGCAAATGAGCTGGTGGATTATAAAGTTGAGACCGATATCCAGGGATATGATATCGATGAGAAAATGACCAAAATTGCAAGAGAAAATGCAAAATTGGCAGGCGTGGATCATTTGATTCATTTCCAGACAAGGGCGGTTAAGGACTTAAGCCACCCCAAGAAATATGGTTTTATCATTACCAATCCGCCTTATGGTGAGCGTTTGGAAGAGAAAGTTGATTTGCCACCGATTTACGAGGCTTTGGGCGAAAGATACAAGGCGCTTGATTCCTGGTCAATGTATCTGATTACTTCATATGAGAATGCAGAGCGTGATTTGGGTAAAAAGGCAGATAAAAACCGTAAAATTTATAACGGTATGATGAAAACCTACTTTTTACAGTATATGGGGCCGAAACCACCGAAGAAAACGGAAGGAAGATAGGACTGCAATTTAAAGTAAGAAGTGTCAATAACGGAAATGTCAGCAGAAGTGTGACATAAATGAAAGAATAGGGTGATACGAAATGAAAATAGTAATAGCAACCGGAAATGCCGGAAAGATGAAAGAAATTAAATCTATATTTAACAATTCGGAATATGAGGTTGTGTCCATGAAAGAAGAAGGCATTGTTGCTGACGTAGATGAGAATGGTTCTACCTTTGAAGAGAATGCTTTGATTAAGGCAAGAGAGATTGCAAAACTTAGCGGTAACGTTGTACTCGCGGATGATTCCGGATTGGAAGTGGATTATCTGAATAAAGAGCCCGGAATTTATTCTGCAAGATATATGGGCGAAGACACACCGTATTCGGTTAAAAATGCAAGTTTAATTGCAAGATTAGACGGCGTGGAATTCGAGAAACGTACGGCGCGATTTGTATGCGCGGTGGCAGCTGTTTATCCTGACGGCAAGGAGCTGGTTGTTCGCGAAACGATGGAGGGTTATATCGGATACGAAGAAAAGGGTGCCAACGGTTTTGGCTATGATCCAATCTTTTATTTAAAAGAATTTGATAAAACCAGCGCAGAGATTTCTTTGGAAGAAAAGAATGAAATCAGTCATAGGGGCAAGGCGTTTCGTGGTATTAAAGCACTGATGGAAGCGTAAACCTTCGATGAATCATAAGAGATATGTGCTGAAGTTGTTTTAATCGGTATATGATAGGAAAAGGTGTAGTAGTGAAGATTTTAATTTGTAGTGATACCCACCGGGTCAACGACAATTTTTATAGGATGCTGGAAGAAGTTCCGTCTGTGGATTTGATTATTCACTGTGGTGATGCGGAAGGAACCGAGTGTGAAATGGAAGCGATTGCCGGATGTGAGTTCGAGGTGGTCAGCGGTAATAACGATTTTTTTACCATTTTACCTAAGGAACGGGTTCTTGATATCAAAGGAAATAAAATTCTGGTCACACATGGACATTATTACAGCGTGTCTGCGGGATATGAGCGTCTGGCGGAAGAAGCGGCGTCAAGAGGCTGTAATATGGCCTTTTTCGGCCATACGCATTTGCCCTACATGGGTGAGATGAACGGTGTTTTCCTTGTAAATCCCGGAAGTTTGACTTATCCAAGGCAGTTTGGACGTATGCCGACCTATGTGATTATGGAAGTAGATGAGCAGGGTGAGGCACATTTTACACAATCCAGTCTGGCGAAAGAGGAATAGAGCTTGGCGCAGGTGTGATTAGCAACTTGGAATGGCGTTTAGCCGGTAATTGCGATGATATGGGAGAATATAGGCATGAATGAACTGAGTAAGGAAGTTAGGGAAATTATAAATTTCGAACTTGATCAGGCGGAGGAAGCGCGTACCCATAAATATTGTAAAAAACTTCGTGTAATAGGGGGTGTTTTAGCGGTATTAGTCGTTGCGGCAGGTATTTTTGGAATATATTGTATTTATGCCGATATTCATTGGGGATTTTATGCATTCTTGGTATTTGCACTTCTTAGTGTTGTGTTGTTTAAGGTCTATCAAACGAAGAATATTATGCGTTTGACACGGCTGACCAATGATGACTGCTGTGTCATTAAGCCGTTGACTGCTTATGTCGTTATGTTGCAGTATTCTCGTCGTGCGAAAAATTGTGATACGGTATTGCAATGTATCGGAAGCATGCTCTTTTATATAGGCAAATTTGAGGAGTGCAAGGCGGTTGCAGGATTGTTGGAGAAATATTCTGACACAAATATCGCAAAATCATACCGTTATTCTCTTCTTGCTATGGTTGCATTGCTTGAAAAAGACAAGGATGCAATAGAAAAATACATTGAGGAAATGGAGACACTTGTGTCACAAAGCCCGGAATTGTATATTAGAGAGGCTTATCGTGTTATTTCAAAGTATCCGGCGATGCTGAACGCGGAAGAAAACGGTGATTATGCTCAAATGACGGAATTGTTGAAATTAGCCGATGCAAAATCCTTTACTCTTAAGAAGGTAAGCGCGAATTATCGTCTGTATAAGGTAGCAACAGTGGCCGGTTTAGAGGAAGAGGCTGCAAAGCATCGTGAGTATGTGATTAAAAACGGCGGAGATACCTTCTATAAAAAGGAATTGGAAACAGCTAATCAGTAATCCTGTGCGGTGTGTGATTTGGCTTAAAAGCACGTGTTATAACAGACCGAAAACATTAAAATAAAAAAATTAAAAAAAGATGTTGACATTTCGGAAAACATTTCATATAATAACACTTGCGTCAAGACAAAACGCACTGGTCTATACAGATTGCGGGGTGTGGCTCAGTTTGGTAGAGCACCTGGTTTGGGACCAGGGGGTCGCAGGTTCGAATCCTGTCACCCCGATTGAAAGTTCATATTTTATATATGCGGGTGTAGTTCAATGGTAGAACATCAGCCTTCCAAGCTGAATACGTGGGTTCGATTCCCATCACCCGCTTTATTTTTTTAAGAAAAAGCCTTGATTTTCGAGGCTTTTTTGCTTTTATAAAATAGAATAAAATATCAAGTAGATTATCTATTTATTCTTCTTGACAATACAAAAAAGTAGAATGAAAATAAAAGTAGAAACGAAATGCTTATCGGAAAAGTAATATTGAAATATGGGAAAGATTAGTTGTTTCTTGATATATTAAGTAGATACAAAGGAGCATTCTATGGAATACCTTGTCGTCATCATAGCATCTATACTTGCCGGTGTGGGCACCGGACTTGTGGGACTGTCAGCCGCTACGGCTATGGTTCCTCTTTTAATTGTCCTATGCCCGACGTTTCGCGGGGAGCACGGGGCGTATATGGCCACTGCCATTGCCTTGGCAAGTGATATTCTGGGGTCGGCAGTGACAACGCATGTTTATGCGAAGAATAAAAAGATTGATTTAAAACACGGCTGGATTATGACGGCATGTATCATTTCCATGTGTGCTGTGGGTTCTATAGCGGCGTTTTTCACACATCAGCAGGTGCTGGGCGGCTTTTCGTTGTTCCTATGCGTGGCCATCGGTATCCGTTTCCTTGTAAAGCCTGATTCGAAGAAGAAAGAATCGGTTTCGGCATTACATAAACTGACGATCAAAGAAATAGCGGTTTCGCTGTTTTTTGGATTAACTATCGGTTTTGGAACCGGTTTCTTTGGTTCCGGCGGCGGAATGATGATGTTGATTGTTTTTACGGCATTTCTTGGATACGATCGTAAAACTGCTGTGGGTACGTCAACTTTCATTATGACATTCACGGCGTTAATTGCATCGGTGAGTCACATTCTGATTGAACCTGCAATTATCTTGGAATGTTGGGATTACCTATTGATTGCAATTGTAACAGCGACAACCTTCTCATTATTAAGTGCGCAATTTGCCAATAAGGTAAAAGGAAAGATTGTTGGAATTGTGACAGGTGTGATACTTTTGGGACTTGGTTTGTCGATGATTACCTTGAATTATTGGGGTGTGATTTCTAAGAATATAAATATGACGCTTTTGTCGGAATTTGGAGGCGTTTTAGGGTTGTTTTTGGCAATCATCATTGCAATGGCAACAGTTTTAATTATCGTACGTTATACAACGAAGGTTCCGGGCTATGTATTCCGCAAACTTCTTCACATCGTAGCAATGCTTGCAATTTTTCCGCTTCTTTTTCTGACGGATATCTGGTGGATAGCGGTAGCTGTGGATGTTGCGTTTCTGATTATGGTTATTATTGCGTTACAGCTTGTGGAGAAATGCAAGTTTTATGATGGTCTTTTCCAGCAAAAGGGAAAGCATGAGGTGATTATCAGCTTTGTGTGCCTGTTTTCCATGATTGGGGCTTTTATCGCCCTGTGCTGGGGGATTTTGGGGCCGGAATGCAAGTATATGGCGGCTGCGGCGATGATGGCCTGGGGGCCGGGCGACGGAATGGCTGCGATTGTGGGCATTACCTGGGGGAAAAAGAAGTTGTCCGGTAAAATGATTGAAGGCACCAAAACTGTGGAAGGTACGGTTGCCATGGGCGTTACTTCCGGTATTTGTACTACGGTGACGCTTGTTTTGCTGAGTGAGTTGGCGTGGTATGTGATTCTTCCGGTTTCACTTGTGATTGGCGTGATTGCGGCTTTTACGGAGTTATTCACCAAGAAAGGCTGGGACACTATTACGGTGCCTATGGTTTCGCTGGCGGTATTGCTGGCTGCCGGATTGTTGAGTGGTACGATTTCTACAGATGAGAATGTTGTGCCTGATGCGACTGTTGAGGAAAAATTATTGCTGCAGGATACGCAGAACGGTTTGGAAATATACGGCATTACAGAGGATGATACAGAACGCATCTACTTGGTATATAAGGATGAGGGTATTGAAATAGAAGGCGCTTTTTCGAATATCTATGAGGAAACGCCAAGTGTGTGCATCAAAGAT
>CAZQBM010000073.1:0-10934 GCA_964591945.1 uncultured Lachnospiraceae bacterium | reverse complement strand
CTAAGGGTGTAGGTCGGGCAACCGGCGCGAGGGTTCAAATCCCTCTTTCTCCGTTGATTCCCAGAAGTCCGGTAAAATAAGGACTTCTGGTTTTTTATACCCCAAATTACCCCTAATTTAGGATAAAAATGGGGCTAAAAAATGGGGTTCAAATTATTATAATTAAATTGAAAAATGCAAGCCTGCATTGTATAATAAACCAAATAAAAGAACACACATCCTGCCACCGGGTAGAGAATGCAGAGGCATTCGTAGGTATATCGTTAGGTCTTAGAAGATATACTTGCGGATGCCTTTCTTGATGAAGATTAGTAGCAATAGATTCGCATAGAAAATATAGATAAAAGGAGAAATGTCTTTATGAGTGCTGAGAGTGGTTCAAATAGCCAAGGTAAAAAGCCCCCTTATTTTAAAAAGCGCGAAATTGCCCTTTGGAGCGGTTCGGTCATACTGATTCTTCTGTCTTTTTTAATATTCGACCGAAGCAACTGTATGACGCTAATTGCATCACTCATCGGCGTAACGTCGTTGATCTTCTGTGCCAAAGGGAACGCTGTGGGCCAAGTGCTGATGATTCTTTTCAGCATTTTATACGGAATCATATCTTACGGCTTTGCCTATTACGGCGAAATGATTACCTACCTTGGAATGACCTTACCTATGGCGATTTTTTCGCTGATTTCGTGGCTTAGAAACCCCTATGGGAAGAACCGCACTGAAGTAAAAGTAAACCACATCACCATAAAAGAAACGATTTTTATGTGCCTGCTTACAGCCGTGGTGACGGCGGTGTTCTATTTCATACTGGAGTATTTTGAGACGGCGAATCTCATTCCAAGCACCGTTTCGGTTGCCACCAGTTTTGCGGCGGCGTATCTGACATTCCGCAGAAGCCCTTATTTTGCCCTGGTCTATGGTATGAATGATGTGGTTTTGATTGTGCTTTGGGTTTTGGCAGCGATGGACGACGTCCGTTATATTTCGGTGGTGGTTTGTTTTATCGCCTTTCTTGTTAATGACCTGTACGGCTATATCAGTTGGAAGAAGATGGAGAAAAGGCAGGGCAGGACGGCGTCGCAGGAGAAGTACCGGGCATAGGGAAGATTGTTATAAAAAATCGTAAAAAAGAGATAGTGTTTGAACTAGAGTCATAGTATGATAATTGCATAGAGTAAACAAGCAGACGCGGCGTGTTACTTAACGACAGAAGTCGCGGTTTGTTTAAAAACCGCAAGCGAAAGGTACAGACCATGAATATAGAGTATTTATTATTATGCATTTTCCCGGCGATTGTGTTCATTATCATGCTGGTACAAATTATAATCGCTCCCAAAGGAAGCATTCACGAGGATTTTCTTTCCCTGCAGCAAAGTAAAATTCTTCAGGGGCTTGCGGCCGTGGGGATTATTTTTCACCATCTGTCCCAGTATATAACTAATTACGGAAATGAGTGGCGTGGGCCCATCACGATTTTTAGTTCCATGGGAATTCTTTTTACCACGATTTTCTTTTTCTGTTCGGGATTCGGTTTGATGCGAAGCCTGCAGAGTAAGCCGGATTATTTAAAGACATTTATACGCAAAAGAATGCCCACGGTGCTGATTCCTTTTATCATTTCCAATGCGATTTACCTGGTTTTGGTGGGGATGTATTTCGGAAGTGTAAACAGTGTCCTTGAGTCATTGGCGTGTCTCTTCGGTTTCCGCCTGGTTAACACGAATACATGGTTTCTGGTAGAGATTCTGATTCTCTATCTGGCGTTTTATTTTACGCATCGGTTTATCCGAAAGCCCGGAAAAGCAATGGGTGCTATGAGCATCATCGTTGTTCTGATGATTGCGGTGAGTCTGTTGCTTGGACATGATCCCAGCAAGGACGGCGGACTTTGGTTTATGGGCGAATGGTGGTATAATACCACGATTTTCTTCCTGGCGGGATTATTTATGGCGAAGTACTATGACAAGGTGCTGGCCTTCTTAAAGAAACATTATAAGTGGCTGTTGCCGGTATCAATCGTGGCGTTCCTTGTGACTTTTGGCTTGGAAGAGTTTGTACGCACTACCTTTGGTTATTATCAGGAGTGGGAAGGGCATCCCGGTTACGGTGCCAAAGCTATTACGCTGTTGGCGCAAACTATCGCCTGCGCAATGTGGCTTCTTATGTTGCTTCTTATCGGTATGAAGGTGCGGGTGAAGAATATTCTTCTTGTGCTTCTTGGTAAAATCAGCCTTGAGATTTATATTATCCACGACCTGTTTAAGATATTCTTAACGTACGAGTACGAGCGCGACAGCCTTGCCCTTTTTATCTGGGTAATCCTTCTGTCCATAGGCGTAGCAATTCCCTTGCACCTGATTCATAGATTGTTAATTCGCCTTGTAACGGGTGAAAGGGTTAAAATCTCAGAGGATGAATTGTCTCTGGATAAAAAACTGGAGCTTAAGAAAAAGAAGAAACGTATGCGCGAACTCGCAATCGTGGGAAGCATTGTGCTGGTGATTCTCTGCGGATTTATCATCAGCGAATTGTACGTAATGCTGATTCAGCCGGGAATTTATTACAAGGAAGAAGTTGAGTTGCTTGCCGACGCTGAAGTAGGTGATATTATCCCCCTTGGCACGATGAACACAGACTATGTAAAAAGCGGTGACGAACGAATTCTTTGGTATGTACTGGATAGACAGGACGATAAGGTGCTGTTAATCAGTGTTTCGGCCTTATCGCCGGGCGAATTCCACAATGTTTATGAGGAAACGAGCTGGGCAAATTGCAGTCTCCGTGAAATGCTGAACGGAGTCTTTTATGAAGAGTATATTAATACTTACGAGAAAGAATTGCTGATTGAGACGGATGTTTTTACATCGGACAATGAGGAATACGGAACTATGGGCGGACGAACGGTTCAGGACTATGTATTCCTTTTATCAGCAGAAGAAGTGGAGCAGTACTTCCCCAATAAGGAAGACCGTTATGTCCAGGCGACCCAGGCGGCGGCAAGAGATGGTGCCAATGTGGATATCAATGACGGTTATAATAACGCCCAGCGTGACAACAATACCTGGTGGTGGCTTCGTAATATGGGCGCGGACGCGAAGAAAACCGTGGTGGTAGACGCAGAAGGAGATATTGACTACGAGGGAAGACATTCCACGGTAGCAACCGGCGGAATCAGACCGGCTATGTGGGTGAGTTGTGACGGGGCTTCAGAGTAGATAAAAAGCAGGGTTCACATATGTTGTGAATCCTGCTTTGTGTTTATTCTATAAGTCAAAAGTTGCATGCGGTAAGTCTTCCCTATGACATCGCAAGCATCGCATCAATGCATTTCTTTGCCTTTTCTCTTACTTCATCACTTAATACAATCTCTTCACCGGCGTCTCCGGCGATGCAATTGTACACATCTTTTAAGGTGGTTAATCGCATATCGTTGCAAATGCAATTCTTGGATAGTGCGTAAAACTTCTTGTCCGGATGTTCAAACTGCAAATGCTGTACAATGCTGTTATCGGTGCCGATGATGAATTCCTTGGCATCGCTGTTTGCGGCAAACTTCATAATGCCTGTAGTGCTTCCGGCGTAATCCGCAAGGGCCGTAACTTCTTTCTTACATTCAGGATGAACCAAAAGCGGTGCATTCGGATGTGCCGCTTTCGCCTTGACAACATCTTCGGGAGTAATACGCATATGTACGGGACAGCCACCCTTGATGAAATGGAACTTCTTCTCGGGAACCTGTTTCTCAATCCAGGAGCCTAAGTTGCAATCCGGTATAAAAAGAATCTCTTCGTTGGGAAGGTTTTTTACTATATTCAAAGCGGAAGCAGAAGTTACGCAGACATCGCACTCGGTTTTTAATTCCGAAGTGGTGTTGATGTAGGCAACCACCGCAGCCTTCGGGTACTGCGCCTTAATCTCTTTTAACTCTTCCAAGGTGAGCTGTTCTGCCATAGGGCAACCCGCATCGGGGTGAGAGAGAATGACTTTTTTATCCGGAGATAAAATCTTGGCGGTCTCTGCCATGAAACGCACGCCACACATCA
Organism: uncultured Lachnospiraceae bacterium; assembly: GCA_964591945.1. Taxonomy (GTDB): domain Bacteria; phylum Bacillota; class Clostridia; order Lachnospirales; family Lachnospiraceae; genus UBA3766. The sequence continues at coordinate 6,894 of CAZQBM010000073.1, read as the reverse complement.
AAAGTGTCTTCTGCGGAGCATTCTGGGCCTGCTGGCTTAAACCGAAGGAATCCCCAATATAGTCCGCTACTTCCAGAATATCCTGAGTCTGATAGGCGTGGGCCAAAATGCACACGTCCTTTTCTTTCTTTAACTGAATAATTGCTTCCTGCAAATCTTTCGTATTAAACATTGCGTTCTCCGTTCTGCCCACGGAAGTGAGCATATATTATAGTGAGAATATATAAGTTTAGGTAAAATTCAATACGGAAGGATGTTTTTAACAAATTTTATACAATCCGTATCTTAACATAAGGTCATTATAAGATGTACATACAAATGTGTCAAGACATATGTTGACAGGTGTCTTGTCACGTGTTATGATAACCACGAAGCATAGGAATGTTTAGACATCGGACAAGGTGTTTTAAATAGTTACCATTTTTCGACAGAATCAGGTGGAGGACACACATATGAGAAAATGTGATGTTTTAATCGTGGGAACCGGATGCGCAGGCCTGTATTGTGCTTTAAACCTTCCCCGCGATAAGAAAATTATTATGCTTACCAAGGCAAAAGTGGAGGAGTGCGACTCTTACCTTGCCCAGGGCGGTATCTGTGTTCAGCATGATGAGAACGATTTTGAGCCTTTTATGGAAGATACGCTGAAAGCGGGCCATTATGAGAACACCCGTGAGAGCGTGGAAATTATGATTTCCCATTCCAGAGATACCATCAATGATTTGCTGGATTACGGCGTGCGTTTCTGCCGAACTAAGAGCGGTGAGTTGAAATACACCCGCGAGGGCGGCCACGGGAAGCATCGAATTCTGCATCATAAGGATATTACCGGCGAGGAAATCACCAGCACACTTTATGCACGGGTAAAAGAACTTGACAATGTGGAGATTATGGAACATACCACTATGGTAGACCTGATTGCGATTGACGGCGAAGCAGGTGTAGATGAGAGAGCCAAGAGATTCCCGGAAGGAACTCTTGCAGCCAAGGCAGCAGCGAAGGAATTCCTTCGCCATAAAACAGGTGAGTGTTTCGGCGTTGTCCTTCGCAAGGAAGACGGCAGTTTGGATGCCATTTATGCGGATGTTACCGTACTTGCAACCGGTGGCGTAGGCGGTTTGTATCGCTACTCTACCAACTATCGCCATTTGACCGGTGACGGCGTTGCCCTTGCTTTAAGACATGGCATCGCCACAAGAGACGTGGATTATGTACAGATTCACCCCACCACCTTTTACAGTGAAGACATCAGCGACAGAAGTTTCCTGATTTCCGAATCTGTACGAGGTGAGGGCGCTAAATTATATAATAAAAATATGGAGCGCTTCGTAAATGAGCTGATTCCGAGAGACAAGCTGACCGCGGCGATTCGCGAGCAGATGGCCAAGGACGGTACGGAGCATGTGTGGGAAGATATGCGCACCATTCCAAGAGATGAGTTGATTTCCCACTTCCCCAATATTTTAGAGTATTGTAAGGATCACGGCTACGATGCCACAGAGGAATGTATTCCCGTAGTACCAGCCCAGCATTATTTTATGGGTGGCGTGAAGGTGGATAAGAACAGCCAGACATCTATGGACAGACTCTACGCTATTGGTGAGACCGCTTGTAACGGTGTACACGGCAAGAACCGTCTTGCAAGCAACTCCCTTCTTGAGAGCCTCGTATTTGGTAAGGTGGCAGCACAGGATCTTATAAAATACGAGCCCTTGGATATGGACGAAGACTTTGAAAGCAGTATGGAAACCAAGGTACGAACCAAGACCAATAAAGAGGGCCAGGTGGTAGTAACTAGAGAGTCTACCTACCTTACCCCGGATTACAGTAAATATGAAGACATCGAGAAGTGGAATGAAGAGAACCACCAACTCGTTTTAGATGAAATTAACAGGAGGAATTAAGAATGTTTGATCAGGCAACTATGAAATTGAAGGTAGATCCCTTAATCATGAGCGCGTTGGAGGAGGATATCACCAGCGAAGACGTATCCACCAACAGCGTTATGCAGACAGCAACTATGGGCGAAGTGGACTTAATCTGTAAGGAAGACGGTATCCTTTGCGGTGTGCAGGTATTTTCCCGCGTGTTCACACTTTTAGATGAGAAAACAGAAGTGGAATTATACGTAGAAGATAGCGAAGCAATTACCAAGGGTCAGTTAATCGGTAAAATCCGCGGTGATATCCGCGTTCTTTTATCAGGTGAGAGAACCGCGCTTAACTACTTGCAGAGAATGAGCGGTGTGGCAACCTACACCTCTAAAATGGTAAAAATGTTGGAAGGCACAGGTATTAAGCTTCTTGATACCCGTAAAACAACCCCCAATAACCGTATTTTTGAGAAATATTCCGTACGCGTAGGCGGTGGCAATAACCACAGATACAACTTATCCGATGGTGTACTTTTGAAAGATAATCACATCGGGGCAGCAGGCGGTGTAAAAGAAGCCGTAGCCATGGCCAAGGCATATGCACCTTTCGTTCGCAAAATTGAAGTGGAAGTGGAAACTTTCGACCAGGTAAAAGAGGCTGTTGAGGCAGGTGCACACATTATCATGCTTGATAACATGAGCACTGAGCAGTTAAAAGAAGCCATCGACTACATCGACCACAGAGCAGAAGTGGAAGTTTCCGGTAACGTAACCGCTGAAAATATTGCAAGATTAAAAGGCTTGGGCGTTGATTACGTATCAAGTGGTGCTTTGACACATTCATCACCGATTCTTGACTTGTCTTTAAAGAATTTGCATGCGGTGTAAATGAAAGCAATAAAAGTGCAATTTCTGTGCCGAGAATGTTTTAATTCCCGCGTAAAGGGAAGTGTGCCTGAAATAAAGTGTAATTGGAGATTGAAAAATCACCCGGATGTGTGATTTTTCAATTGGAAATGAGGAATTATGAACGCTGAAACAAGAAGAAAGGAAATCGTAAAGTGCTTAAAAGGCTCTGTCAGCCCAATTTCTGCCTCGCGTCTTGCTGAACAGTTTGACGTAAGCAGACAGGTGATTGTGCAGGATATTGCCATCATCCGCGCGACCGGTGTGCCCGTGGCTTCCCTTGCAAGAGGCTATGTACTGGAAGAGCAGGATGCCTGCAAGAGAGTTTTTAAGATACGGCATACCGACGAGGAAGTGGAGAAGGAACTGAATCTCATTGTGGACTTGGGCGGTATTGTGGAAGATGTTTTTATCTATCATAAGGTATATGGGCTGGTTCGCGGTGAAATGGGCATTAAGTCCAGACTTAACGTGCAGCAGTTCTTGGATGATATAGCTTCCGGTAAGTCCAGTTTGTTAATGAACGTCACTTCGGGCTATCACTACCATACGATTCTTGCAGACAGCGAGGAAACCTTGGATTTGATAGAGAAGAATCTAAAAGAAAACGGATTTTTGGCACCGCTTCAGGAGTATGAGCCGAAGGGTGTGTTGTAGAGAGTTATAATGTTATATGAAATTAAGAAAGCCACCAACATTATGTTGGTGGCTTTAATATTATTTAATTTTACCACAACTTCTCATAACTTCCGTCATCCAGCCACATTAAATATGCGCTGTCTTCATCGGCCTGCCTGTCTGTGATATACACAACCATATATTCTTCGGCCATATATAAATTATAGCAGGAATCATATTTTCCGTAAGGCAAGGTGCCAATCAGTTCCTTATTCTCCCCATCCGGATCACAACGCCAGGCTTCAAAAGTGTCTTCTCCCTTGATATAAAAGATTTCGCCATTAAATATGTTGTAGCGCCATACGTAGGAATCGATTCCGGTTTCTTGAATTGGTTCTTCGGCATTGTACACGTGGGTTTCTTTGATAAGAGAACCACAGTAGTTCGTATCACCGCCGTAATAGTTGATAGTATATACGGAATCTTCAATACTGGCATAGGGCCACTCATTTGAACCAAAACTTAATGTAAAATCGGATTGATTATTATAAAGATAGCGATTGACAAAAGTCTGATTTGTATAGGTGTTGTAAATGCCGGAATCATAGAGTGCACCTTCTTCTCTAGAGATGGAACCGTTCACCGGGTAAGAATAAATATCGATATTAAAATCTTCATCGCACCATGCCAACAAAAGTTGGTCGTCTTTTATTCCGAAGTCATGGATATCCATGAAACTGTCGCATTCATAAAGGACTTCCGTGCTACCGTCTGATACGGAAATGCGAATCAGTTTTGTTATGCCGTTTTCCGATGCTTTTGCGTATAAGTGTCCGTCATAATAGTAAAGACCTACCGAAAAATGTGTTTTTTGCAGAGGATCACTCCACAACATGGTTAAATTACCGTCCTTATCAATGGACCAGATTTCAGAGGATTCGGTTGCCGTGTTATATTTGTTAATATAGAGTGTGCCGTCGGCATATACTCCTTTGCCGTTGCAGTAATTGCTAATCTGATAACCGATGATTTCATCATATTCGTCCGGCTGATTTTCCATCAGTTGGCGTATTTCATTTACGGACTCATGCTCATCCTGTAGCACATAAAAGGGAGTCGCCATGGAAATAACGATTGCAATAGCCATAGCACTGTCAATCAGAATGGGAATCCACTTTTTGGTGCGGCCTTCGCCTTTGTTTTTATTAAAAAAGATTCCCCACACGCAAACCGCGATACCAAGAAGCAATAAAGCAATATAAAGAATGATAACAAACGCATTGCCAATGTATACCCGATTAATCCACAGGAATTCTACAAGCAGATAATAGAAACCCGCTACAGTATGGATAGCAGTGGCAGCCATCAGAAAACCAAAGGCGGTTGCTTCTTTTTTGATACGTTTAAAAAGCCAGTAAAAAAACAATGCAACAAGTCCGGTTAAGAAAATTGCCATAGTAGCGCAGGATATGTAATAATCTTCTTTTATTGCCAGGTCACTAAAGATACCATTGTGCATGGCATCCACCATAAGATTTTCTTTCATGCCGAAATCCAACAGATGCTGCAGAGCAAACAAGTGAAAGATTGCCAGGCAGGAAACGGCGATATTTAAATAACAGAGGAGTTCTTTTATTTTACTTTTTTCCATACGGAACCCTTTCTAAAACCAATTACGGTCTTTCATAATTCTCATAAATTCTTTTAGTCGTTTTTACCACAACTTCTCATAACTTCCGTCATCCAACCACATTAAATACGTGGAATTTGTTTCTGTTTCCCTATCGTTTCCATAGATAATCACAAACTCTTCCGCCACGCTCAAGTTATAGCAATCTGTAAAAAGTTCTCTCGGCATTGTGCCGATTAAGGTCTTTTCTTCCCCGGAAAGGTCACAGGTATAGACTTCATAATCTTCGAAATCGTCGCTAAACTTGATATAATAAATTGCATCATCAAAGATATTTAATTCCAGTACCTTGTCATCAATTGCAGTACCGTCATAAAAGTCTGTTTCCGGTGTTTGAATACACAATGTACCATCAATGCCTGACTGTAATAAACTAAGATACATGTTGTCGCCCACGCACATTCCGGGGTATCTGTCTGAGCCATAGTGACGGTAGGAAGTGTTTCCATATAAGTAATAATTCACAAAATACGGCCAGTCAAGAATAGAAAGCCAGGTATTATAATCATATATATATCCGTTTTCTTCGGTAACAGGTTTTGATAAATCATAAGCATCGATATATTGTATGCTTGTTTCCTTATCCCATCCCTTGATAAGAAGGAGATTGTCGCGAATGCCAAAGTAGGAATACATCTCGTCTTCCAAGAGGGGTTCTGCGGTTTTATCTGCGACGGATATGCGAAGAAGTTGATTTGTATCCGGTGAATATGCTAATGCATAGATATATCCGTCGTAGTGGTATAAACAGGAGGAAAAATCTTTCGCTTCTTCCGGTGCTGTCCGGAACACTTCCACATTACCGCTTTCATCAATGGAAAGAATCTCATCGGCATCAATCTCGGGATTATATTTGGTCAGGTACAGCTTGCCGTCAAGGTAGAGCGCGTTACCGTTGGCATAATTACCGATTTGGTAGCTAACTTCCTCACAGTATCCTGTCTGCTGGTTGGCAATGGTTTGGCGCAGGGTATTTACTTCCCTGCGTTCTGCATTAAGCGTTATGAAAGGATACGCGATGCAAACGCAGGTCACAAGTACAAGAACGCTTGTAAATGTGATAGGAATCCACTTTTTTATACGGGGCGCTTCCTTGATTTTATGGAAGAAAAGTCCCCAGATAAGGCCCACAACGCCGATGGCAATTAAAACACAGTAAAAGATAAAACCGCCAATACTTCCGGTATATTCACTGTTGGTCCAAAGCAAATGGGCGAGCAGATAATAAATGCCTGCGGTTAAGTTAAGACCGGTTGAAAGCATCAAAGACAGATGCTCAAGCTTCTTCTGATTTTTATGGTTAAATATAAAAGAAGCAATCATAGCCACCAGGCCTGCAACGAAAATCCAAAGGGTCGCTTTCGCAATGCAAATACTTTGTTCTTCAGCAAAACGACTAAAGATATATTCATGTAGCTGGTCGACGATAGAAGAATCTTTTACCGTAAAATTCATCAGGCGGTGAAGCGTGCCCAAGAACATTATGCAAAAAAGTTCTGCCGTAACATTGGCAAAAGCCAAAAAACTGAAGAAGGTGAAATCGGTTTCTTCATTTTCGGTAGTCGTTACGTTTTCCGGGAATCCGGTGTTTTCTTTTTTATCTGTATTCATAGATGTACCTTTCATAAAAGTGCTTTTATCAGTAGATATACAGTAATTGCTACTGATAAAAACATAATCACCCATTTTAATAAGTATTAGTATGGAACTAATATTAACATAAGAATAAACCGGTGTCAATGAATGCAAATAAAACTTTTTAAGTATTTTATAAAAAACTATTGAAAAAAATTTTTAATTAAATTAG
>CAZQBM010000072.1:0-10967 GCA_964591945.1 uncultured Lachnospiraceae bacterium | reverse complement strand
GAGCACCATGTGCTGACATAAAGTATTCCAAAACGTCAAGACCTTCACGGAAGTTTGACTTAATGGGTAACTCGATTGTACGACCGGTTGTATCAGCCATCAAACCACGCATACCTGCGAGCTGTTTCATCTGCTGCTTAGAACCACGGGCACCGGAGTCAGCCATCATCTTAATATTGTTATATGAATCAAGACCAGTCATCAACTCTTCTGTTAAGCGATCATCGGTTTCGTTCCATACGCGAATAACATTTTTGTATCTTTCTTCTTCTGTACACATACCACGGTTAAAGTTTACAGTAATCTGGTCAACCTTAGCCTGTGCCTCTGCAAGCAACTGTTTCTTGATAGGGGGTACAGTCATATCGGATACAGATACAGTCATTGCCGCACGGGTTGAATACTTATAACCTGTAGATTTAACAAGGTCAAGAACCTCAGCGGTCTTTGTAGCACCGTGCTTATTGATTACTTTGTCAAGAATCGGCTTTAACTGCTTCTTACCAACAAGGAAGTCAATTTCAAGCTTAATTGCATTCTCAGGAATGCTTCTGTCAACATATCCAAGATCCTGAGGAAGGATTTCGTTGAAGAGGAAACGACCAAGTGTAGATTCTACAACGCCCTTAACAACGGTTCCGTCTGCCAAAGTCTTGGTTACACCGATTTTAACACGTGCATGTAATGTAATTACTTCGTTTTCGTAAGCAAGGATTGCTTCGTTTAAATCCTTGAAAATCTTACCTTCACCCTTCGCACCGGGTCTTTCCTGTGTAAGGTAGTAAATACCAAGAACCATATCCTGTGAAGGAACAGCTACAGGCGCACCGTCTGAAGGTTTCAAAAGGTTGTTAGGTGAAAGCAAGAGGAAACGGCATTCTGCCTGTGCCTCTACTGATAACGGAAGATGTACCGCCATCTGGTCACCATCAAAGTCAGCGTTGAACGCTGTACATACTAAGGGATGAAGCTTAATTGCCTTACCTTCTACAAGGATGGGTTCAAATGCCTGAATACCCAATCTATGAAGTGTCGGAGCACGGTTCAACATAACCGGATGCTCACGAATTACTTCTTCCAAAACATCCCATACAGTATCATCAAGCTTTTCTACAAGCTTCTTAGCATGCTTAATATTCTGGCTGATTCCCTTTCCAACCAATTCCTTCATAACAAAAGGCTTGAAAAGTTCGATTGCCATTTCCTTAGGAAGACCACACTGGTAAATCTTTAACTCGGGACCAACAACGATTACGGAACGTCCTGAGTAGTCAACACGCTTACCTAACAAGTTCTGACGGAAACGTCCTGATTTACCTTTCAACATATCGGAAAGTGACTTTAATGCACGGTTTCCGGGGCCTGTTACAGCTCTTCCTCTTCTACCGTTATCAATCAAAGCATCTACTGCTTCCTGAAGCATTCTCTTTTCGTTACGCACAATGATGTCAGGCGCACCCAAATCAAGAAGTCTTGCAAGACGATTGTTACGGTTGATAATTCTTCTGTATAAATCGTTCAAGTCAGAGGTTGCGAAACGGCCACCATCCAACTGAACCATAGGTCTTAAATCGGGGGGAATTACCGGAATGGCATCCATAATCATCCATTCAGGTCTGTTTCCGGATTCACGGAATGCTTCCACTACTTCAAGACGCTTCACAATTTTAGCTCTCTTCTGCCCCTTTGTGCTGTCATTTTCGAGCTCTGCTTTTAATTCTGCATTTTCTTTTTCAAGATCGATTGCAGATAAAAGTTCCTTAATTGCTTCTGCACCCATACCAACGCGGAATTCATTGCCCCACTTTTCTCTGGCATCCTGATATTCTCTCTCAGATAAAATATCTTTTACCTTTAAGTCCGTATTACCTGCATCCAAAACGATGTAGGAAGCAAAATACAATACTTTTTCAAGAACTCTCGGTGTCAAGTCAAGGATAAGTCCCATACGGCTGGGGATACCCTTAAAGTACCAAATGTGAGAAACGGGTGCTGCAAGCTTAATGTGACCCATTCTTTCACGACGTACGTTTGCTTTGGTTACTTCTACGCCACAGCGGTCACAGACAATACCTTTATAACGTACTTTCTTGTATTTACCACAGTGACATTCCCAGTCCTTGCTGGGTCCGAAAATTCTTTCACAATATAAACCTTCGCGTTCCGGTTTTAAAGTTCTGTAGTTGATGGTCTCGGGCTTGGTAACCTCGCCCTTAGACCATTCTAAAATCTTTTCCGGTGACGCCAAACCGATTTTGATGGAGTCAAAGCTAATCGGTTCATATATCTCTTTCTTTACATCAGACATTATTGGCACTCCTTCCAAAATTAGGCTGTCGCCTTATTAGTTTTCATCATCATCTTCAAATGTATCGCCGAAATCCACATCATCTGCAAAATCATCTGCATATGCATCCTCATCAGGTTCATCATATGCATCTGTCAATTCGCCGTCTTCGTTGAATTCCTGTTTCTGATAGCCGTAGCTTGCCATATCATCACGTTCATAGTCGTAATTTCTGGTTTCGCCTTCCATCTCAAAACGATAGTTGTTGGTGGGCGGTTCAACATTTTCTCTGATTTCAACCTCTTCACCATTTTCGTCAAGAACTTTGACATCCAGACACAAGGACTGTAATTCCTTCAACAATACCTTGAAGGACTCAGGAATACCCGGTGTAGGAATGTTTTCACCCTTGATAATAGCTTCGTAGGTCTTTACACGTCCAACCACGTCGTCTGACTTCACTGTCAGGATTTCCTGTAAGGTGTATGATGCTCCGTATGCTTCCAGAGCCCAAACTTCCATTTCACCGAAACGCTGTCCACCGAACTGAGCTTTACCACCCAGAGGCTGCTGTGTTACCAGTGAGTACGGTCCGGTAGAACGAGCATGAATCTTATCATCTACCAAGTGGTGGAGCTTCAGGTAGTGCATGTGACCGATGGTAACAGGGCTGTCAAAATACTCACCTGTTCTACCGTCACGAAGTCTTACCTTACCGTCTCTGGAAATTTCTACACCCTTCCAAAGCTCTCTGTGAGCTCTGTTTTCATATAAATACTCAAGAACTTCAGGACGAAGCGTATCTTTGTGCTTTGCTTCGAACTCTTCCCAAGTTGTGTTAACGTAATCGTTTGCAAGATCCAAAGTATCCATGATATCCGCTTCGTTTGCACCATCAAATACCGGAGTGGCAATGTTAAAGCCAAGAGCCTTAGCAGCAAGTGACAAGTGGATTTCGAGCACCTGTCCGATATTCATACGTGAAGGTACACCCAAAGGATTCAATACGATATCCAAAGGACGTCCATTCGGTAAGTAAGGCATATCTTCTACCGGTAATACGCGGGAAACAACACCCTTGTTACCGTGACGACCAGCCATCTTATCACCAACGGAAATCTTTCTCTTCTGTGCAATGTAGATACGAACCTTCTGGTTTACACCGGGAGACAATTCAGAATCGCCGGCTGCTCTTGAGAATACCTTAGCATCTACAACAACACCGTATTCACCGTGAGGAACCTTTAAGGATGTATCACGCACTTCTCTTGCTTTCTCACCAAAGATTGCACGAAGTAATCTTTCTTCAGCAGTAAGCTCTGTTTCACCCTTCGGTGTAACCTTACCTACTAAAATATCACCTGCACGAACTTCTGCACCGATACGGATAATACCTCTGTCATCCAAATCCTTCAACGCATCTTCACCGACACCGGGAACGTCTCTTGTGATTTCTTCAGCACCAAGCTTGGTATCACGTGCTTCTGTTTCATATTCTTCAATGTGAACGGATGTATAAACATCTTCACGTACAAGTCTTTCACTTAAAAGAACAGCATCCTCGTAGTTGTAACCTTCCCAAGTCATGAAACCGATGAGAGGGTTTTTACCAAGACCAAGTTCACCTTCTGCAGTAGAAGGACCGTCAGCGATTACCTGACCTTCTGCCACATGGTCGCCCTTGAATACGATAGGCTTCTGGTTGTAGCAGTTACTCTGGTTACTTCTTACGAACTTAGACAACTGATATTCCATTGCCTCGCCGTCATCTGCTGTAATTTTAATTAATTCGGAAGATACGTAAGTTACGGTACCTGCCTTCTTGGCAACTACACAAACACCGGAGTCAACCGCTGTCTTAACTTCCATACCTGTACCAATTACGGGAGCCTCTGTGAAAAGAAGAGGCACTGCCTGACGCTGCATGTTAGATCCCATCAGCGCACGGTTAGCATCGTCGTTCTGCAAGAACGGAATCAACGCTGTAGCAACAGAGAATACCATCTTAGGTGATACGTCCATAAAATCAAACATAGCCTTGGGATATTCCTGTGTTTCTTCTCTGTAACGACCGGATACCATGTTCTTTACAAAGCAACCGTTTTCGTCAAGCTTTTCGTTTGCCTGTGCTACATGGTAGTTATCTTCTTCATCAGCTGTCATGTAGATAACTTCATCTGTGACACGGGGATTCTCGGGATCTGACTTATCGATACGACGATAAGGCGCCTCAACAAATCCGTATTCGTTAATTCTTGCATAAGATGCAAGAGAGTTAATCAAACCGATGTTAGGACCTTCAGGTGTTTCGATAGGGCACATTCTACCATAATGAGTATAGTGAACGTCTCGAACCTCGAAACCTGCACGATCTCTTGAGAGACCACCGGGTCCTAATGCAGAAAGACGTCTCTTATGTGTTAATTCACCAAGAGGGTTGTTCTGATCCATAAACTGTGAAAGCTGTGAAGAACCAAAGAATTCTTTGATCGCAGCCTGCACAGGCTTAATATTGATTAATTTATCGGGAGTGATATTTTCTGAATCATGTGTTGTCATTCTTTCACGAACAACGCGTTCCATTCTGGAAAGACCGATTCTGTACTGGTTCTGTAACAATTCACCAACCGCACGAATACGTCTGTTACCCAAATGGTCGATATCATCATCATGACCGATACCATATTCCAAATGAATATTATAGTTGATAGACGCAAGCATATCTTCCTTCGTAATGTGCTTGGGAATTAATTCATTTACATTACGCATGATTGCTTCAGCCAATTCTTCCGGCTTCTCTGCGTATTCTTCAAGAATCTTCTGAAGCGCAGGGAAATAAACGAGTTCAGTAACACCCAATTCCTTAGCATCACAATCAACCCATTCATTAATATCAACCATCATATTGGAAAGAACTTTTACGTTCTTTTCTTCCACCTGAATTAATACAGAAGCAACTGCTGCATTCTGAATAGCATCTGCCATTTCTGCAGTAACAACATCGCCGGCTTTTGCGATTAATTCTCCTGTATACTCGTTTACAACATCTGCAGCAAGAACATGATTGCGGATTCTGTTCTTAAGCATAAGTTTCTTATTGAATTTATAACGTCCAACCTTAGCTAAGTCATATCTTCTTGCATCGAAGAACATAGCGCTAAGGAAGCTTTCAGCACTTTCCACGCTAAAAGGTTCGCCGGGATGTACCTTTGAGTACAATTCCTTCAAACCGTCTACGTAATTCTTAGAAGGATCCTTTGCAAAACTTGCACGAATCTTAGGTTCATCACCAAACACCTCAAGAATCTCTTCGTCTGTTCCCAGACCAAGAGCACGAATAAATACAGTGATAGGGAATTTTCTTGTTCTGTCTACACGTACGTATGCAACGTCATTTGAGTCTGTTTCATACTCCAACCATGCACCACGGTTAGGGATTACGGTAGATGAGAACAATTCTTTACCAATTTTATCATGTCCGATTGCATAATAAATACCGGGCGAACGTACCAACTGGCTAACGATAACTCGTTCTGCACCATTGATCACGAATGTTCCTGTTTCCGTCATTAAAGGGAAATTACCCATAAAAATTGTACGTTCTATGAGATTTTCCTTCTCATTTTCGTTGAAAAAGCGAACCTTTACATTCAAAGGTGCTTCATAAGTAAGGTCTCTCTCTTTACATTCCGCAATTGTATGCTTGATTTTGTCTTCCGCAAGTTCAAAATCAACAAATTCCATGCGCAAGTCACCGCCAAAGTTGGTGATGGGCGAAATATCATCAAATGCTTCCTTCAAGCCTTCTTCCAAGAACCACTTGTAAGAATTCTTCTGCACTTCGATGAGATTAGGCATCTCCAGAACTTCTTTCTGACGTGAATAGCTCATACGCATACTGTTGCCGTTAACAATAGGACGTATTCTGTTCTTTTCCATTGACACTTCACTCCGTTCTTATTATGTTATATAGCCGTTCTATCGCACAATCACGGGGACCTGTCTCATTTTTGTCCGCAAAGAATCAACCCCTTGCGTCCAAAGACAAAAAGGGACAGTAAACCACAATAGTGCATCATCCATAATAGCAGAAAACAAGTCGGAAGTCAAACATTATTTTCCATTTTTTGAAATATTTTTTTAGCACAAAAAAACCGCGAAAGAAAGTTCCTTCGCGGTTTCATCATTCTCAGGGTAAAAATTACTTTAATGTAACCTTTGCGCCAACAGCTTCTAACTTAGCCTTGATATCATCAGCTTCTTCCTTAGAAGCACCTTCTTTGATCATCTTAGGAGCAGCGTCTACTAAGTCTTTCGCTTCCTTTAAGCCAAGGCCTGTAGCTTCACGTACAACCTTAATAACCTTAACCTTTTCAGCGCCTACTTCTGTTAATTCAACGTCGAATTCAGTCTTTTCTTCTGCTGCTTCAGCTGCACCACCAACAGCGCCTGCTGCTACAACAACACCTGCTGCTGCAGATACACCAAATTCTTCTTCACATGCTTTTACTAAATCGTTTAATTCAAGTACGCTTAATTCTTTGATAGCGTCGATAAATTCCTGAGTTGTTAACTTTGCCATTTTATTTTCCTCCATTTAAAAATATTGTTTGTTCTAAAAGTTTCTAACTTAAATTGTTGCGCCACCCCAAAGGTGTCTGCAACGATTGCAACAATTACTCTGCTGCGGGAGCACCCTGCTGTTCTGCAATCTGATTGAGAACGCGTGCAAGGTTTGTAATAGGTGACTGGATGCTTCCAAGTAATTTGCCAAGTAATTCTTCTCTTGAAGGTACGTTGGAAATTGCTTCGATGCCCTTGCTGTCATATACAGATCCTTCAACAACACCACCCTTGATTTCAAGAGCTTTTGCCTTCTTTGCGAAATTGCAAAGAATTCTTGCAGGAGCTGTAGCGTCATCCTTGGAAATTGCAATTGCGCTGGGTCCCTCTAAATAAGGTGCAAGTCCTTCGCAATCAGTTCCCTTGAATGCAAAATTCATCATTGTGTTCTTGTATACCTTGTAAGTAACGCCAGCTTCACGAAGCTGCTTACGAAGTTCAGTATCTTCTGCAACTGTAAGTCCGCGGTGGTCAACGATAACAACTGACTGCGCATCCTTAATATTTGCTGAAATCTCTTCCACGATGGGTTTCTTCAATTCAACTTTTGCCATTTTGTTTTACCTCCTTCTTTATTTGGTGCCGAAAGAGTTTTTATAAAGAATAAAAAACCTCTCATCTTCGCAGAAGACGAGAGGGCAAATTTTCATCATAAAACTTACTCATCCTCGGTAGGCGTTGTCTTCTTACGTCGCTTAGCGACACCTACTGTCTTCGGCATAGTTGTTTTCACAACCTTAATAAAATTATCATATGTATTCAGTATTGTCAAGCATTTTTGTATTTATCTTTTAAAATCTATTTTTTATTCATCCCCTCTTCATTTTTACTATTATTTAACCTTATCAATTTTTGTTCCATATAAGCAAAAGTATCCACTACCCCGCGACATGCAATCGGCATAAGCATAAAAACATAAAAGTATACATAGCGACTTTTTGTTTCCCAAAACAAATGAAAAATAAACCCGCCGTAGAAAAATAGCAGTCCGAACAACTCAAGCATTGTCATCTTGTCTTGTTTTGTAATGGTTTGCGCAACAATATGCACTAATGAAAATCCGAATACAAATGCCACTAAAATATTCATTACGACAATCAGCCTTTCAAATGTTATTCCTCCGCTATATAAATCTTCAATAATTGCCACATCTGTCGTACTACCCATTACAATCATTGGCCCTGACCACACAGATTGATAAGTCGGCTCACACCATGTAGTCACAATTTTTTCTTCAAAAAACTCCCACGCATATAACGGTTCGCTTGCAAATGCATTTATACTATCTCTAATTGATGCTTTAGCGAGTTCATTCGACTGTTTTACATCGCAATTTGACGCACGATATATTTCCTCACTATATCCATTGTACCAACCATTAGCGCGCCACACACCATCTTCATTTTCCTGCAATCCCATTGCCACGTATAACATTGCCGGCATTCCTTGGCTTAAATCAGCATCTGCTACTCTTTCGTAATGCGCTATAACCAATCGGCTCGGAACAATCATGCTTACTATGATTCCTATGATTATAAACAATCCATACCATTTTTTGTCTTTTAAAATATGGAACAGCAAAATAATAATAATTGCTATGCCACCTACAGCAAAATTCGGTGCTATCACACAAGCCGCAGACATAAATATAATGGTAGGTATAAGCATCCATTTCCGTTCTTCTTTAATATAGTAAATCACACTCCAAAGTGCCCCCATTAAAAAACACAATCCGGGCACTTGACCATATGCGTAAAAAGAGTAAAAAAATTGAGGCAAAAACGCAAAGCAAAAAACAATAATCATTTTGCGCAACACAACGTTTTCTTTATAAACCAAACGTGCACTCATCCATACAAATAGATTTGTTAATATTACCCAAAACAAATTAAGAAAGTAAACCAGATTCAAATCATTACTAATCCACGTCAAAATACAATTATATGATACCAGTCCTAATTGATGCGGCCACATATAAAAATATTCTCCCGGTTGCATATTCACATAATTATTTTCAATATAATTGGCCGCATTCCAATAACATATACCTGAATCATAACGCAGCACCGTTTCCATATTTAAAAACAAAAAGGAACCCGCTAATATGTAAACACCTGCCAGTATGACAAACAACAATGTTTCCGGTACACATTTTAATATTTTATACAATCCATATAATAACAAAATACCCACCAATAATCCGGCAAAAAAAATTGGACCATTTTTAACAATTGTACTCAATTCCAAGATATCAAAAGAAATTGTATTATGGCAAAACAAAACTGCTATAAAAAGATATGCCAACGGTAAAAAAACCAAAGCTTTAAGAATTATTTCCAGTAAATTATAAATTTTTTCATTTGTTTTTTTCATATACACTTTTACCTCTCCGTCACATATCCTTCTTCATCAATCACCACTCCATCAGACAACCCACGCATATAATCAAGAATACGCTCTGCCTCCGTGCCTGTCGCAAGACTTGTTTTACTGCCTGACGTCCGACAGGGAATGAACTTCGCAGAAACCAAACCTTCATCGCCGATTTCCAAAGTCACCAGACAACTGTCCTGGCTTTTGGAATTAAACCAGTAATTACCCAAACTGTAAAACACCGGCACTTCATTCACATAAGCAATCTCCTGTAAAACGTGAGGGTGCGCACCGATTATCACATCCGCGCCCGCAGCCGTAAAATCCGCCGCCTGCCCGGGCTGACTCCAATCCAGTTCATCCGTACTCTCCGTTCCCCAGTGTACGACTACAATCAGGAAGTCACATTCCTTCTTCGCTTCCCTAATTACTTCTTCCAATGCATCATTCTGAAAACAACGGAATGTTCCGGGCGTATTTTCCGTAGCACCTTTCGTATCAGGCGAAGCCATACGCTCCACTTCCGTCGCCGACACAACACCAATCTTCATATCGCCCTTCTGATAAAAGACCACCTTTGATGCCTCTTCCAAATCACGTCCCGCACCTACATAAGGAATCCCGGCCCCTTCTAACGTATCCAAGGTATCCAAAAGTGAAATCTCTCCATAGTCCGATGCATGATTATTCGCAAGCGACACAATATCCACGCCCATATCCTTAAGAATCTGCACATTTGCAGGGTCTGCACGGAAAGTAAAAGTTTTATTTGCCAAAGGCGTCCCCCTATTCGTATAAGGGAACTCATTATTAATCATAAAAATATCCGACCCCTGCATAATTTCCAACAATTCAGGATCAATACAGTTCTCCAGCACACTTCCGTTAGCGCGATACGTACTCATCACCGCATAGCTTTCATCCAAAAGCACATCCCCGGCAAAAGTAAAAGTAACCGTTTCTTTCTCCGGTAAAAGATATGTATTCTCCGGTAAAAGTTGCTCATCACCGGCGCCCACGCCTGCATCTGCGTCACCCGTACCGCCGCTGCTCTCATTTCCATACAACTCAGGAAACAGTTCTTCTCCCGAAATCTGTTGTATCGTCTGTGAATCCCCGCTTGCCTTCAATTCTTCCGCGCGAATATTGTTTTTACGCACAATAAGAAAAGTAAGTAACGCTGCAAACAGTAGTATACTTACAACAACAGCTATCGTTCCGATTATCCGATCTCTTTTTGCATTTACGTCTAATGTATCTCTCATAGTTGCATTCTATCATTTTCCGCCCGTTTTGAACAGTGCAAATAAAACAAAAGACAGTGGATTGCTCCACTGTCTTTAAACCGCTAATTAAAGCTTCATTACGTTTACTTTTACGCCAGGTCCCATTGTGCTTGAAAGGGTTACGCTTCTTAAGTACTGTCCCTTTAATGAGCTGGGTTTTGCCTTCTTAATTGCTTCCATTAAAGCTTCGAAGTTTTCATTCAACTTTTCTTCTGTGAAAGATACCTTTCCGATAGGGCAGTGAATGATATTCTGCTTGTCAAGTCTGTATTCAATCTTACCAGCCTTGATATCAGCGATAGCCTTAGTAACGTCCATTGTTACTGTACCGGCCTTGGGGTTAGGCATTAAGCCCTTAGGTCCTAAAACCTTACCAAGACGACCAACAACACCCATCA
>CAZQBM010000071.1:0-11367 GCA_964591945.1 uncultured Lachnospiraceae bacterium | reverse complement strand
TACTATATCTCGCAATTTTTACAAGTATTTTTACAAGATATTGTGTAAAAAATATATTTTTTTAAATTTTTAAAGTATATTTCAAAAAACAGGCAACAAAACCAAGCCCTACAACATATGCTAAACCATAAAAAGTTTTTTGGAGGCAAAAAAATGAGCGATCTTCAGTGTGGATGCAACACCTCTTGTGATTGCAACAATTCTTGTGGAAATTCCAACAACTCCTGCAGTAGCATTATCTGGATTATCATCCTTTTATGCTGTTGCGGTAACAAGGGTGGTTTCGGCAACTCTTGCGGCAATAACAACGGTGGCTGTGATTGTCTTTGGATTATCTTACTTTTATTCTGCTGCGGCAACGGAAATTCTTTCTGTTAATCTACTGACACAAATTGACAACATACTTATTCTGAGTCTGCGGCGGTTCCAATCCGCCGCAGTATGTTTTTAGTTGTCCGATCTTATAATTTACATATGCAGGTTTTGTTTTTATTTCTTTACATTCTATATACCTTGTCATAGAAGACATTTTTCTCTCATAAAATGTTTCGAAAGGATTTAATACCTATGGAACGTTTAAAGAAGACAAAGCCCGCGTTTTCGATGCTTTTTACAGCAATGATAATTTAAATATGTTAAAAATCTTCTCTTTTTTTATGGACGAACGGCAACGACCTATGATAGCCGTGCTGATAAAATATATGGAGTTGGATATTTGTATGCAAAAAAGCAGACAACACCATAACAGTCCCGGCTCTCACCGCTGTAGCGATTCCAAAATGGATTTCGAAGAAATCCTGTGTGAAATTGAAGACTATCTTCCGAAAGAAGGCCGCGAAATGATGGAACAACTAAAGAATATGAAAGAAAATATGGAAATGTACTCTCAAATGATGGAAATGATGAATATGATGAACGAAAACACTCCGCAGGAAGACTGCCATAATGCTTCTAATCCTACGGAATCGTTATAAATATTAAGATTATCGAGGTAAAAAGAAATATGAATGATATCTTCGCAGAAATCGAAAAAACAGGTATTATCGACCCCGTAAAACTAAATTTCTTAAAAGAAATGCACCAGGCAACACAGGGTGTACAAAAAGATAAAGATAAAATGATGGCTTTTATGATGAACGTTGCTATGAAAAGCCGTGAACAAAACATTCGTTTCAGCAAAGAAGAAATGGATATTATTATCAAATTATTAAAACAAAATGCCACGCCTTCCGAAAATGCTGTTATGGATACCATCATCAAAAAAGGCCTGAACAACTAAAATGTCAGGCCTTTTTCATAATATTTACTATTTTCTTTTTACTTTTACAGACTAAAATAACTATGTCCCTGATGCACTTACGGTTTTACAACGATATTAACGATTCTGCCGGGCACATAAATTTCTTTTACGATGGTTCCGGTTAACTTATCGCCAAGCGCTGCCTTACCTGCTGCAATTGCATCATCCTTAGCGCATTCTGCAGGGATTGTGGTAACAACTTTGGTCTTTCCGTTAATCTGTACTGCAATTTCAACTTCGGTATCCTTCATTGCGCTTTCGTCTGCTTCAGGCCAGCCCTGATGGAATACGCTGCCTTCGTTTCCTAACTGCATCCAAAGTTCTTCACCGATATGAGGCGCAAAAGGTGCAATCAATTTCACCATAGCGTTCAAGGTTTCTTTATCTACGCCACCGTTCTTGCTCATGTCGATTAACTTATTGTTATACTCCATGAAACCTGAAACAACGGTATTTAAGCTAAACTGGTTCAAACGCTGTGTAATATCGTAAATCATCTTGTTACGCACTTTGATAAGTTCCGGTGTTTCTTTTACATCCAAATCCTTATTGCTCATCACAAGGTTGTAGAAACGGTTTAAGAAACGATATACGCCGTCAATACCTCTTTCATCCCACTCCGAATCCAACTCGGGCGGTCCTACGAATAATTCATACAATCTCAAGGAGTCACAACCGTAATCTCTTACCAAATCATCCGGTGAAACAACGTTACCTTTTGACTTACTCATCTTGATACCGTTTTTACCGGTAATCATACCCTGGTTAAATAACTTTTTAAACGGTTCGTCAAAGCCTACTACACCAATATCATACAAGAACTTGGTGTAGAATCTTGAATATAAAAGATGCAATACGGCATGCTCAACACCACCGATATACATATCTACAGGCAATAACTCGTCTGCAATCTTACGATCAACAAGTGCATCAGGATTCTTAGGATCCACATAACGTAAGAAGTACCATGAAGAACCTGCCCACTGAGGCATGGTGTTGGTTTCACGCTTCGCAGGTGCACCACAGGCGGGACATGTTGTATTAACCCATTCTGTAATGTCAGCAAGAGGCGATTCACCGGTTCCTGTAGGCTGATATGATTCAACATCAGGAAGCAATAAAGGAAGTTCTTCTTCGGGTACAGGCACGCATCCGCACTTTTCACAGTGAACAATGGGAATAGGCTCGCCCCAGTAACGCTGTCTTGAGAATACCCAGTCACGAAGCTTGTAGTTAACAGTCTTCTTACCAAAGCCCATCTTTTCAATCATAAGAGGTGCTTCAGCCTTCAATGTAGCAGATTCCATACCATTCCATTCTCCGGAATTAATCATAGTTCCGCTTGCATCTGTATAAGCTTCTTCCATATTTTCAATTTCCTTACCATCCTTGGCAATTACCTGGATAATAGGAATGTCAAATTTCTTAGCAAATTCAAAGTCACGGTCATCATGTGCAGGAACACACATAATTGCGCCGGTACCGTAATCAGCCAAAACGTAGTCTGATAACCAGATAGGCAACTTACTTCCGTTCAAAGGATTGATAGCATAGCTTCCTGTGAACACACCGGTCTTTTCCTTATCCTGAAGACGGTCTACGTTAGATTTCATGGAAGCATCAAAGATATACTTCTCTACTGCAGCCTGAGTTTCAGGTGTAGCAAGGTCTTTGGCCATAGCATGTTCAGGTGCCAATACCATGAAAGTTGCACCGTGCAAAGTATCAGGTCTTGTGGTATAAACTGTAATTTCTTCATCCTTACCATCTACCTTAAAGTTTACTTCTGCACCATAAGAACGGCCAATCCAGTCAGTCTGCATCTTCTTAACCTTCTCAGGCCACTCTAACTTGTCCAAATCTTCCAAGAGACGGTCTGCATACTTGGTAATACGAAGCATCCACTGCTTTAAGTTCTTCTTGGTCACATCGCTACCGCAACGTTCACACTGTCCGTCAACCACTTCTTCGTTAGCAAGACCTGTTTTACAAGAAGGACACCAGTTAATAGGCATCTGCTTCTCATAAGCAAGACCTTCCTTGAACATTTTAACAAAAATCCACTGAGTCCACTTATAAAACTCGGGATCTGTGGTATTTACTTCTCTGTCCCAATCATAGATAGCAGCAATTTCATTAATCTGACGCTTGATATTAGCAACATTTTCAGCAGTAGACTTTGAAGGATGAACACCCATCTTGATTGCATAGTTTTCTGCGGGAAGACCGAACGCATCCCATCCCATGGGGTGAATCAGGTAATATCCCTGCATCATTTTATAACGACTCCAAACATCAGAAATAACGTAACCTCTCCAATGTCCTACATGCAAACCACTGCCTGAAGGGTAAGGGAACATATCCAAACAATAGTATTTGGGCTTGGTTCCGTCCTGCACATTAACAGGGTTCTCTTCCCAGTTTTTACGCCATTTCTGTTCAATTTCTCTGTGATGATACGGCACTGCCATAATTTCCTCCGTTCTGCGCATCTTACGCATCTGATTAACATCTTATTTATAAAAGCAGAATATGGAATACAGTTTTTAATTCATCAATTATTCCCATATAAAAATATGTATACTTCTACTTATATTTTCCAAGCAAATATTTTAAACTCTTTCGAAAAAGATGTCAAGTAAACCAATCAAAAAGGGTTATAATATAAATTTTCAAAAAATCAATTGACCTTATTAAAGTCAGTCATTATTATTAGTAGCGTATAAAATCATTATTTATTATTCATGAAAGGAATGAAAAAATGAAAAAAATTGTTGTTACTTTAATTTTTACATTACTTGCAGTTTCACTTATTGCTTGTAACAAAACCCCCGGCGAATCAAATCCCGGCAATAACGCAGGGAACGAAAACACGCTCGGCGACGGCATCGACGATTTAACCGGCGACTCCTCCACTATTGTAGATGTAGGCGTTGCTGAAACCGTACTTTTAGAAACAGAAGATTACAAAATTATTTTGGACGATGAAGCTGCCAAATACAGCAAAGATGATAAATATAATTTTGCAATCACCTTTAATACAACCATCGAAAATTACACTGACGAAACCCTAGCATTTTGTTTTACAGATGTTAAAATTAACGGAAAAGACATGAAGGATACCTCAACTTCGGCATTACATGAAAAATACGGTTCCGAAGTCAACGCTAACGACAACGGCTACGGCGGAATTATAATTCCTTATCAGAGTCTTTATGCTGATAATATCACAACCGTTGAAACCATTTCATTTGTGATAGAAGTTTATCCGGTTATCGGTCAGTATGGCGAACATGGCGAACTGCTCTATACTTCAGAAGAAGTTACAATTGAAACCATTGTAGGCTATGAAGGCGCAGACTTTTACGAAGATTTGGATGATGAAGAAGACAAAGATGACGGTTATACCTATACCGATGTAACCATCGAAAAAAAGGTACTTGTAGATGACGAATTATTAAAAATCAGTACAACCGGAGATATTACATACGAAGAAGGATATGCGCAAAAAATCGGTCTTACCATTGAAAACAAAACAAACGGTGACCTTATGATTACCTCACGCTATATTGCGGTTAACGGTTATAACCAGTCAACCTATTTAATGCACAGTGTTCCTGCCGGTGAAGTATGGGAAACATCTATCGACCTTTTATACTATGATTTAATGCTTTCTCATATTGAAACCATTGCAACAGTAGAATTTGTAATTGATGTAGGCATTACAGACCCCATCACATATGATCCCATTGTAATTGAAACATCGGCAGCAAACCATAATCAGCCGTTTGACTTTGATGGTACAACCGTTTATAGTGAAAACGGTGTTGAGGTCATTGCTCTGGATGAGATATCTGACATTTATGATTATGAAGGTCCCGTTTTTATTTTTATAAATAATACAGGTGGCGATATCCGTACAAATTTTGAAAACGTTACTATTAACGGCGTCAGTGTAAGCCACAAAGGCCACAGCCGTCTTCCTTTTGGAATGTATAGCGTAAAGATATTGGATTACAGTGATGATATGTATGATAATGATATTGATTCCATCGATGAATTTGCTTGTACATTAACAATATATGGTGAAAATTTTGAAATATTGGCAGATTCCGAACCCATTTCCATCACTTACTAATCCTTTATTCGAAACTTTCATATAAAAGATTTTATATAAAAAACCGGCTTGAGTTTTATACCCCAAGCCGGTTTTCTAATTTATTCAATACCCTTTTACTTCTAAATTATTCTTCGTTACTTGCAGCAACCTTTTCTGCTCTTGCTTTCACTTCTGCTTCCTGAACATCTGAAGGTGCCTGTTCGTAGCGTGCGAATTCATACATGTAATCGCCGCGACCGCCTGTCATAGAACGTAAGTCTGTACAATATCCGAATAAGCTCATCATAGGAATGTCCGCTTCTACTACGGTCTTGCCGTTGCCTGCAGGATTCATACCAAGTACACGGCCTCTTCTCTTGTTCAAATCACCCATAACGTCACCGGTATATTTATCGGGAACGATAACCTTAAGAGATGCAATAGGTTCAAGAAGTACAGGACCTGCTTCCATAAAGCCCTTCTTAAATGCCTGGGTTGCAGCCATCTTGAATGCCATTTCAGAAGAGTCTACTGCATGATAAGATCCATCGTATAATGTAGCCTTAACACCAACTACCGGGTATGCAGCCATAGGTCCGCGAAGCACTGCTTCAGATAAGCCCTTCTCAACTGCAGGGAAGAAGTTCTTGGGAACCGCTCCACCAACTACGCATTCTTCAAATACATAAGGTGTCTCCATATCGCCTGAAGATTCGAAGCGCATCTTAACGTGACCATACTGACCATGTCCGCCGGACTGTTTCTTATACTTGTATTCCACGTCTGATTTCTTCTTAATTGTTTCACGAAACGCCACCTTAGGCTTAGTTAGTTCAATACCAACCTTGTATTCATTTAAGAGACGGCTAACTACTACGTCTAAGTGTAAATCACCCATACCATAGAGTAACATCTGCTTATTCTCAGAATCGTTTACAGCCTTAATGGTCTGATCTTCATGCATCATCTTCTGTAATGACTGTGCAATCTTATCAACATCACCTTTATTTACTGCATGATATCTCTTATATGTATAAGGTGTAGGAAGTTCAACCTTACCATAGCGGATAATATGAGACTTGGTAGATAATGTGTTACCGGTTCTTGCAGCAGTAATCTTAGCCAATGCACCAAGGTCACCTGCGTGGAGTTCTTTCACTTCTACGGGCTTGTTCCCCTGAAGCACATAAATTTTACCAATCTTTTCTTCTACGTCTTTCTCATCATTGTATAAAAGATCATCTGTCTTTAATACACCTGACATAACCTTAATCATAGAATATTTGCCAATGTAAGGATCCACCAATGTCTTAAAGATATAAGCAGACTTCGTCTTAGAGAAGTCATAGTTTGCTTCAAATACTTCATTGGTCTTTAAATCAATACCTGCAACCTGCATATTGTTAGGTGAAGGTAAATATTTCACGATATCATCCATTAAGGTATAAATACCCTGACAAAGGATGTTGGAACCCATAGAAATAGGTACGATACTTCTGTCATTTACGGAAACTCTAAGTGCAGCACGGATTTCGTTTTCAGAGAAAGTCTCACCAGCAAAATAACGATCCATCATATCTTCACTTGTTTCAGCAATTGCTTCCATAAGTGTTTCTCTGTAGTTCTCAAGATATTCCCTGTTTGCTGCAGGAATTTCACATTCAACTACTTCTTTGCCTTCCCAACGATAACCGGTTTCGGTAATAACATTAACGTAACCTATGAATTTCTCATTTTCACGAATCGGAAGATGGAAAGGTGCAATCTTCTTACCATACTTCTCTGTCAAATCTTCTACAACCTGACGGAAAGATGCATTATCAATATCCATTTCTGTTACAAAGAACATACGAGGAAGTTTATATTTCTCACAAAGTTCCCATGCACGCTCTGTACCAACTTCAACGCCTGCTTTACCGGAAACAACAATAATCGCTGCATCTGCCGCACTGACTGCTTCTTCTGCTTCACCAACGAAATCAAAGAATCCCGGTGTATCCAAAAGGTTAATCTTAACATCATTCCACTCTAATGCAACCATAGATGTGGAAATTGAAATCTGTCTTTTAATTTCTTCCTTGCCATAGTCGCTGACTGTATTTCCGTCAGTTACCTTTCCCATTCTTGAGGTAAGTCCTGCCAAGTAAGCCATAGCTTCTGTCAGACTTGTTTTACCACAACCACCGTGTCCTAAAATAGCCACGTTTCTAATTTTGTCTGTTGTGTAAATGTTCATGTCTTTTCCTCCAAACATCAAGTTATTTGGAACATGCGTGTAAACCATTTTCCCAAATACGCCTGCCCGATATCTATTTTACTAAATTTTGAATAAATTTACAATGCAAATTTGACAATTTCACTAATTTTTTATTTATTTTTTTCGTTTTGTGATAAATTGTTTAAATTGTTGCTACAATTCAAACAACTCAAAAAAAATCACATAGACCAACCTCGTCAGCCTATGTGATATCTTATGTACAATCTCTAATTTTAATTACATATTTCCGTTTGCAGTTTCGATAGTTTCATATGTTTCGATACGCTTCATATCCATTTCAGGCATACCGATAAAAATACCGCCGTAAGCAAAGGTATCTGCTTTCTTCTCGATACGTACGATTTCAATAAAACAATGGATCATTTCTTTGGTCCAAATTGTCAAATATGCTTCATATACGGCACCGATTGTCAATGCAGTTCTACAGTTAAAGCCGGCGCCTGTTTTGGAAATATCCACAATTTCAATAATTACTTCCTCATCAGCACCACCATCCAGACGCTTCACCATAATCTTAGCATCAAGTTCCATTCTTTTGCTTTTTCTTCTCTCTTCCATTTTTCAGTCCCCGTTCTTTTAAATGTATTTACTGTAACTGTATTTCCAAATTTCCATCCTGTGCACGCACATACAAAAATATGGAATCAATCTGCGTACCTGCCGGTACTTCAGATATTAATACTACCTCGGTTCCGGATTCCACCGGCACTGTCGCGCCTAATGTTGACAAATCATTCTCCAATAAGGTTGTAAGCGCAGGCGCATAGCTGCCATCACCAAGTTTCACAGCATAACTGGTACCTGTACGAATCATATCAATTTCACAATCGCTTCCACTGACATTTGCCATATTAAACTTCATTACCAGCAACTCATTACCTTCCGTTGGCGTCATAGCGAATACAAGTTCTTCCCCCTGTGCCTCAGGATACTGAGAAACAAGTTCATAGCCCAAATAGTCAAATTCTACATTCTCAAGTCCCGCGGCCTCTGCCATTTCTTCTACAGTAGCATAACTCGGCACTTCTTCCACTTCAATATCATCCGGTTTGCTTGCTTCTAGTTTCTCTTGTTCCAAGCGTTCCTGTTCCTGCGCCTGTAATTTTGCTTCTTCTTCCTTTTCCTTCTGTTCTTCCAAAGCAAGCGCAAGTTCTTCTTCATTTAAGAGAGTTTCCTGATAATTGGCATCATATTTTAGTAACAAATCTGCCATATAGCGCGTTACTTGGTCCTGTTCATCCGACGTCAACTCCGGAATAGTTGAAACACATCCAGTCATTAAAAAAACAAGACAAGAAGACAATACTATCATAAACCATTTAATCTTATTCATATTGTCCTCCTTTCCGGTCTTTTCAGCCAATCAGGTAATCAATTTTATCAAAAATCCATTGATTACATCGGCAAAGATGCCATATTCCTTAATAGTATAACATCTAAAAATTATTTTAACAAGATACTTCAAACCAGAAAGTCACACCATTTTCCTCATTTCGGACACCATATTTCTGGTTAATCCCTTCCATTACAGCTTTGACAATAGACAAGCCGACACCACTACCGCCGTATTCTCTGGTACGTGCCTTATCCACCTTATAAAATTTATCCCAGATATGCTCAACACTCTCTTTCGGAATATTTTTACCGGTATTAAAAACATTAACACGAATTACATCTTCATTATTTTCCAATGTGACACGAATTACACGTTCTCCGTCAGCATGATTCATTGCGTTGGAAATATAGTTACGGAAGACTTCTTCAATCTGAATTTCGTCCGCCCAAACATAAACAGGTTCATCAATATTGCATTCCACTTTTATCTTATTTTGATGAAACAACAATTCCATGGATTGCAAATAATTATGAATTAGTTCTGAAAGATTAAAACGTTCCATTTGCACAGGAATATTACCGAATTCCAGCTCATTTAAACTCAAAAGTTTCTTGACCATATCATTCATTTTGTTGGCCTCATCCATAATTACTTCACAATAAAAGTCTCTGCTTGCAGCATCCTCATCATTGATGCCCATTTTAAGACCTTCCGCATAGCCTTGTATCAAAGCAATTGGTGTTTTCAACTCGTGAGATACATTTGCGAGAAATTCCCTGCGCATCTCGTCTATTTGCTCTTTTTTCTCGATATCTTTTTTCAACTCATTATTGGCCGTTTTTAACTCAGAAATTGTATGTTCCAACTTATTGGACATCTGATTCATATGCATTCCCAGACGATCTACTTCATTGTCTCCCTTCACTTCAAACTTCGCTTCAAAATCCAAATTTGTCATACGTTCTGAAATCTCAGTCAGCTTTCGAATTGGTTTGGTAATACGATTCGTCACATAAATAACCATAATACCACCCGCCAGAGCAGAAACACTGGCCGCAAACAGCCAGAACTTATTAGAAATATTTACACTGTTTACAATACTTTCCATGGAAGAACGAATCAAAAACTGATAGCCGTTATCCAACGTCCCCCACATCTCCAGGTATATATTTTGCGTCGCCTCATCCGTTGCAACCTGCAAAACATAATATTCGGTTTCCTCTACAATATCCGCATTTGGATTATCATAAAAGAAATACTCTACCAACTCTTCCTTAATGGCTTCATCCTCGCCACGGACAGATGCAAGAATCTGAGAATTATTATCCATAATGATAATATTAATACTGTATTTTTCACACAAATCCAGCATTTCATCCTGAAAAGGTTTAGATGTCAGTGAATGCATTTTACTCAAATTGTTAATTTGTAAATATGCATTCATAATATCACGCTGTTTAATCTGCACGTGGAAATTACGCAGAAACAAGATATTCATAGCAATCGTCATAAGAACCGTTGCCAGCATAATTAATATAAAAATTACCGAAAACTGTTTACGGATGGAATGTTTCATTTTTAAGACTCCAAGTATTAAAGTTTAAATTGTTAATTATCTTAGTAATTTTATCATTATCGGTATAAAGAAACAATGTGATACATAAATGTTTCACAAAAAAAGATAGTGTTTCTTCTAACTTTTTGTCTCGAAAAAACACTATCCGCATCAGTTGTTACATCTCCAATAACTGTATAATTATTTTGGCACATTTACGAAGTTCTTGTTCAACAGTGGAATTTTCCAAATTTTGTCCAAATACCTTAAACGGTCCGAAGGAGTCAAAGCCCAAGCAACCATATTCGCCAAGGAATGTGCATTCTTTTTCTGCTATTATTGCCCGGTGCTCACCGATACAGCCCGTACGATACACACCATGTGCATATATTACAAAAACCTCTTTACCACTCGGCAAATTTTCTCTTATATATTTCATCAATGGCTTTCCCATTTGAAATGCATCGTTTGCCGATATAATTCCGATTCTGTCATATTCCGATATGTCAGGTTGTTCCACGCTAATGTCATATACATCAACCCGCATTTCGTTTTCCTTTACCCCTTTTACAACCTTACACATATCCCCCTTACAATAAGGGTATAAAAGCAGGGCTGTTCTAATAATATCACCTCATATCGTTATTTTTTGATATACATGTATACGAAGGCATACACACACATCTTTTATAATAACGTTTGAGTCGGTAAGAGGTTACAAAACTTTTTTAAAATTTATTGAAGAGTTGAATGCAAAACTAACTTCTGGTTTTATCCCTTCTGAAACTTTTTGCAAGAC
>CAZQBM010000070.1:0-11368 GCA_964591945.1 uncultured Lachnospiraceae bacterium | reverse complement strand
GTCTTGCAAAAAGTTTCAGAAGGGATAAAACCAGAAGTTAGTTTTGCATTCAACTTTTAAATAAAAGTAGTAAATTATTTTGCAACCTTTTGCAAAGCTAACTGGTGTTAATGGTGAGGAGGTCAATTTTGATCGCAAATGAGAGTATGTCAGCAGAGGCGCTGATCGAGAAATATTCGGATACGGTTTACAGGGTTGCGTTTTCCAGAACGCAGAATGTAAGCGATGCCCAGGATATTACACAGGAAGTATTTTTAAAATATATTAAGTATACGAAGGCCGGGAATACCTTTCGGGATGAAGAACATCAGAAGGCGTGGCTTCTTAAAGTGGCGGTAAATACCGGAAATACCTTTGTGACTACAGCTTGGTTTCGCCATCGCGCAAGCCTTGAGGAAGTGGGCGAAGTGGCTACGGAAACCAAGGAAGACCGGAGCGAGGTTTTCGACGCAGTGATGGATATTCCTGAGAAATATCGTGTGGTAGTGCATTTGTTTTATTATGAAGAATTATCCATTAAGCAAATTTGCAGTATCTTAAATATGAGTGAAACGGCGGTCAAATCAAGACTTCACAGAGCCAGAGAATTGCTAAGGGAAAAGCTTAAGGGGGCAGAGTATGAATTTTAAAGACGAATATCAGAAATCATTTTCTGAAATCAAGGCGGATGAGAATTTTAAGAAGAATCTTGTCGCTCAAATGAATATGGAGAAGAAACGTAAGAAAAAGCCCACATATATGGGTGTTTTGGTTGCAGCTGCAGTGATGGTACTTGTGGTTGGCGCCGGCTTTATGACAGGGATTCTTCGCGGCAAATCAAATCCGGGCACGATGCCGGACGGAAATCAGATGGTACAGGATACTTCCGATTCACAGGATAACATTTCTTTGGATTTGAACAATGAAATGGTGGCCGGTCAGGATATGTCGGAGTCATATGTAGAGTTGAATTTCTCGGGGCTTAGTTGGTACGGAGAAGCAGAGAGTAACGAAGAACTTTTAACCATATTTGTTTCATATATGACCGGGGATACCTTGGATAAGATTTACTGTACAGATGCTGAGAACTTTGATGAGCAAGATTTGATGAGCGAGGCGGATGCAGCGGAACTTGTGGAACGATTGCAGAATGCAGAATGTACGGAAGATGAATACACAGGCGAAGATATGTACTACAAGGCTGTATTTGAAGACGGATTGACTATTAAGTTTTGGTTGTCAGATAAAGGATATTTAAAGTTGCAGGATACGAAAACGGTGTATAAAGTGCATTAGTGTAAGTCGCCAATTTAAAATTATCGGCGTAATAAAAAATTTTGCAACCTTTTAACAGAATGTCAGGTGTTATTGATATAAGGCTTTCATCTTATGTGAGATGAAAGCCTGATGACATTAAGGAGGAAGTAAAATGAAAAAATTTTGGAATGGTGTGCTTGCATTTGGACCGCTGGGATTATTATTATTTTGTTTTTGCAGCATTCTAATGGTACTCGTTATTATTTTTGGGGTTAGTATGTTTTACTCGATGACAGGGACTGATTTGTCGGAAGCACAAAGTAATTTTATGGGTTTTTTGGCAATAGTTACGTTTCTTTGTGCTGAAGGTTGTGCATTTCTTGCAATACCGTTTTGTATAGCCGATATTATTGTTTTTAGTATTTATGCATTTAAAAATCCTAATTTGGAGTCGGGATTGAAAACAGTGTGGTGTTGTGTTTTTGTCAGTTTGCAATTTATAGCATTTCCCGTTTATTGGTGGATTTATATGCGAAAAGAATAAAAACTTGCAACCAATACCTAACTTGATTAGTGTTAAGTGTAAAAGGACAAAATAAAAAGGAGAATTCACGTTTTATGAAAAGAAGAAATCTAGTGAGAGTATCAGCAACGATGCTTGCAATGGTTATGGCTGTTGCACCTTTGGCGGGGTGCAGAGGTAATAATGCTGTTTCTACACCGACAGCGGCACCTCAGGCATCTTCCGATGGGAATGCCACAATTGAAGCAGATATGGATTTGATGGACTATCTTTCAACCAATTATGCATCTTCCCAATTGCCGGAAGATTATAATCAGCCCATGCTAAATCTGCCTGCAGATTACGTTTTTGAGTTCGAGTGTTGCGAAGAAGCGGGGATGATGGCACATGAAGTGTTTAAAGTATATAACAGTCCGGATTATGCCAATGTGGGCGGAATGGATTTTAACTGGAATACTTATGATAACGGTAAAATTAGTGTAGCACCGCAGGGCGCATTGTATTTAACCAAAGAGGGGTCTTCTAATATCAATGACGGAACTTGGGGATCTATGAATGAGTTATATTTGGTGCAGTACATTGACTTGGAAACAGGTGAAGAATTAGAACGTCCCGTTGTAACACCGTTTACGGTAGAGCACGATTTGCAGGCGCCCGTGGTTACCCAGAGCGTGGATGAAAACAACTGCTATATGTTATCATGGCAGGAAGTGCCCGGTGCTGTAGAATATAGAGTGTATGAGCATTTTATGGACTATGGTTATACGGTGGAATGCGTTACTACCGAAACTTCCGTATCGGCCGATGAATTTGAAAGTCAGAAGGAAATGGATGAATATTCGGAATTGATTATGCAGGATTTCCAGGATGCAGGTTACTCCGGGGATGCGGTTACATTGGATGGCGTAGAAATTATGAATTATGCCTTAAAATATGATGATGAAATGGAAAATGGCTATTTCCTTGTAGTTGCAGTTGGTGAAGATGGCGAACAGTCCGGCACAAGTAACCTTGTAGACGTACGTGACATAGCAATGAAACTTCCTTATCAAATTGCAGATACAATGATTGAAGTAGACATTACATCGGTGGAAGATATCCCTACGTATGTAGATGTGGAAATGGCAGACGGTTCCATTCAGCAGATGGTAATTGATTATCACGGTGCGCAGACTTATATTTATCCTGACGATGAGTATAAAATGAGTATTAAGGCACATGTTGCAAATACTTTGTTTGATAAATTTTTTATTACATTAAATGGTATGACTCACGAAGATGTGATGGCAGAAAGTAATGTAATTACAGAGAGACAGGATGAAATCTTAGGTAAAATCAGCAGTTCACCGGATCCTCAAGTAAATATAAGTTATAACGAAGATGAGGAATTAGCAGAGGCTATTGATGCATTCCGCGAAGAAATATCAGAAGATGGTATTTCAACAGGAGATGAGACGACAACAGAAGAGCCTTCGGAAGAAGAGTCAGAAGAACTTTCGGAAGAAGAGTCGGAAGAGTCCTTCGAAGAAGAGTCGGAAGAACCTTCTGAAGAAGAATCAGAAGAACCTTCTGAAGTTACATCGGAAGATGAGACCGCAGCAGCCCCTCAGACATCAACCGATGATATGAGCAAGCCGGTTCAGTTAATGAATGAATTGGCAGGTCCTGTAAAAGCAAATATTGAGGTATTAGGCAGTGACAGAGTTGGTGAGATGATCTTTGCATGCAATGATATGCAGGCATGGATGGCGATGTGCTTGATTGCGCAGAGTGAAGTAATCCCCGTTCCCATGGAAGTATTCCCGGATGCGGCAAATCTTGAATATACAGCAGCATTGTTTATTGAAGCATACCGTCAGAACCCCATTTGCGGTGTTTTGACAGAGGTAAATTATTCACCCGAGTATCAGGCAATTATGGTAAAATATGCAGAAACACCCGATGAGCGATTTGCGAAAGCAAAAGAGGAATTGGATGCTGCATATGCAATCAGGGATGAAATCATTACAGACGGAATGTCTGATTATGAGAAAGTCCTTGCAATTAACGATTATTTTAGAACAAATGCTTCTTATGATTATGATTCTACACAGACAGGTGAAATCGATGATTCTATGTTATCAGAGCAGTTCATTGATTCCCATACTCCTCACGGTATTCTTTGCGAGAACTATGGCGTGTGCGAGAGTTATTCTGAAGCGTTTATCATGGTAGCACGTATTTCAGGCCTGGATGCTGTTTGCGAAATCGGTGCACTTTACGGTGGACCTCACGAATGGAACCGTGTTAAAATTGATGACAGCTGGTGTGTTCTTGATGTTACAAATAATGATATTGACATTTTTACCAATGCATTGTGTAATGTAACAGATGAGCAGATTCAGGGGATTTTGGTTCCGGACAATACTGCACTTGTGAATTCTTCATATTATGCAGCAAATGATGATACTAAAGAATATTATTATATGAACGGATGGGCAGTGGATGATTTATCCGAAGCTGATGAAATCCTCGCAGAGCAACTTGAAACTTCAGATTGTGCAGTCATTCGTATCCCTGCGGATGTAAGCAAGAGTGAGTTGGAAGATGTATTAAAGGATTTGGTATACGATCACGAAGTAAATTACGCGAATGCGGGTGCTAAGATGAATCTGCTTTGCGTAATGAAGTAAGAAACGCTTAGATAAGGGCAGTAAGAATGCCGCAATAATCGAAACGGTTATTGCGGTGCTTTTTTGCTATTAGTACAACAGAGAGGAAATAGGCAAAGAGCAAATAAAATCAAAAAGGAAAGTGTGCATGAGGATATTTGTTGTAAATGAAGTCTGCGATAACGCTGATATTCAAGCATGTCTTTTACAGTCGGATTTGACTGTGACAAGGGAGTACGAGCATTTTGACGAGGCGTTGGCAGATGTGCAGGCACTTACCGAAGATAAAATATCCGTAATTATCGTAAATACTGTAAAAGAAGAACAGAGTGAAGAGCATCTGTTAAAAGTACAGACCTTTGGGAATTTTGAAGTTTTTTACAGGGGAGTGCCAATATCATTTGGCCGTTCCAAGGCAAAAGAATTGCTGGCATATCTGATTGACAGGCGCGGGGCAACGGTTACTACGGCGGAGGCCTGCGCTGTGTTGTGGGAAGATAAAGAATATAATTTTTCCCAGCAGAGACAGTTTCAAACCATTGTGTCAGACCTTATGAAAAGCCTTAAAAGGCACAAATGTGACCGTTTTATCCGTAGAAGGCGGAATTGTCTGTCGATAGACGTTACGGGGGTGGATTGCGACTTTTACAAGCTTATGGCAGGGGACAAGCTAATCGCCAAACAATATAACGGCGAATATATGAGTAATTACAGTTGGGCGGAAACAACAGCAGGGTATTTGTGTCGATTTTTATAAAATCTTGTTGTTTGGTGTAGAAATGGTGTAGTCAGTGTTGTATAGTAAAAAATACATTAGCGATAATGTAAGTGCCAAAGAGCACAGGAGAGTACGAAAGAGCCGGCGAAAGATACCGTCAGAGGAAACGTAAGGTACGAAAGATGAAAGAATACCTGACATACTTGAGATGAGTGGTTACAAGAAATACCATGATTCCCCCCGAAATATACTTAAGATAAAATTGTAAAAAGAAAAGACAGATACTGATTCGGTATCTGTCTTTTTTATAAGCTAAATATCTTCAACCTGTTGCATCATTTCCTGAGGAAATCTTGGATAAATCTGATTTTTGATGTCCTGCATTTTAGAGTCCATATCTGCAATTGTAGTGGCACATTCCAGAAGCTGTGCGCTGATGGAAGCACTGTCAATCTGCGATAAGTCCTTCTTGTATTTTAATTCGTGTTCAAGACTTGCCCAGAAATCCATGGCGATGGTACGAAGCTGAACTTCTACCTTAAGGAATTCTTTGCCTTCGGAGAAGAATACAGGCGTTTCCACGATCATATGATAACTGCGATACCCGTTGGGTTTGGGTTCGCGGATGTAGTCCTTGTAACTAATTAAGCGGATATCGTCCTGCTTTAAAAGCATATCGGCAATTTCATAGATATCGTCTACAAAGTCGCAGATAACACGGACACCTGCCACATCATTTAATTCGTTCTGCATATTTTCCAATGTAAAAGCAAGGCCCTTACGCTGAAGCTTATCAATGATGCTTTTGGGATTTTTGATACGTGACTTAATTGCGTGAATCGGATTTCTCTTACTTTTGATAGAAAGTTCCTCGTTTAAAACTTCAAATTTGGTACGTACTTCCTTGATAGCGCAACCGTATTTGGTCACCAACTGCTGAAATTGTTCCATGGAATTTGCCATGGCTTCCTGTACCGCATATTGCTGAAATTGTTCATATAAAAAGATTTTATCGTCCTGTTGCATAATATTGTCCCCCTAAAATTGTTTTACCCACACAAAATATTCCGAAAAGAATATATAAAAGTATAATCACTTAATTGCTTTCAAGTTTTTGGTAAACTTTGTATAATTCATAAGCAAAATCCACATACTGTTCACTACAAGGATATCGTAAAAAGCGAGGATCCAAATCCATTACTCTGACGCGGTCTAAAGCGTCGGCATCTTTCAGCATTCTTGCAATGGAGAGCGCACGTTGCTTATCGAATATCCCGAAATTGCGAATGGTATCTTCCATAAGCACGTCGTTAATAGAATGTGCATAAATAGCAGCCTGTACAAACGCCAAATCGTTGGCATCTATAGAAATGACTTCCGGTAACTTCTCGCTGGAACGTCTGCCGTGGTCATCGTCCAAAGAATCGTCGATTCGTCCGATGTCATGGTAGGAGCAGGCGAGAAGCAGAAGACGGGTGTCTTCTTCTGAGCAATGGTTCTGCATTGCAATCAGTCCGCCAAAGAGAAGTACTCGTTCGATGTGTCCGATGCCGTGTATATGACTTTGATATAAGCTTTCTTTTTTTAGCGCTTTTACATAATATTCAAAAACCGGAAATAAATTCCAGCTTTTTAACTCTTGGAGTTCTTTTTCAATCGGTGAAGAGTCCTGATTCAGTAAAGTAAGCAATACAGATTCCATACATTACCTTCTTTCTTCTTATGACCTGTCAAACAGTCATCTTATATAAATTCATTATAGCACATAATGCCGGTAAAAGAAACCAACGAATCGTGAAATAATTGTTAATACATTGCAAACAAAAGCTGTGCCCGGACTGTGTATGGAGGTTGACTTTTCAGTACAGATTGTTATACTAAAAGGTGGTGTTTTAGGACAAGGAGAGGAGCGTTAAGATGCTTGAATTAAGAAATGTATCCTACAGTGTGGAAGAGAACAATACACAGAAGGAAATTATCAAAAATATAAATGTAACCATTAATGATGGATTCGTGGCAATTACAGGCCCCAACGGCGGTGGTAAATCCACTATGGCCAAATTGATTGCCGGTATTATTAAGCCTACTTCGGGTCAAATCCTTTTGGACGGAGTGGATATTACGGATGTATCCATTACCGATAGGGCGAAAATGGGTATCAGCTTTGCATTCCAGCAACCGGTGCGTTTTAAAGGCATTACCGTGAAAGATTTGATTACTTTGGCAGCAGGTAAGAAGATTACTGTTACAGAGGCTTGCAAATACTTATCGGAAGTTGGGCTTTGCGCCAAGGAATATATTAACCGTGAAGTAAATGCCAGTCTTTCCGGCGGCGAATTAAAAAGAATTGAAATCGCTATGATTATGGCACGCGGAACGAAAGTTTCCGTATTCGATGAGCCTGAGGCAGGTATCGACCTTTGGAGCTTTAAGAATTTGATTCAGGTATTTGAAAATATGCATGCCAAAATGGGCGGTTCCATCATCATTATTTCGCATCAGGAACGTATTTTAAACATTGCCGATGAAATCATTGTATTGGCAAACGGAGAAGTGTCTGCCCAGGGTAAAAAAGATGATGTTTTACCGGGACTTTTATACGGAGACGTAGGATGTAAAACACTTCTTGATAAAATGGAGCAGTAAAAGAAATTTCACAGCATAAAATATGCGGAAAGCAGGATAAAATGGACGCAATTCAGAAGAATTTATTAGAGCAGGTGGCTGACCTTCACGAGATTCCCACCGGTGCGTACAACATTCGTACCAACGGCGGTCTGGCAGGGCGCAACACAACTGCAAATATAGATATTATTACCAAAGAGGACAAACCCGGAATTGATATTATCATCAAGCCCGGAACCAAGAAAGAAAGTCTTCATATTCCCGTTCTTTTGACGCAGAGCGGTATCAAAGAATCGGTATACAATGATTTTATCATCGGAGAAGACTGTGATGTTACCATTATCGCAGGTTGCGGTATTCACAACGGCGGTAAAGAAGGTTCCGAGCACAGCGGTATCCACAGCTTTGTTGTGGGCAAAAATTCCAAGGTGAAGTATGTGGAGAAGCATTATGGAAGCGGTGAAGGCACCGGTGAGCGTGTGATGAACCCCACAACCATTATTGAGTTAAAAGAAGGCGCATACCTTGAAATGGATACCGTTCAGATTAAGGGTGTGGATTCCACCAAGAGAACCACGAAAGCGACTTTGGGCGACAACGCTACGCTTGTAATCAAAGAGAAAATCATGACTCACGGTAAGCAGACCGCAGAGACTGATTTTGAGGTAAATTTGGATGGCGAGAATTCAGGTGCAAACGTGATTTCACGTTCGGTTGCCAAGGATGATTCTTATCAGTTGTTTTTATCCAAAATCAACGGTAATAACAAGTGCCACGGTCATACAGAGTGTGATGCAATTATTATGGATAAAGCGTGCGTGCGTGCGGTTCCTGAAATTACGGCAAACCACATTGATGCAAGCTTAATTCACGAGGCTGCCATCGGTAAAATCGCCGGTGAGCAGTTGATTAAGTTGATGACCTTAGGACTTACGGAAGCAGAGGCGGAAGCCCAGATTGTCAGCGGTTTCTTGAAGTAGGAGAGCTTATGAAAAAGGGAATGCAAGGTTTACTGCTTGTTTTGCTTATGGCTGTTGTTTTTACCGGTTGTAAAAATAACGAAGTGCCCGAAGAAAGTATCTCTGAGAGTATGGAACCTTCGGAAGAAACAACGTCGGAGGATAAGATGTTGACGGTTTTTGGTGAGATTGACCAAGATGAATTAGTGGAAAAACTAAAACCTTCCATTGTGCGGGTTGAGGCGGATGCCACGGATGAATCGGGAACTGCGATTACCTTGGGCGGAAGCGGTGTGGTTATCGATATTACGGATTCGTATGTTGATATTATAACCGCAAGTCATGTGGTGGAACAGACAGCCAAGCCGTTGGTGTGCTTTTATGGAGGCAGTACTGCATACGGCACTGTGCTGGCGTACGGAAAGTATAATGATGTGGCTTTTATCCGTGTGGCAGTTACCGATGTGCCGGAAGGTGTTATGGAAGTGATTAAAGAAGCTTATATTGCCGACAATGATGCTTATTCGTTGCTTGTAACAGGCGAAAGTGTGTACATGCTTGGTTCTTCCGTCCGGGTTGCGGAAGATGTGGTAGAGGGCACCATCAAAGAGAAGGACGTGTTTGTTGCCTTGTTCCAGAATGATATGCTGGTATGCGACGGAGCGGTTACGGACGGTATGTCGGGTGGCGGTACTTTCGATGCCAAGGGCAAGCTTATTGGCGTTCTTGTAGGAACCAATGATGTTGACGCCGTAAATGTGGCAATTACGGATGCCATGGCGGAGTATCGCAGTATTTCCTACTAAAGTTGGTTCATCAGAATAAAAAAGTATTTTACGCATTTTTGCGCACAAATAAATCAAAGTCAAAGAAAGGAAGAAGATAAAATGACTAAGATTGATATTGTTTCCGGTTTCTTAGGTGCCGGAAAAACCACTTTTATACAAAAGATGTTAAAAGATGTTTTACATAAGGAGAAGGTTGTTTTAATTGAAAACGAATTCGGTGAAATTGGTATCGACGGCGGATTCTTAAAAGAAGCCGGCGTAGAAATCCGCGAAATGAATTCGGGCTGTATCTGTTGTTCGTTGGTAGGTGATTTCGGCACTGCCTTAAAAGAAGTAATCGCAACATATACTCCGGAGCGTGTTTTGATTGAGCCTTCAGGTGTTGGTAAATTATCAGATGTTATCAAAGCGGTGGCTGACTTGAATCAGGATGCGGAAATGGCAGATGTGAAGTTGAATTCGGCTGTTGCGGTAGTAGATGTTTCAAAGTGTAAAATGTACATCAAGAACTTTGGTGAGTTCTTTATCAACCAGATTGAAAACGCAGGCACCATTGTGTTAAGCCGTACACAGAATGTCAGCGAAGATAAGGTGCAGACTGCAGTACAACTTTTAAGACAGCATAATGAAAAGGCGACGATTATTACAACACCTTGGGACAGCATTGACGGTGCAAAGATTCTTGAGACAATGGAAGCAGGTAAGTCTTTGGAAGAAGAATTGATGGAAGAGATGAAGAAGCATCATCATGAACATCACCACCATGACCATGGCGAGGATTGCGATTGCGGATGCCACGACCATCATCATGAGCACCATCATCACGACCATGATGAAGATTGTGACTGCGGATGCCACGATCACGAGCATCATGAACACCACGAACATGATCATCACGAAGGTCATGAACATCACCACCATGATCATCATGAGCACCACCATCATCACCACGACCATGGCGAAGAATGTACTTGCGGATGTCATGACCATGACGGACATCATCATCACCATCATGCGGATGAAGTGTTCGCAAGCTGGGGATTTGAAACACCCAAGAGTTATACCAAGGATGAAATTGCAGACATCTTAGATGCATTGGAAGATGCCGGAAAGTACGGATTTGTATTGCGCGCCAAAGGTATGGTTCCCGATAAAGACGGCGGATTTATTTATTTTGACTATGTGCCCGATGAGAAGAATATCAGAAACGGTGCGCCTGACGTAACCGGTAAGATTTGTGTAATCGGCAGCAAGATTTCAGAAGACAATTTGAAAGCATTATTTGGAGTGTAAGCAGTTATTTCTAAACGGAAATAGTGTAAATCACTTTAGAACGGAGAATAGAAATGAAAGCAGTATATATCATTAACGGTTTTCTGGAAAGCGGCAAAACAGAATTCATTAAGTTTACTATGCAGCAGCCTTATTTTAAGAGCAAAGAGAAGACTCTTTTGGTGGTGTGTGAAGAAGGTGAATTGGAATACGAGGATGCCCTTTTACAAGAAACCAATACGGTTATGGAAGTAATCGAAAGTAAGGAAGATTTTACTTCTTCCAAGTTGATGGAACTGGAGAAGAAGCACAGACCGGGACGTATTATCATTGAATATAATGGTATGTGGCCGTACAAGGATTTAAAGTTCCCCTGGCATTGGAAAATAGGTCAGCAGATTACCGTCATTAATGCGCAGACTTTTCCGGTGTATTACACCAATATGCGCGGAATGATTGGCGATATGGTGCGTAAGTCGGAGTTAATTATTTTTAACCGATGCGATGGATTGACCAAGGAACTTCCTACGTATAAAAGAAATATGATGGCATTAAACCGTGAGGCAGAAATAGTATTTGAAGATAAAGACGGTGAA
>CAZQBM010000069.1:0-11468 GCA_964591945.1 uncultured Lachnospiraceae bacterium | reverse complement strand
ATTTATTATAATAATGACTATTATGTCGAAATAACTGATGAAGAAGAACTTTCCTTGCTTAATAAGGAAATAAATGGAGCTTGGTTTGATGATAAAGAGATGGTGTTAAAGGAACCGATAGAATTTCCTTATTTTGATTACTGGATTCCGAGTATAATGTGTAACAGTCTGGATTATGCCGAGGGCAAAAAGTATATAGCAATTACCGATCCTTTAAGTGGAAAAGATAGATTCTATAAGCGCGTGGATGAGAAGATATAATTTGATAATAATGAAAA
Organism: uncultured Lachnospiraceae bacterium; assembly: GCA_964591945.1. Lineage (GTDB taxonomy): Bacteria > Bacillota > Clostridia > Lachnospirales > Lachnospiraceae > UBA3766. The sequence continues at coordinate 11,190 of CAZQBM010000069.1, read as the reverse complement.
AGCAATTGGTTATTGTGATTACACCATTCATATTGCATGCCGTAGTAACAATGCTTTTAATTATAATTAGAGGCGATTGTTTTCCGGCATATCATGTTTATGTTGACGAAGGTCATTATATTTGTTATGAAGATGCATATTATGTTTCCATTACAGAAGATGAAGAAAAAGTGGAGAAGGCTGAAGATTATGTGCAAGGAAATTGGATAGAAAAAGGATATGTGAGATGGGAGAAAACACAGTTCCCGTATTTGCATTATTGGATACCAGGTTATTTTCTGGAGGAACTGACAACATCGCAAGACGGGGAATATCTCTATACACATGCATGGGGTGGCAGTACGACATTTCATGAGGTATACCAGCGTATTGAGGAATAAGATAACAATATTGCGCATTTCAATTCTGCTATACACAAATAATTTATTCAAAACCACAGGTGTGCTTACTGGCGCCTGTGGTTTTTCATTGAAAAAAGTATGAATATATGGTATGCTATTTCTATGTTTGGGTATAAAAACGGGTTACCGAATTAAGGGAGGATACATATGGCAAAATACGAATGCAAGGTATGTGGTTATATTTACAATGAACAGCATGCGGGCAGAACTTTTGATGAGTTGACCGAGTGCCCGATTTGTAATGAAGGGAAAGAGAATTTTATTGCTTTGGATGCGGACAACAATCCGATTGAAGCGGTAAAAGAAGAGGTTAAGGAAGCGGAAGATTTCGTTGAAGAAGTGAAGGCTGAAGACAATTTCTTTGAAGAAGCAAAGGAAGACGCTAAAGATGAAGAAACCGCGGCTGATTTTTACGGGGAAGTAAAAGAAGAAGTTGTTGGCGAAACAGCAGAAGAACCCTTCTCAATGTATAAAGAAATTAAAGAAGATGCGGACGTGATTACAGCACCCGAGTCTGAATTTGTGGTAGAAAGACGTCAGGATTTCTGGACTCCTGTATCTGCAAATGCAGAGAAGAAAGAAGAGCCTGTAAGCAATAATACAACCGGCTGGACCATCAGCAATGCCATGGGCAGTGTAGAGAAGGTAATCGGTGGCGAAGAGCCTGCAGAAGAAGTGAAAGATGCTGTGGCTGAGGAAATCGTTGAAGAGGTAAAAGAAGTTGCTATGGAAGATGATGATATGCCTGCATTCAACAGCAGAATTGAGAGCTTTTATTCTTCTGCTGAACCTGTGGGAACATCTCACATTATTACCGAGGAAGAGGAAGAAGATAATTTCAGACCTTTGTGGAACAGCGGTGGCGGTACCGTACAGCGCGTAATTGATCCTTTTAACGATAAAAACGATTCCGTAGTGAAAGCTGAGAATATCGGTATGGTTATGCCTGCGGAAGAACCGGAAGTTGTTGATATTTTTGCAGATGATGAAGATGAATTTGCAGTGGAAGACATGGCTGAAGAAACAGTAGAAACGGCTGAAGAAACTTTGGAAGAGGAAGTTTTAAAAGACGAATCTGCTGAAGTTGTAGATTATTTGGATGAGGACGATGATGATTTCTTTACCGAAATGACAATGGATGCAATGATGGGTATGGAAGAAGAACATCATCACGGAGATTCAGGTATTTCGGAAGAAGAAGTATTCAGTGCAATTGACGCGATTGAATTTGCTGACGATGTGCCTGAGGGCGGACGTATTGAAGTGGTAAGTGCAGACGGCGTAGAAACCATTGAATTGGATGATGTTGCGGAAGAAGTTGCAGAAGAGGCGGCCACAGAGCTTGCAGAAGAAGCAGTGGAAGCGCCTGAAGAAATGATTGTTGAGGCTGCCGTAGAAGATGATGAAGAACCGTTCTTCTTTGAGGAAGCTAAGGAAGAGGATACTGACGAAGAATTGTTTGCAAATTTTGAAGATGCTATAGAAGATAATGTTTATGAAGTGGCATCGGAAGACCTGGAAGAAATGGTTGAGTGTGTTGCCGATGAAAACGCGGATGAAGCTGTTGAAGAGGTTGTGGAAGAAACAGTTGAAGCTGTAGCACAAGACATTACAGAAGAAGTGGAAGAAGCTGCAGAGGAGATTTCAGCAGAAAATGAAGACGCAGTGGAAGACATTTTAGAAGATGCAAATGCAGAAACCGAAGAAGATGACGAACCTTTCTTCTTTGAGGAAATTGATGAGATTCCTACGGAAGTAACGGAAGATGATTTTGTGACAGAAGAAGTTGCAGAGCAGGCTGACACTGTTGATGAAACGCAGGTTGTAGAAGATGCAGATGAAGCTGCTGAAGAAACGGCTGAAGAAGTGAAAGCTGACGAAGAAGTCAAAGAAGAAGCACCCGTAATCAAGGGTTGGTCCTTCTTGGATGATGTGGTAGAAGCAGGTGTGGCAACCGGTGCTACCGTTGCCGGAGTAAACTTTGTTACCAAGGCAATGGATGAAGTGGTAGACGAAGAAGTTACCGATGAAGATATCGAAGAAGTATTCGTTGATTTTGCAGAAGAAGCGAAAGATGATGTAAATGAGCATGAATTCAAAGCAAATCTGGCGGAAGAACTTTTTGCACAGGAACCTGTAGCATTCAAAGAAGATATTCCTTTGGCAGAACAGTGCGATTCTATTGAAGAAGAGAAGAAAGAATACTGCAACAACCTTGAGAAGATTCTCATTGTGCCCGCACAGTTAAATCCTATGCCTTTACCGGAAGGAACAGAAGTGGAAGGCAGAACGGTTCTTGGTATTGCATCCGAGAGACCTTTGGTGCTTGATAACCCTGTATTCTCTACAGGAGATTACAATATGGTTCAGTATATTCCAAACAGCGGTTTGACTAGTGAAGATTATCAGCAGGCAGACGCTATTGAAATTATTGTAGGTCATGGTAACGGTATTGAAAAGACCATCAATTCCAAAGAAGATTTGCGCCAGGTAGTAAACTTCTTACGTCTCGAATCAGACGGATGTCCTATTGGTATTAAGATGGGGGCATCAAGAATTGAGAGAGATTTGGAATTCTGCGTATTTGCAAAACCTGACTATGTTGTATTAAATAACTTTGATGTAGTGCCCCTTCCTTATGCATTACATCGTGCAACCAAGTTCTTGAATACCGTACAGTCCGGTATGGACATCGTGATTGCATTGGACGGTGCCAAAGATGCGGAAGAGCTTGCGAAGATTATGGCAATGGGTGCGGATGTCATTGCACTTAGAAACCGTCCCGACGATATGATTAAGATGACAGAAGGTTTGAAGAAATATGCAAGAATTACAGGTCATTACGACGTGGAAGACTTGAACGTAAAAGACCTTTGCACTGTAGACAGAGAGATTGCGGAGTTTACGGATATTTATCATGTATAAAAGTCTGAACCAATATCTCAAGGAGAGATTTGGAACCAAAGTATACAAAATTGCATTAAGTAGTGGATGCACCTGCCCCAACCGTGACGGAACGGTTGGGGTGGGTGGTTGTATTTTCTGCGCAGATACCGGTTCGGGAGATTTTGCACAGAGCGCAACATTGTCCATAAAAGAGCAGATAAAATTGGCCAAAGAAAAGGTTGCGTCCAAGAATAAGGGTGGCAAATACATTGCCTATTTTCAGTCTTTTACCAATACGTACGGAAGTGTGGAATTTCTGGAACCAAAGTTTCTGGAAGCTATGGAAGATGATGAAGTGGTAGCGGTATCCATTGCGACAAGGCCTGATTGTCTGCAGGAAGAGATACTGGATATGCTTTCAAGGCTGAATGCGATTAAGCCTGTGTGGGTGGAGCTTGGACTTCAAACCATTCACTCACAAACTGCGGAATATATTCGTCGCGGATATTCTTTGGAAGTGTATGACAAGGCCGTAAAAGACCTGCACGTTATAGGTGTGGAAGTGATTACCCACGTGATTATCGGTCTGCCCGGTGAATCGAAAGAGGATATGTTACAAACGGTGCGTTATGTCGTGGAAAGCAAGGCCGAAGGCATTAAGTTACAGCTCCTGCATGTGATAGAGGGGACGGATCTTGCTAAGGATTATGAAGCGGGGAATTTTAACACGCTTACCATGGAAGAGTATCTGCAGACAATTAAAGAATGCGTGGATTTGATTCCGGAGACTATGGCGATTCATAGGCTGACCGGAGACGGCAATAAAAAGACGCTGATTGCGCCACTTTGGAGCGCGGATAAGAAGCGGGTTTTGAATGCATTAAACGAAGTGCTTTGCGCGGAAGAGAAATAGGTAAAACCTATACAGATAAAATATGCAAATGAAAGTTTGCTTGGAAGAAAAGGGACGAAATGCGCCGAAAGGAAACGATAGATGGAACAGACCGGAATTTGTTATATTGTAGGCGGAGGAGACTTTGATATAGACCGCTTTTATCCTACGAAAGAAGATTGCATTATAGCCGCGGACAGCGGTCTTGTATATATTGAGGAGGCAGGGTATCACCCTGACCTGATTGTGGGAGATTTTGATTCCTTGGGGTATCTTCCTAAGGGCGATAACATTGTATGTCACCCGGTAGAAAAGGATGATACAGATGTGGCTTTGGCCGCAACGATTGCCATAGAGAAAGGATATCGGAAGTTGTACCTTTTTGGTATCAGTGGCGGACGCCTTGACCATACGCTGGCAAATCTTCAGTTGTTGACGGATTTGTGTCAAAAAGGCGCGGAAGTGTTTTGCTTCTGTCCCGATTGCACCATTACGGCAATTGGTGGTGGGACGTTGCATTTTACGGATGATTATTACGGAACGGTTTCGGTTTTTGCGGCAACGCAGGAAGCCAAGGGTGTATGTATCAAAGGTTTAAAATATACTCTTGATGACGCAACACTTGTGAACAACAGGGCCTTGGGTGTCAGCAATGAGTTTGTAGGACAGCCTGCGGAAATTTCCGTAAAAGAAGGCGTGTTGTGGGTAATGTGGCAGGAGAGTATGGAATGCCGGTTGCTGGAGATGATTCGGTAATCAGACCGGAGAGATAAAAGATTATGAGTCCGGTGGATGTTAAGCTTCGGAGAATGACAGTAGTCTGAAATGAGATGGGGAGAATAGTAAGCGTATGAGGGAGCGATTGATTTTTATAACGGATAAATTGTATAAGAATCATAGTCTTGCGCTTGAAGAATATGCCGAGTTGATTGACGGATACGATGCAGAGATAGCTGAACTTCTGGCTGTGCGTGCAAGGGCGGTTCGAGAGGAAGTCTACGGTAAAGATGTTTTTATCAGGGGCCTGATTGAAATTAGTAACTACTGTAAGAATGACTGTTTTTATTGCGGTATCCGAAGAAGTAATAAGGCTTGTGAGCGTTATCGTTTAAGACGGGAGGAGATTCTGTCCTGTTGCGCGGAAGGCTATGCATTGGGGTTTCGTACCTTCGTGATGCAAGGCGGTGAAGATGCTTTTTATACGGATGATTTCTTATGTGATTTGATAAAAGAAATGAAAGTCACCTATACTGATTGCGCAGTGACGCTTTCGCTTGGCGAGCGTGGGAAAGAAAGCTTTGGGCGTTTGTTCGAGGCGGGCGCGGACCGTTATCTTTTGCGGCACGAGACGGCAGATGAAGAACATTACGCAAGCCTGCACCCGGCAGAATTAACGCTGGCAAACAGATTGCAGGCATTGAGAGATTTGAAAAAAATCGGTTTTCAGACCGGTTGCGGTTTTATGGTAGGAAGCCCGGAGCAGACAACAGAGACGCTTGCAAAGGATTTAAAATGGATTGAAGAGTTTCAGCCGGCGATGTGCGGAATAGGGCCTTTTATCCCGCATCATGCAACGCAGTTTGCACAAGACAAAGCAGGGGATGTTGGATTGGCCTGTTATCTTTTATCCATTATCAGGCTGATTAAACCGAATATACTTTTACCGGCGACTACCGCGTTGGCAACCTTGGATGCGAAAGGTTGCGAGAAGGGGATTCTTGCAGGAGCGAATGTAGTAATGCCAAACCTTTCGCCGATTCATGCGAAGCATAAGTATGAACTGTATAATAACAAGGCTCACGGCGGAAGCGAGGCTGCAAAGAATGTGGAAGAACTTAAGGCACGCATGCGTGCGATTGGTTATCGTGTGGTGACGGACCGGGGAGATGTGCGCGAATAAATGAAGGAAAAGTACATCGAAAGAAGATAAAATACAGAAACAAATGAAAGACGAGGAAATACAAATGGCAGTATATAATCCGAAGTCATTAAAGGCAGAAGAGTTTATAAATGATGGGGAGATTCTTGAGACAATTGCGTATGCGGAGGCGAATAAAAACAATGTTGCGTTGATTGATGAAATTCTGGAAAAGGCCCGTCCTAAAAAAGAGGGCAACGGACTTGTGTGCGAAGGGCTGACGCATAGGGAAGCATCGGTTTTGCTTGCGTGTGAAATCCCTGAGAAGATTGAAGAGATTTATAAAATTGCAGAAGAAATTAAGTTGGCTTTTTACGGGAACCGTATCGTTATGTTTGCACCGCTTTATTTGTCGAACTATTGCGTGAACGGTTGTGTGTACTGCCCGTATCATTTCAAGAATAAACATATTACCCGTAAGAAACTTACCCAGGAAGAAGTGAAAGCGGAAGTAATTGCATTGCAGGATATGGGGCATAAGCGTCTTGCGATTGAAGCGGGGGAAGACCCTGTTAACAATCCGCTTGAGTATATTTTGGAATGTATCAAAACCATTTACAGTATCAATCACAAGAATGGTGCAATCCGCCGCGTGAATGTAAACATTGCGGCGACTTCGGTAGAAGATTACCGTAAGTTGAAAGAGGCGGGCATCGGCACCTATATTTTATTCCAGGAAACCTACAACAAGGAAAGCTATTTGAAGTTACATCCTACGGGACCGAAGCACGATTATGATTATCATACCGAGGCGATGGATCGTGCTATGGAAGGCGGTATTGATGATGTAGGCCTTGGCGTGTTGTTCGGATTGGAGACTTATAAGTACGAGTTTGCTGGATTGATTATGCATGCAGAGCATTTGGAGGCGGTGCATGGCGTGGGTCCCCACACCATCAGCGTTCCCCGCTTGAAACGTGCTGACGATATTGATCCGGACGAGTTTGATAATTCATTGGCAGATGATAAGTTTGAAAAAATCATTGCCTGCATCCGTTTGGCTGTGCCTTACACAGGTATGATTATTTCGACACGCGAAAACGAGAAGGTTCGTGAGCGTGTACTTCGCCTGGGCATCTCCCAGATTAGCGGTGGTTCCAGAACTTCCGTAGGCGGATATACCGAGGAAGAACGTCCCCACGATTCGGAACAGTTTGATGTATCAGACCAGCGTACCCTGGATGAGGTTGTCAAATGGCTGATGGACAACGGCCACATTCCTTCCTTCTGTACGGCTTGCTACAGGGAAGGTCGTACCGGCGACCGTTTTATGAGCTTTTGTAAAAGCGGGCAGATTCTCAATTTTTGTCATCCCAATGCGCTGATGACGCTGACGGAATATCTGGTGGATTATGCTTCGGAAGAAACGAAGAAGACAGGCTTTGCCTTAATTGAAAAAGAACTGGAAAAAATTCCCCGCGAGCGTACCAGGGAAATAGCAAAAGAACATATTGAAGATATTAAAAATTCCAATTCGAGAGATTTTAGATTTTAAAGAAGGAGAGCACCATGAGCTTAAATGCAACACCGTCATCGGAACGTATTCATATCGGGTTTTTCGGTAAACGCAATGCCGGGAAGTCCAGCCTTGTCAATGCGGTGACTGGGCAGGATTTGGCGGTGGTGTCTGAAGTGGCGGGAACCACAACGGACCCCGTGCGTAAGGCTATGGAACTTCTGCCGTTAGGACCTGTGGTGATGATTGACACACCGGGACTGGATGACGTAGGAAACCTTGGGCAACTTCGTGTGAAGAAAACGGAGGCAATTCTCAAAGAAGTTAATATTGCAATCGTGGTAGCCGATGTTGCTTATGGATTACAGGCAGAAGAAGAGGCGTTGATTGAACGTCTTGAGGCATTAAAAATTCCTTATATCATTGCAATGAATAAGGTGGATTTGGAAGAAGGCAATGAGAATGAGGAGATGCCGGCTCGGGCGTTTGGAAGAGCGGTTGTAAATGAGAATACTAAGCCGGGCAATGTTGCAGAAGGAATTCCGGAAGACGGAGAAAAGCATATCATCTACGTCAGTGCCATGACCGGCTATCAGATACCGCTTTTAAAAAAGGCCATAGCCAAGCTGGGAAGAAATCAACTTACCGATAAAAAAATCGTGGGCGATTTGTTAGAGCCCGGCGATGTGGTAGTGCTTGTTGTGCCCATTGATGCGTCAGCGCCCAAGGGAAGATTGATTCTGCCCCAGCAACAGACCATTCGCGATATTTTGGACGCGGGCGCAATCAGCGTCGTGTGTAGGGATACGGAGCTTGCGGAGACCTTGGTGAAGCTTGGTGCCAAGCCGAAACTTGTAATTACGGATTCCCAGGCGTTTGGTAAGGTGTCAAAGATTGTGCCGAAAGATGTGTTGCTTACTTCGTTTTCGATTTTATTTGCAAGATACAAAGGAAGCCTTGAGACTTTGGTAAACGGAGCGAAGGTGTTGGATGGCTTGCAGGACGGTGACCGCATTCTTATGGCGGAAGGTTGTACCCATCACAGACAATGCGGGGATATCGGCAGTGTTAAAATTCCTGCCCTGATTCGAAAGACTACCGGTAAGAAGGTAGAGTTTGATTTGTGTTCGGGAAATGATTTTCCGGAAGATTTTAAGGACTATGCGTTGGTGATTCATTGCGGTGGCTGTACCTTGACGGAGCAGATGATGCAAAACCGCTTGCGGACCTGCGCGGAAAGCGGCGTTCCCGTCACCAACTACGGAATGGCGATTGCGCATATGAACGGGATTTTGGAAAGAAGCATGGAGCCGTTTGGGGAGTAATTGCTTTTATCAATTGTAATAAGCGTAAGTGTTTTAGAAAAAGAGAAATGAGGATTATCATGATAATCGAGCGTGCACAGATAAAAGATATGGAAGGCATTAACAAGCTTTTAAAACAGGTATTGATGGTACATCATAACGGAAGACCGGATTTGTTTAAAGCGGATGTGAAGAAATACACCGATGAAGAACTTGCAGCAATTATCGAAGATGACAGCAGACCGATTTTTGTGGCAAGGGACGAGCAGGGCGTTGTGATGGGATATGCTTTTTGTGTATATCAGCAGTATGTGAACAATAATATTTTAACCGATGTCAAAACCTTGTATATTGACGATTTGTGCGTGGACGAAACTTTGCGCGGGCAACACGTGGGAAAACAGTTGTATGATTATGTATTGGCGTTTGCAAAAGAGAATGGTTTTTATAATGTGACGCTTAATGTGTGGTCTTGCAATGAAGGCGCGATGAAGTTTTACGAGAAATGCGGATTGAAACCACAGAAGGTCGGCATGGAAGTGATTTTATAAAAGAGATGCGGAAAAGTATGTTGTGTTAAGGGCCGCAAGAGAAGTACAGAGTAAGTGATGAATTGGACGGAGAGCAAAAGAATGTACGACAATGCCAAAAGACATCCGGAGCATATAATTGAAGAATGGTATTTGGTAGGCAAGATTGGCTTGGTTCTTTTTATTGTGGCTGCAATTGTGATTTGGTGGAAGGGCGATGTGATTCTTGCAAGAGAGCACGGTTGTGTATTCCGCGATACCGTTGGGTTTTATTGTGCGGGATGCGGGGCTACGAGGGCTTTTTATCATTTGATGCACGGACATATATGGCAGAGTTTTCTATACAATCCTTTTGTAATTTACGGTGTCGGCGTATATGTCGTTTTTATGATAAATACATTCCTTTATATGCATACCGAGAAAATCGGTTTCAAGAAGTTTCCTATTGTAGGCCTGATTTATGTGGGCGTGGGTGTGCTACTCGGACAGTGGGTGATTAGGAATATCTTATTTATCGGGTTTGGACTGACAGTATTATAAAGGCTGTGCTTGGATGTATAGAACAGAATGCATTTAGGTGATTGGAATAGAAAGATTGAAAAGTAAAAGAGAATCGCTTCAAAGTTGAGGCAATTCTCTTTTTTATCATAATATATATTCGCAGATTAAAATATGGTGCCGGCTTATTTGGTCCAGCGTCCTGAAGCACCGCAGGGAAGAACAAGGCCGTCTTCTGACACGGGGAGACCGATTTCATTAGCTTCCACGCTACCGCCAAACTTAGACACAATGGCAGTGTTAATCATATAAGAAAGCACTGCGGGTTGAAGTCCTGTAGTATAGGAGTTGATTAACAGAAACTTAGAGTCTTCGGTCAGAAGCTGTGTTGTCAACTCGATAAAAGGGAAGATGGATTCTTCGATTTTCCAAATTTCGCCTTTGGGTCCGCGACCGTATGAGGGCGGATCCATAATGATGCCGTCGTAGTGGTTGCCGCGACGGATTTCGCGCTCTACGAATTTGACGCAGTCGTCCACCAACCAGCGGATGGGTGCATCGCCTAAACCGGAGGCTACGGCATTTTCTTTAGCCCATTGAACCATACCTTTGGATGCGTCCACATGAGTAACGCTTGCACCTGCCTTGGCAGCGGCTAAGGTTGCACCGCCTGTGTAGGCAAAAAGGTTTAAGATTTTTAACGGGCGGTCGGATTCTTTTATAATAGAAGAAAACCAGTCCCAGTTTACCGCCTGCTCAGGGAAGAGGCCGGTATGCTTAAACTTGAAGGGTTTTAAGTGAAAGGTTAAGTCTTTGTATTGAATTGACCATTCGTCGGGAAGGTTGAAGAACTCCCACTCGCCGCCGCCTTTGTTGCTGCGGTGGTAGTGACCGTTCTTGCGTTTCCAACCGCTGTGGGTATGAGGGGTGTCCCAAATGACCTGCGGGTCCGGACGTACCAGAATATAATCGCCCCAGCGTTCCAGTTTCTCGCCGCCTGAAGTAGCCAACACTTCGTAATCTTTCCAGTTATCTGCTATCCACATATAAATGCTCCGTTTCACGTAATTTCAATATGATGCTTCGGTGTCACAGACGAACCGATGCAAAAACAGTTCTTCTATATATTAGTATAATTTGGGAAAGTCTGCAATTACTTTTATAGAAAGTGTGATTTGCCGGCGGATACAATTTTTATTTTGTAAAAGCGGTTTGTAAACAGGGAAAATACTTTTAAAATAAAAATATAAAAAGATTATAAAATGATTTTATTTACAAAATACTTTCAATATGTTAGTATTGTCG
>CAZQBM010000068.1:0-11961 GCA_964591945.1 uncultured Lachnospiraceae bacterium | reverse complement strand
ATCCGTATTGGTATAAAATTTATACTCTTCATTCCAATATCTGCCCTCAACAAAACAACTTCCGTCATCATATATAAGAATATTACACCACACAACACCATACGGCGGATATTCTGCTTTCCAAAGCCGCCCGTTAGCGATGCTATACTCTTCTATCTCTCCAAATTCTATCACGCCTTCAAACAAAGTTTCATAATCTTCTCCTAAAAGTTCTTGTAGCATATTTAATTCATTCCATGTATATAGTTCAGAGACATCCGTACAATTTGTATACTCCGGCTCCCCTTGGATATAAGTCCCCTCCGCTGTTGCAATTCCGCTTCCACCAAACCATAGTCTTACATCATTATTGTGCGTTACGATAATAGAATCCTCTACAAAATGAAAGTACACCCCATAATCGCCTTCTTGTTTTTGAAATGTTTCCATAAGATTTTCATCATATAAAACAGCCTTATCTTCTGCAATAAATTTCGCCGTTCCCTCTACAGGACCACCATAATCTGCATAGTTTGCAAGTAATAATACATCAAAAGACTCGCCCTCTACCCAATTACTTATTTTAATTCTTGCCCACTCATAGGATGCAACATCTGTGCGATACCACTCACCTTCGTAACCCACTAACGTCTCATCAAGTACAGGCTCTCCCTCTTCAATTTGGTTGTTCATTTCTTCACTTTTAATACTATCTATAAGTTGAATATTACTTATATTCTCTATTGATTGAATTAGCGCGCTTTCATTCGCAAAATTATCTTTGCATCCTATAAATATAAAAAATATTAATGTAATACACGTTACAATTAATGACTTATATATTTTAACTTTAATAGATTCCATATAAATATAAATCCACCGCCCTTTCTATTCTCCTATTCCAACCTGAATATCTATCAAAAATACCTTCGCCAAAATAATCTATCAAGTCTTGTCTCAATTCTCTAATCCACGTCTCTTTATCTGCATTGTTCTGAATTAATCTAATTATTTCATCTTGTAAAATTTGTTTCCAATATAACAAAGAAAATACAGCAGAATACTGTTCTGAAGTTAATATAGTATTTGTTGATATTTCTACTCCTCTTGTCAGATCATAAACAGCTTCTTATATATAGCTAAATAAAATATATTTATCCATCTATTAACATTTCTATGTCCGGCATTTCTGAAGCATCCGTATTGGTATAAAATTTATACTCTTCATTCCAATATCTGCCCTCAACAAAATAACTTCCGTCATCATATATAAGAATATTACACCACACAGCACCATTAGGTGGATATTCTGCTTTCCATAATCGCCCATTATCGATACAATACTCTTCCATTTTCCCTGATTCTATAGTCCATTCAAACAATGTTTCATAATCATCTTGTAAAAGTTCTTTAACAACATTTAACTCTTCCGTTGTATATATTTCTGCCACATCTGTACAATTAGTATATTGGGGTTCTCCCTGCACATATGTACCCTGCGCGGTGGCGATACCTGTACCGCCAAAAAACATTCTCAGATATCCGTCATGTGTAACTATAATTGAATTATCTGTAAAATAGAAATAAATTCCATAATCAATATCCTTTTCTTGTATATCGCAAAAAACTCCAAAAGTTTCATCATATAACACTGCCACATCCTCGTCTATAAAATGCGCCGTTCCTTCAGCCGTTCCGGAATAAAGGGCATATGTCGCATCTAACACTACGTCAAACGATTCTCCATCCTTCCATTCACTGATTACGATTCTTGCATACTCATAGGATGCAACCTCTGTGCGATACCACTTACCTTCGTAACCATTCAATTCCGTTTGAAAATCAGTATCGGATATATCGTAACTTTCTTCTTTGCTTAAAACTTCCTCACTTATAGACTCTGTATCGGATATCTCTTCAACATATTCTTCAGAATAAGTCAGAGATTCATCTAATTGCGTATCGCTACAACCTGATAACATAAAAAAAATACATACGATTGATAAGAGAATTCTTTTAGTAAAAAATTTTTTATTCATAAATGCCTTCATAATATAATCTCCCTGCATATTCTATTCTTGGTTGCCACCCCTTATTACCCTCTGCGTTTTCTAAATCATTTAACTCTTTCATTATGTTATCACACCATTCTTCTTGATTTGCATTTGTGTTAACCAGTTCTATAATATTGTTATATAATGCTGGTCTCAAATATAAAACCGAAAAAACCGCTTCGTATTGCTCAGTTGTAAATATTATTCCTGTAACTCGTTCAATTCTCTTTACTAAGCTATGAGTTTCTGGCTCTATATAAGAAAACATAGTCTCTATTTTTTCCATAGGAACCTCGGAACCAACTATATTCCAATCAATTTCTAATGTCTCTGCATATTCAACTCTATATCTGAAAGTTTCATCATCTTTAACATATATACCAGGACCTATTGTATATCCATCATCTCCTACATCATGCACTTTTATCGCTATAACATTCCCGTTCGCATCCAATACAACATGTTCGCTATCTCGCCAATCTCCACCTAATTGTAATTCTAGATTGTACAAGAAATTTACCCCTTCTTCTGTCAATCCCCGATATTCCTGCTCTATATCAAAAATCACATTATACATTAATTTTTCATAATCAGCACCCGAATAAGAATTTAGAACATATAATTGCTTAAATATCCCGGGATTGTTTTCTAGTAATGCTTGGATTATTTTTTTCCGTTCTTCAATATCTGTTATAGATAATTTTTCTACAATTTTATCATCTAAAATTTTTATAATAAATTTGGTACTTTCATCGCAATCAGTGAAAGAACTTATAAGGTCACTTTCCTCCACATTTAAGTCTCCCATAGGTTCTCCTTTACTTATATTCGGCAATGTTCTCATCCTACTTTTCATCTCTATTGTGGAATACCCGGCTCCGGAATTCAATGATTCCGCAAGGCCTTTTATATATTTATCACAATCTGTTAATTGCAACTTAATATCCTGCAACGATGCAGTGCACTCTTTTTCTATCTCCCAAACATCCACAAATGATGTTTGTAATTGGCGTGAAGCATATTCATTTCTCTCACTTAACTCTCTGACATATGCATACATTCCATTTGAAATGCTACAAAGACCTGTCCAAACAAAAAGCTTCTATGTTCATCACAATATCCATATGTACAATTTAAATTATGTGGTAATTCTTCTATTCGTTTTACACAAATCGCATTTTCCCTCTGAATGTATTCCATCTCATCATATGCAACTAATATCTTGCTTTTTAACTTCTTTAATGTCTCTATTTTATCAGTCAAACCCCTTATCTCCCGATTACATTCCTCTATTAATCTGTCACATGTAGCAAGATCTTGCGCGAATTCTCTACTCATAATCACTAGCCCCTCTATTCCCCGAATACTGATTCATCGACCTTTTTTAGCTCATTCGAAACCTGACATATAAACGCATTGGTACTTGCTATAAGATAATCAAATGCGCCATACAAATTCTCATAACAATCAAACACTTCTACCACTTCGTTAATAAATATTCCATTACTCTGAATTTGCGGTCTTTTTGCGCTTCGACTTTCGCATTCTTCTTGCAGTCGCTTTAAATTCTCCATGCATTCCTTGCATTTATCAAAATTATAATGTATTTTATCCACAGACATACTTAATCTCCTTTTTTATTATTAACGTTTTAATTTATTAAAAGGTTAAATATTTTATTATTTTTGGGGTGATTTATTGTATATTTTTTTCACCTTTTTTTCAATACATTTTCGCTAAGTGTATGCTATTTTTCGCTAAGTGTAACTTTTTTCACTTTATAAACGCATTTTCCAACGCAAAAAGCCGCCGGCAACGCCAACGGCTTTTTCACTTCTTTATGATGTCCACATCGACTAACGTCTTCACTATAGGACTCTCTGTGCATACACAGTGCTCTACAAGGCTCATCGCTTCATATCAACTATACAATTCACTCCATTTCCTCTACTGCTTCTGCGTCACCTTCGTACCGTCTTCGGAAATCTCCACAAAACCTCGCTGCTCCGCATAAGAGATTGCAATGCCCACAACCTGGTCGATGCTTGCTGTGACGCGATTGAAACCAAACATCTTAGCAGTCTCCTTCACCAAATCATCGTGGGATAAGGATACATTCACATCCACCACTTCCCTGACTGCATTCACCACTTCCTCTGCAGGAATCTGACTTAAGGTTCGTTTCTCCAAGTCTTCCGCTGCGTGCAAACGGTAAATACCGTATTTGCAAGGGTCCATATTCTGTAACCACAGGAAGGTATTCCCTGCGGTGTTGGTCTGTGTCACGGGAACTTCTCGCAAGATTTCTTCGAAAATCGCATCCGACTTCGGTGTGTTACGCATCATTCCCCAGCAAAGAAGCACTTTCTTTTTCATATAATCATATTCCACAGGTGCTTCTGCCTGTAATGTCTTCTCCATTGCCTTCATAATCTGCACTTTGGTTTTCGGCTCATAAAAGTCTTCCGAGTCACCCAAAGTAGGCAATTCCACATGCACATATTCTCTGCGGGCAGACTGTCTCTTAACAGGGGCTGATGCTTCCACATCATCTGTACTGATGCTTCCTGCAATCACTTCCGTGTTAACTTCATCAATCACTTCAGCATCTGAATCCGATACATCTGCAACATCATCTGCATTTACATCTCCGCTTCCGGATTGTAGTGCATTACCATTTTCTGCTGAAAGCGCGCTCTCACCGCTTTCATCATCTGTAGTTTCTTCCACATACAGCTCCGGATGAAGAATTCTTTTAATTGCATCTTCAATCTTGGCAAATTCACGCTCCGGTGTGTCCAGCCAATCCAAGGTCCATACACGGTGTAAATTCCAGCCCAATCCCTTCAGGACAGAAGGCTGACCTAAATTACGGTCTCTTGCCGTTGCTGCTGCCATATAATTCTCGCCGTCCAAAAGGATACCAAGGCAATACTGATCCGGATTCTCAGGATCCATTACACCGATATCAATTTTATACTCAGAAGTACCGATATCAAGATCGGCATCATACCCTGCTTCTTTCAAACGTGCCACAATAGACTTTGCTACATCGCTGTTACGAAGTT
This sequence comes from uncultured Lachnospiraceae bacterium, assembly GCA_964591945.1. Lineage (GTDB taxonomy): Bacteria > Bacillota > Clostridia > Lachnospirales > Lachnospiraceae > UBA3766. The sequence goes on along the minus strand of CAZQBM010000068.1, from coordinate 6,860 downwards.
TAATTGTGTCTGCGCTTTGATAAAGGGCGTTTTTACCTCTTGCCGCAAACTCTAAGAAGCCTTTCAAGCCTATAATACCTGCTGCCGCTGTTCTTGACAAATCAAGCTTCTCGGGACGGAAGGATGAATAAATCATCATACTCTTTCTGGAACGTGAAATCGCAACGTTCAAACGTCTCCAACCGCCGTCCTGGTTCAAAGGACCGAAATTCATGGCAACCTTGCCGTTTGCATCTGGACCATAGCCTACCGAGAAGAGAATAACATCTCGCTCATCACCCTGTACATTTTCAAGATTCTTAATAAACAAAGGCTCTTCCACATTAACACAATACTGCTCCAACTCAGGCTCCTTGTGCAAAGCCTCCTGCATTAAATCGTCAATGAGTTCCTGCTGAACGGAACTGAACGTAACGACACCGATACTGTTCTTACGCAATTCTTCGTCACGGAGACGACGTAAAATTTCTTCCACCACAGCCTCGGCTTCTGCTCTGTTCTGCTTGGTTTTACCTCTGTCATACTGACCTTCCACATAAACCCATTTTACCTCTGACACGCGGTCGTTGGGCGAAGGGAAGGTATATAATTTGTTATCATAATAAGTCATATTGCTGTATGCAATCAAACTTTCATGTCGTGAACGATAATGCCATAAAAGATGATTCTGGGGCATGCTGAGTGCCAGACAGTCATCCAATAAGCTTTCCATATCTTCTACTTCAATATTTTCTTCATCATGCTGATTGGTCATAAAGAAGCTGGTGGGCGGTAACTGCTTCGGATCACCTACGACAATTACGTTTTCACCGCGGGCCAGGGCACCTACGGACTCACCTGTGGGAAGCTGTGATGCCTCGTCAAAAATAACCAAATCAAACTTCGGGAAAGAAGGGTCTATGTACTGTGCCACGGAAATCGGGCTCATCAACATACAGGGACACATTCTGCGAAGTAAAACAGGGATTTCATTAAATAACTTACGGATGGGCATTGCTCTTCTCTGGCTCTTAATTGCCTTACGAAGAATACCAATCTCGGAAGAACCTGCAAAACCTTCACCCGGCTCAGGGATCTTGGCAGATAATCTTGCCACAACTTCTTCCTGTGTAAGTTTCTCGAATTTATCGGAAATCTCGCAGAAACGCTCAATTGCCGCTGTAAATCCTGCGCCGTTAAAATGCGCAAGCACATCCCTTGACGAAATAGCACCGCTTGCTGCCGCCTTGGCAAAATTACACTCGAATGCCGGCACAAACGCATCTTCTTTTAACGCGCCCTTACGATACTGCTCGGTGATTTCCGCAAGCCCCAATTCATCCGCTTTCTTTTCGGCATTACAGTAAGCCGCATAAGAACGCAATTCTTCCGCATGGGAAATCCAGCCGGCACAACGCTCAAACAATGCCGAAATCAAATCTTCCGCTTCCCGGAATGCATTCCAATCCAGTCCGTATTTGCTAATCAATTCATTTTCAATTGCAAGACAAGCCTTAGATTTGTCAATAAACATCTCAAATCCTTCTGCCGCATCTTTTACAAGTTCTGCCACACCGCCACCGGTAACCAATGACGATAACACCGGATAAAAGCCACTCTTACTTTCGCTTTCTGCAAAAATTTTACACAAAGCAAGGTGTTTCTCATAAACTGCGGTAAGCTTATCCCAATCCGTATTATCTTTCTGATACAAGTCTTTAAAAGCAACCTCAAAATAAGGATTGATTGACACATCCTTGCTCATCTGATGATACAATTCAATGCGTTCGTATAATTTCTCTAAATTAGCCTCCTGCACCATATTGGAATTTAATGCAAGGAAACGTAATTCTTTGACAAGGGCATTGATGTCCATCTTCTTGGCAAGGGCCCATTTACCCTGAGCCGCAACCAGACGCGCTCTCGCACCTGCAATGTCGTAATCTAATACAGCAGGCTTAAAATGTGTTAAAAGTTCCTTACGGATTGCGCTAAAATCCCTGCCCTTTGTAATTTCGGCACGAATGGTTTCCTCTTCTTTTAAGGCATACATATCCGCTAAAAGAGCGTCATAAATTTCATCCATTCCAAGCAGGTAAGATGCTACCCTTTCTAAAAGGCACAAATCATCCATGGATGCAGTTTCAGGAAATTCCAATGACGCACCAAGTTGTGAAAGCACTGCACTCTTTTCGCGCAAAGCAACCTGATACGCAGCAAGAATATCCTCCCATTCCTTACGAAGTTGCATGGAATATTCGTATAATCTGAATTCTTTTAAGGCGTGGTTACTGATACCACCGCATTCCTTACCAATAGCAGCACATTCCGAAAGCCTGGCTTTGCATTCGCCATAAGCCTTGGCGTTTACATCCATAGCCCATTCTTCCGTAAAATACGCTTTGCCGTCATAAGCTTTCATCAGCTCATATTTGCCGATTAATTCATAAATGGACAATCCGCTGGCCTGTTTCTCATGTAAGGCCTCTACCATTTCATTTAAGGCACTGCGCTCCGCATACAACTTCTCCGCATAAGCCTGGTATTCGCCACTGCTCTTCTTACCACCGGCTTCCAGGGTTCGTTCAAGCTGTTTTAAAACAGCCTGCTTCTGCGCCTTATTTGAATGCAACTCCAAGCAAAACGGCGCCAGGCCAACCTTTTCCAAACGTTTCTGTACTACAGACAAAGCCGCCATCTTCTCGGCTACGAAAAGAACTGATTTGCCCTGATATAACGCATTGGCAATCATGTTTGTAATCGTCTGGCTCTTACCGGTTCCCGGCGGTCCGTGAAGCACAAAGCTTTCTCCCTTTGCCGCAGTTTCAATGGCTACCAACTGGGATGAATCCGCGCTCATTACAACCGCCATATCGCTGGGTTTTACGCGGGTGTCAATATCATTTGCCGAAATCGCTTCCTTCGGCTGCCATTCCATTTTACCGGAAATCAAGCTTGCAACCACTTTATTAGACGTAATCTCTGCAGAACGATTACGCAAATCGTTCCACATAATAAATCTGCTGAAAGAAAAGATGCCAAGGAAGGCTAAAGGAAGCACATCCCAGTTTTTCTTCTCCATAATACTCTTTCTGACCGTATTTAAAACCAAGGGAACGTCTACGCCGTTTTCATCCATAGGCAGGGGATCCAAACCACCGATGTCCATACCGAAATCCTGGCGTAAAAATTCCAGCAAAGTAATATTAATCTGCGGTTCTTCATCACGGATACGGATGTGATAACTTTTATCCTGCAATTTCTTGGTTACATCCACCGGCACCATAACAAGAGGCGCATAGCGGGGTTTCTGGCTTACGTCAGACTCATACCATTTCAGGAAACCAAGTGCAAGATAAAGGGTATTGGAACCGTTTTCTTCCATGCTGAGTTTCGCCTGACGCTGCAGGTATTTCATACCTTTGGCAAGTTCTTCTTCCGGCATAAAAGTACGGATTCTTTTACTTTTAAATTCCGAAACCGCTATGGTTTTGATTTCTTCCGCATAATCCGTAACGGAAAAGATTTTATCCGTGCCGGGCGTCAAATTAGAATCCGCAGGCAAAGGAAAAATCGCAAAATCCTCCCCTTGGTTTAATGCATCTTCCAAATGGGCGGGATCATCTGTCATCAACTGGATACCTGCTTTGGTTACGCGGAAATTAAGCAGCGTATTCCGAAGACTCAAATCAAGAAGCTTACGCTCCCACAACTTCTGCTTTGTCATCGTATTCTCGGTAACTGTCGCACCACGACCGGCCGTACTTAACGCCTTCGGTGCGGCTGCCTCTTCGGGCGCAACGTCGTAAGATACAATGGTATATGTACCGTTTTCCAAAACTCTGGCGGGTAAAGGTCTGATATTACCGCCACGGCAACGTTCTACGTCAATTGCCATACGGAAGTCTCCTTCCTTGGCAAGTAATTCCTTTGCCGTCTTGCAGGCATCTTCAAAGGATACGTTTTTGCCTGCTGTCATAACCGTACATTCTGCAATCGCTATTTCGTCAATCCCTTCTGCCGTACGTTTTAAAAGCGCAGAAACATCATCCTGTACGCATTCCGCAAAGGACTTCTCTTCCAGCCAGCAACCGATATATGCATGCTCTTTATGTATCATAATCAAAGGATTTAAACTCATTGCCTCTAACGCAGAAGCGTACAATACAGCCAAATCCAGGCAGGTGGCCATCTTCTGTCCTACAATTTCATCGGCGGTGCGGATTTTTTGCCCTACAGTCTCGTAAGACGCCGGCGGAAGACAATATGCAATTGCCTCCTGCTTAATAGCCTCGTATATCGCTGCCATCTGCATTCTTACTTCATTGGGATTCTGGGTAGAATATCCGAGAATAGAAGGCTCGCCCTTCCACTTCTCAAGCCAGGTTGCCGCCTTTGCCACAATTCCCTGTACGGCAGGGTGATTGGGCATTACAAAAGCACAGAGAAGCTCCGGCATATACACGCAACCGCTCCACTGTCCGTAAGGAAGAATTTCAATCTCCATATTCTCGGTTCCCAATAATTCCTCACCGTTATATACCTCTACGGTAACAGTTCCCACTTCTTTCTCGGTTAACGTGGCAAGGTATTCACCGTTAATCACCGGCACAAGATTGTTTAATTCAACCTTCTCACCGCCGGCAAGCTTTAACACTGCCACTTCCATATTGGTGGCAAAGCCCGGGGCAAAAGAGATCTTGACCGTAAGACCGTTATACTCCTCCGTTGTTAAATTCGAAATACGTATCTTTTTCAACGCGTTGATACGGTTCTGTTGCATGGAAAAGCTAATGGTTTTATTTAAAATTCCCTCAATTTGCACTTTTGCTTCCATTCTCTTTTGCTCCTTTTTTATAAAAATAAAAACTCTTTTTATTATACCAAAATATTCTATAATCCGCCACTCTCAACGCAGGATTTTTCGTCCGGGCAGCATATAAAGCATAAGCCTTGCAAAAACAATCAACGACTCCCTGTCGTACTTGCAGTTGCTGCGAAATCTTCTTAACACCTCTAACGTGTACTCTTTATTCAATTCCGGGAGTTTTTGTACACCGCTGTCCGTAGCTGCATCGAAGAATCCGTCAATTACAGCCTGACACTTATCTTTCGGTGCCGCAAGTATCCTTGAATTCAAACCTTCACCGCTTTGACGTCTTTTACAATTGTATTTACTGACTTTGCGAAGCCGTCCGCGAAACATCTCCCACTGGTAAGGGTCATGCTGCTGCATCCCCTTAGACCTACACTCCACCATAAAAGTGGTGGCCTCGTCTTTCAGCAGTAATCCGATAAAACTTTCCGGCGCCACATATTTGCGAATTTTCGGTACGGTTTCTTTGTATCTTTCATCTGCCAGAAACTCCTCCCAAAAGCCCGGTCCGTCAAAATTATATATCCTGCGGATTCTCTGTCTAATATTAGCCTCACAACAAACCGACGCATATACCGCCAGATTACCGCCCTTGGAATGTCCGCAGACAATCAGTGGATTCTCAATTCGCTTACCAACCTGGTTTAAATAGATTGCTGCATATTCCTGGGCAGGCACAGGGAATCGGTACACCATGCTAAAACTTTCTTTCCAGCCGTTGATACTTTCATCCGTTCCGCGAAAAGTAACGCACGCCCTTCCGCAAGGCAGAAGAAACGTCAACGCCGACAACTGAACGTTTGCATCCTCATTCCAAATATCAAGGTAAAAATTCAATTTCACCTCACCAAACCGCTTACTGTTTGCGGCCTGAAAAAATAACTCACGATTCCCGGTCTTAAAAACTGACCATCGAATCATCCGTTCCAAATCTTCAAAGTACAAAAGGTCTTTCAGACAAATAAAATCCCTCTCATCCTTAAGCCCCGGCACCGCCTCCGACCAATCCATATAGGATAACTGGGCAAGCACAAGGGCATCCGCCGACGAAAAATGTCGCTCCGTAAAAGTCTCGTTCCCGTAAGTTCTCACATAATCAAGAATATTGCTCATATCTTATCTGCCTTTTCCGATCCGTAACCTCCAATCACACTACTGATCCGTGTATTTGAGTAATTCGGATTTATTTATAGCAATATTCTTTCCGAAGATGCGACTATTTACTCATGAAATTATATTTATCACAGACAAATTATTCTTTAATTCAGTATATTTTTATGCCTTTAATTCATTGAGTAACGCAAGCGCAATTTCTTTATACTCTTCTTCCACTTCCTCAAAGGGACGAAAAGCAATATCCGGTACCCGCGCCACCTGATACCCTTCTTCCGGCACAGGCTCTTTTAACAACTCCACCAAATCATAAATCAGTAATGCCCGATCCACTTCCATAATTCGGTCCCACTCTTCTTTCGTCAAATCCGCCAGGTTGAATTTCTCATAAACCGCCTTCAAAAAGCGGTCCTCAATATCGTAATACCGGGGCATATGCACCTTAATCGGCGTAATCAAATCGCTCATATAGGCTTCTGCCGCATCATGTAAAAGACATCCTAACTGAAGTCTTTCATTCCACCCTCTGGCTTTGGCCTCCTTGGCACAATTGATACAGTGCTGTCCTACGGAATAAAAGTGCACCACCTGACCGTTTCCGCGACACATCAAGGATAACGCGTGAGCAATGTCTTCCAAAATAATATCCTCCGCAGACACATCCATCGGGTCCACTTTTTTACCCATATATGTTTTTAAATAGTTTTTCGGTTCTTTCTTCATTTTTATCTCTCCAAACAATGCTTTTTTTCGCTATTTTTCTTTTTTTATTTTATTTTAAAAAAATGCTTGACTTCTGTATAGGTTTCAGCTTATAATAGCATTCGTGAGTTACGAAAGCTCATACATCTATCGGGGTGTGGCTCAGTTTGGCTAGAGCGCTGCCTTAGGG
>CAZQBM010000067.1:0-12052 GCA_964591945.1 uncultured Lachnospiraceae bacterium | reverse complement strand
CGGTCTCGACCTTGGCAAGGTCGCGCGTTACCAACTACGCCACTATCGCATATTCTGTTTCCGTTCGTGCTGTCCGCCGCGAACAATAGTTATATTACTATAAGCCAAACGGATTGTCAACAACTTTTTTAAATTTTTTATTTTTTATTTTCCGCGAGCTGCGCATAATAAATTTACATTTTATGCAAAAGCATAAAATGTAAGAAGCCCTGCGTCGCGATTTCGATCACAGGGCTTCCTACTCGACTATTTGATCCATTGGACCATACCTCCAATTCTCTTCTGCATTCCTTCCACTCTTTCCATTGTATTGATTATACTGTGGCGGGCATTTCCTTCGATGCTCTCTCACCACTCATCAGATGTGATTTGGAATACTCCGTTCTTATTTGTCTTGTACCCGGAAATTAGGGTTCGTTAACTTACGTTTCGGGTGGTCCGTACCTCCTTCTCTTTAGGATATCTATCTGAAGTTTTATTATGTATTGAGTATAACCCGGCAAGATTAATTTGTCAATACAATTTTGCGATTTATTTTATATTTTTCTGAAAATTTATGTATTTTTATGCTTTTTATCAGATTATTATTCTTTAAATGGCATAAATATGACATTTTTATTCTACAGCATACAATATCAACTATATTTTAGCTGCATTTTTCTATAAATCTTTATCTTTATTCCGTAAAAAATACTTCTATAGGCATCGACAAAATGCTATAATAAACACATTAATCAGTAATTATTACGGAGGATAGATTATGACGAAACAGCAGGAAGGATTTGCTTTAACTGCCAAATCCATCATGAAAGAATTAGAAAAAAGAAATATGGAAGGGTTCTTCTGCGAAAGCAGTGAAGATGCCGTTAAACTTGTGCTCTCTCAACTTCCCGAAAAAGCAACCATCAGCTGGGGCGGAAGCGAAACCATTAAAGAATGCGGTCTTATGGACGCACTTCAAAGCGGCAATTATAACCTTTTGGATCGTTCCAAAGTATCTCCGGAAGAATATCGCGAGTTTTACTCCAAAGTGGTTATGGCAGATGCCTTCTTTATGAGTAGCAACGCAATTACTGAGAATGGCGAACTGGTAAATATTGATGGCGCCGCCAACCGCCTTGCATGCCTTTTACACGGCCCGCAGAGCGTTTACGTGATTGTCGGTATGAATAAACTGGTTTGCGACGTTCCTGCAGCCATAGGACGCATCCGAAACGTTGCCTGTCCTGCCAATACCTTACGTTTGAATCGCAAGACCCCCTGCTCCGTTACCGGCAAGTGTGGAGACTGCTACTCCCAGGACAGCATCTGCAGCCAAATCGTAGTAACCAGACGCAGCACACAACCTAAAAGAATCAAAGTAATTCTTGTGGCAGAGAATTTGGGATATTAATGAATAAACTGTTAAAATAACGTAAAAGGGAAGTGTAATTTTAAAATTACATTTCCCTTTTATATTTGTTCACCTACAAATTCTCTTATGCCTCTACTCTTTTGCACAATTCATATTTTTACAATTCAAGATTAAATAGATTAATAAAGGCATACAAACAATTACGCTGTAAATATAGCGCAATGCCGCCATCGGTCCACAAAAACAGGTTAGCAAATAGATAATCGGTAAACAGGATGTCAAAAGAATTCTTTTATCTTTTTTATACAAACCAAACAAAGCAAAAATGACTGTAAACCAAATATATGGTGCATTACGGAAAAAATATCCCAGCAATGGCATTTTATAATATTCACCTTTAAAAAATAACGGATCGTATATTTTATTTACAATTGGACAAAAACTATGTTTTTCCAATTCATCTCCAATACCGATTAAGGTATGATAAACCGCAATATCTGCCGAAACATAACGCCCTTGATTCAATGGATACCAATATCCCATTGTATTGGTAATAATACTTTCAATGTACTCATCAGGAAATTGTATTCCGACCTTTGCCCATAATTTAAAGAAATTAACAGTATTCGTTTTTAAAAGTTCCTCGTCGGCATTATTCTTTACCGCATCTGCATTATAGGGATTATATGCAGTAATATATTCTTCCGGTATATACTGGCATATCTCATTATACACCGTAGCATCCAAATCGTCCTGATGATAACTTGCCACACGCCCTAAACACTGTAGAGGCACACACATCGTCTCACGATAAGTATCAGACTCTAACGCACCCGTATAGGAAATCAACCCTGCATTAACTATTTTAGCTAATACCAGAATTACTGCAAATAGTATAACGAGCTTACCTTTCTCTTTCCATCCTCGGACAACAATTACAAAAATAACCGCCGATACCAATACAGCATAAAGCGCATTGTTTCGAAATAACGCCAACAACACTCCGGTCACAACCATCCCTATGTAGGATATTACCTTCATATTATCTCTGTCCCAGAAATACCTTACCAAAAACACCATAAAAAACAGAAAAAATGCTGCGCACAACACATCCTTGGTCGCTGATATTGCAAACAGTGGATTCATTGGAAACAATGCGAAAAACATCCAACCAAATACAATATAGCTTGTCCTTGCACCTTTTTTATACATATAAAATAATGCATATGCAAATGATGCCGTCAAAATCAGCAACTGTACAATCGTATACAACTGATAACCGGCTGATACATTACCAATGCTTTGACCAAATTCATAAGCTTTTCCCATCATTAACGTATGAATCAACGGATGATGCGTAGAATAATCTCCTGTAATCACATTTGCCATCTGGTATTTAGCATCAAATACAAAATTGCCGGGCCAATATGCCAAAAAAATAAAAAAATGGCACAATGCAATACTTATCCAATACGAAAGAAATACTGCAAAAGAGTGTTTTTTATAAAATATCCTTATTTTAACATTGCACGTTTTTCCAGATTCCGAAGTGTCTGCACTACTTATTTGGAACTTATCCCCTGCCTTATCCAATAAGACAAACAACTCCGCAAACACAGAAGAGCTTAATATTCCAACACCTAAAATCATACCGAATTGTAAGAATGTTTCCCCTATACCTCGAAAAATATCATTAACAAAATGTGCATATGCACCATAAACAATAGACATAGAAAGCAAAATTCCGCCAACAGAAGACACTATTTTCAAGCGACCATCTTTACAAAGAAGAAAGCGATTAAACATCCATACTGTGAGCGCAAATAAAAATACAGATAGGATTTTATACCCAAATTGAGCATCACCGCTGATTGCCATAATCCTTCCAAGTGATAGTGTACTTAGATATGCGCAAATATATACTATAATTCTACGAAACCATTTATGGCTTTCCAAGAACTTTGTCATAACTTTTTCTCCTGTCCTCAAATAATCCACATAAATTATATTACAATAAGCCGTCTAAAACAATCCTATGCGAATATGTTTTAACGGCTTATTTTGCATTTACTTTATACTATTTCACCAAATTGTATCAACGTTACAATTATTCAGCCAATCCAAAGATATCGTGAATTGCATTTGCTGCACGTTCTGCTTCATTTACATCAATAAGAACAGTTACACGGATTTCTGAAGTAGAAATCATCTTGATATTGATATGTTCATTGTAGAGACATTCAAACATCTTCGCAGCAACACCGGGGTTAGACATCATACCTGCACCTACTACAGAAACCTTACATACGTTCTTTTCGATTTCCACGTGCTGATAATTCAGTCTAGCCTTATTATCTTCAATCACCTTCAATGCTTCTTCACCACAGTTACCGTCAACGGTAAAAGTAATATCCTTGCTGTTGTCACGTCCGACAGACTGTAAAATCATATCTACGTTAATATTTGCTTTTGCAAGCGCGTCAAAAAGACGGAATGCGGTACCGGGCTTATCTGCCAGACCTACTACTGAAATTCTTTCTGCACTCTTATCTACGGCTACACCGCTCACTAACATTCTTTCCACTTTCACATCCTCCTTAACTGTTGTTCCTTCTTCGTTTGTAAGACTGGAACGTACCACTAACTGAACTCCGTATTTCTTTGCCATTTCTACTGAACGATTATGCAAAACGCCGGCACCTAAAGTTGCAAGGTCAAGCATTTCATCATAAGTAATTTCATCCAATTTCTTTGCTGTCTTAACGATACGGGGATCTGCTGTGTAAACACCGTCAACGTCGGTGTAAATTTCACACTTATCGGCACGAAGCGCTGCTGCCAATGCCACCGCTGTGGTATCGGAACCACCACGTCCAAGTGTGGTATAATCATCATATTTGTTGATACCCTGGAAACCTGTTACGATAACAATCTTTCTGGATTCCAATTCATGACGGATACGCTCGGTATCGATTCTTTTTAATCTTGCATTTCCATAATTTGAAGTGGTATGCATTGCAACCTGGAATGCATTCAAGGAAATTGCAGGTACACCAAGCGCTGCCATTGCCATAGCCATAAGCGCTACAGAAGTCTGCTCACCGGTTGTAAAAAGCATATCCATTTCTCTTTTGGAAGGGTTCGGATTAATACTTTTCGCAAGTTCAATCAGTTCGTCAGTCATTTTACCCATAGCAGATAAAACAACCACAACGTCATTTCCCTTCTGGTACTCTTCAATGCATCGTCTTGCCACATTGTAGATACGTTCTTTGTTGGCAACCGATGTTCCACCGAATTTTTTAACTACTAACATTTCTTTCCTCCTCATTTAAGCTTCAAAAAGCTTCTCGATTATATTATGGCCCTGCGCCGTAAAATGTCCTGTTCCTGCGGCACATTTCTCACAATAAAGTACACCGTCTCCGGTCTTCTTTGTACTGTCGTATAAAAGATAAGGTACGCTGTCTGCTGTATGAGTCCGCAAACGTACCGGTGTGGGATGATCGGGTAAAATCAGCATTCTGAAGTCTTCACCCAACGCTTTCATTCTTTCCACAAAAGGTCCCACAATCATTTCATCAATATTTTCAATGGCTTTGATCTTACGCTCGAAGCTGCCCTGATGACCCATTTCATCCGGAGCTTCCACATGAATATATACAAAGTCGTTGCCTTCTTTGGTCACTGCATTGACCGCAGCTTCCATTTTACCTATATAATTGGTGTGAAGTCCGCCGTTTGCGCCTTCCACCTCAATTACCTTCATATTTGCGCCGATAGCAATTCCCTTTAAAAGATCAACCGCAGAGATCATCGCACCCTTTTTGCCTGTCTTTTCCGTAAAATCAGACAACATAGGCTTGGTGCCTGCACCCCAAAACCACACACAGTTTGCCGGATTTAAGCCCGCTGCCTTACGTGCCACGTTAATGGGATGATCTTTTAAAATTTCATAGCTCTTCTTCATCATGGAAAGGAACACTTCATTTGCCGGCAAATACGGCTTAATTACACTTTCAAGCACATCATGGGGCGGTGTCAGTTTCTCTACCCTTCCGCCTTTCCAAATCAGGCAATGGCGATAACTGGTTCCTACATAAAACTTATATTCCTCGGTCTCTACCGCTTCTCTTACCGCATTTAAAAGCACTGCTGCATCTTCTGTGCTGATTTCGGAAGAACTGTGGTCGATAATCGTCTTTTCTTCAAAAGGAACATCATCATCGGAAATAGTAACGATATTACAACGAATTGCGATATCGTCATCTTCCATATCTACACCGATACTTAATGCTTCCAACGGTGAACGTCCGGAATAATACTTCTTGGGGTCATACCCAAGTACTGATAAATTGGCCGTATCGCTTCCCGGTGACATTCCTTCGGGAATGGTATGCACCATACCGATTTCTGACATCGGTGCCAACGCATCCATATGGGGCGTCTTGGCATATGCTAACGGTGTCTTTCCACCTAACTGCTCTATCGGTTCATCTGCCATGCCGTCGCATAAAACAACAACATATTTCATTTTTTAGCCCTCCAAACGAATTCTTGTAATTACGTTCTTTACGCCTTTAATCATTTCATCAAATTCTTTTTCACTTACTTCATCTGTAATAAAAGCAAATTCATCTGCGCATTCAGGTAACTTGAGAATTTCAGTTTCGCCGAATACTTCTTTTACGCCGGATTCTTCGAGAGTACCTTTTACTCTTACAAAGAACTTCCAGCTCATCTCGTCTTTAGACGAAAGCTCTACCTTTTCCTGATCCCAGAAACAGAAGATAAACTTGCCCTGATGCTTTGCACAATCAATGATGTCGGATACTACTGCGGAAGCGGTAGGAAGCTTTCCTGCGCCTCTACCGTAGTACATTGTGCTTCCAAGCATATTACCATGTACGCAAACAGCGTTGAATACGTCTTTTACGCAATACAAAGGATTGTCGGAACGAATCAGGAAAGGTGCCACCATAGCGAAGCACTTTCCATCCATATCCTTGCTCATTGCAAGAAGCTTGATGCTTCTCTTCATTGCTTTGGCATACTTGAAATCTTCCTTGGAAATCTTAGTGATACCTTCTGTATAAATATCTTCGTAACGAACTGTCTTACCATATACAAGAGAGGAAAGAATCGCAATTTTACGGCAGGCATCATAACCTTCCACGTCAGCCTCGGGATTACGTTCCGCGTAACCCTTTGCCTGTGCCTGCGCAAGGACTTCCGCATAGTCCATTCCTTCATCGTCCATCTTAGTCAACATATAGTTTGTGGTGCCGTTTAAAATACCTGTAATACCATCAATCTTTTCAGGTGTTAAAGAAGCGTTCAAAGGACGGATAATGGGAATACCACCGCCAACACTTGCTTCAAATAAGTAGTTACAGTTATTGTCTTTAGCAATCTGAATCAATTCAGGGCCATGGTTTGCAACCAATTCCTTGTTGGAAGTGCACACACTCTTACCTGCCAAAAGCGCCTTCTTAGAGAATGTGTATGCGGGTTCCACACCACCCATGGTTTCACAGATGATTTTTACCTCGGGGTCATTTAAAATCACGTCAAAATCATGTACTACATGCTTTTCCATAGGATCTCCGGGAAAATCTCTTAAGTCCAATATGTATTTAACGGCAATGCCAACGCCTGCCTTCTTGCTTACTTCATTCTGATTTTTGTTGATTACCTCAACTACACCGCTACCTACGGTACCGTATCCTAATACTGCAATCTGAATCATTTCTTTTCCTCCTGCTTTCCTTTTAACATTTTATTATAAAAGCTTTAATGCTATTCTTTCGCAACAATCTTTACGTATTTCACTCCGGGCCTGCTCTCAATTGCGTGTACCATATCTCCCACATCATGGGTAGAAGGCAGTATCTGCAAGCTGATACTCAAAGATGCCATATTATTAATGGGAATACTCTGATGAATGGTCAAAACATTGGCGCCGAAATCCGCTATGATTTTTAACACATCGGAAAGAATTCCCGGTTCATCTTCCATTTCACAGGTAAACGTAAGTGTTTTTCCCTCTGTATTGTCGTGGAACGGAAAAATGTCATCCTTATATTTATAGAAAGAACTGCGGCTGATGCCGGTTCTGTCTACCGCCTCCTGAATGGTGGCTGCTTTGCCGGTTCGTAAAAGTGCCTGGGTTTCTACTACTTTTAAAAGAACTTCCGGCAGTGCTTTCTTTTTCACAACGAAATATCCACTGTTCTCGCTCATTGGTTGCCTCCGCGCGACCTAAAACACAACTTCGCATCCACACTTGTCGGACATTTGTCTTTCTGCGGTGGATTTTATCCGCTTATGTCTTTCTGTCACAAACATTTGTCTTCCAGCGAGAGATATTGTAACACGATAAAAGGGCTTTTGCAAGCCCTTTTCCTTATAATTATTCAGTTTCTTCGCTAATTTCAACCAGTGCCGACATCATTCGCAGATAACTTTCCACTTCCTGCTTATAATTCTCTTCAGAGAAGTTATCTTCCTCGTATTCTTCCCTTAAAAATCCGTCTAAGGTAAGTCCTAAGGTCCTTGCAAGCACTTCCATGGATACCACATCTCTGAAATTATCCATTTGAACCTTCTCATACGCTTTCAAACGTGCCTTACGATATGCATCTTTATATTCGCCCAACACGGTCAATGCTTCCGCATCCTTCTCGCGTTCCATTGATGATAAAAACAACGGTATGTACGGATAAGATTTCCTTACGGACAACTTGGTCAATTCTACCGCCAGGGTGGTTTCAAAATAATCCTCCGGATGTCGGTTTGACATTGCCATAAGCTCCATATTCATATATTTTACGGCATAATCCGCAATAAAATCATACAAGCCAAGCTTGTTGCCGAAATAGTGGAACCATAAGCCCTTGCTGACACCGGCTTCTTTAACCATATCATCTGTACTTGCTCTTTTATATCCGTTACGGGCAAACACTTTCATTGCGCCGTTAATCATTCGATCCTGTTTCTCTTTCTTTAATTCAAAAAACTTCTCATTCATAACCTTCGTCCTCCAATAACTATAATTGACTTATTGGGTCTATTCATCAGCATATCACAGCTTATCGGTCAATTCAATCCAAAAATAAAAATGTTTTGTGATTTTTTGTATATTCTCTTTTCATTTTCCCAAAATAGTATTAAAATAGAGATATCATTTAGGAACGGCAATTTTGAAAGGAGTATTATTGACATGAAGAAACAGACCAGAGGTTTTTTACTTGGTATTGGTGTAGCTGCAGCTGCTGTAGGCGCATACTACGTATACAAGAACAAAGAGAAATTCGTGAAGACGGAAGAAGTGGTAAATCCTGACGGAACTACCGAAATCAAACGTACTTATGTACCTCTTGATATGGACAATGCAAAGGCAAAAGTTAGCGAAGCATACAAGAAGACCGTAGATAAAGCTAAAGAAACCTGGGAAAAGGTTGAAGATAAGATCGAAGAAATGAAAGACAGCAAAAAAGAAGTTGCTGCAGACGCTGCTGAAATCGTAGAAGACGCAGTGGAAGTTGCGGAAACCGCAGTAGAAGAAACTGTTGATGCGGTAGAAGAGGCTGTTGAAGACGCGAAAGCTGAGTAATTAGATTTTTATTTTATAAACAAAAACCGGACGAAAACGTCCGGTTTTTTATATTTAATATATTAAAGTTCAACCCTTTTAGCCATTTTGCTTTTTCGCCTGAATATCTTTCTTCAAGACTTCCTTCAAAATTCCGGCCTTCTCTTTAATGCGTCTGTTTGCAGTGGGCTTTACCATAATTTCACTAACTAACCTTGCACTCACATCCAAATGTCCCAATCGCTGTGCCAAAGCTGCAAGTAAATAGTCAAAGGTCAGCTCGTCCATTCCGCATATCGGAAACAACTCTTTCCTTCTCGCTGCAACCATACCATCATATGCCTTGGATAAAAATGCCTCTTCTTCTTTTTCGCATCTCTTAATCTCTTCCGTTTCGGTCTCAGGCAAATGCTCAGCTTTGCCACGGAACAACCAAGCAATTTTCAAACACACATATGCCTTTTCGCTATCTTTGCCTGCTTTAATTACGGAAGATAACAATGCCAGCTTGCTGCGCTCAATTGCCTCATCATATGAATATATTTTATTCTTATTTTCCGCTTTAATCTTATAATGACTGCTGATAGCCTCTTTAATTTTCTTAACCTGCATAGAAGTCAGCGGCGCAAAATAGCGGTTCAAAACCGCATATCCGCAACAAGGACAAGCCACCACATCATATTTTACAGTATCGATATTCTGATGTACCGGGCGCAGGTCCATATCGGTGCTGATAAGCTTTGCCTTGTTAGACTTTAAAGTTTTACTCTTGAAACTTCTGTCACATACCGGGCAGGTATAAGTTTTATCGAAAACATACTCCGCCTCTACCTCTTCCGGATCCCGAACATTAACGGTCTTTTGACCATCTTCCGCACCATCTTCATTTTTCGCGGAATCATCACCATAAATATCTAAGTCGTCTAACCCTTCAATTCCCAAACTTTCCAATCCTGAAAATAAATCCACAATACTACCCCATTCTGTTTTTATTGTTGAAAAATGCAGTCCCGGAATTTCACCCGAAACTGCATTTGCTGTTTCTCATATTATTATACTACAATTAGTCATTCTTGGGCAATACAAAAGAGCTCTTAAGTGATACAATTCTGTTAAATACAGGCTCACCTTCCTTAGAATCCTTGTAGTCCACACAGAAGAAACCATTTCTTACAAACTGGAAGCTTTCATATGCCTTTGCATCCTTTAATGCAGGCTCCAGATAAGCTGTAATTACAGTCTTGGAATTCGGATTCACGTTAATGCTTCCGTCTTCCTCATTGTATACCCCCTTCTCTTCGTCGATGATATTTTCGAAGAGACGAACTTCTGCCTGGATTGCTGTAGAAGCATTTACCCAGTGAATAGTACCTTTTACTTTACGTGCATTGAAACCCGAACCCGACTTTGTCTCAGGGTCGTAAGTACAGTGTATTTCAACCACCTTACCGGTCTCATCCTTCACGCAACCTGTACAGGTTACAAAATATGCATTCATCAAACGAACTTCATTTCCGGGGAACAATCTAAAATATTTCTTAGGCGGTTCCTCCATAAAATCTTCTCTTTCGATCCAAAGTTCCTTACCGAAAGGTAACTGTCTGCTTCCCAAGGACTCATTTTCTAAGTTATTGGGCGCATCAAGCATTTCGATTTTACCGTCTTCCCAGTTATCGATTACTAATTTTACAGGGTCTAAAATCGCCATCATACGGGGACGTTTTAACTTCAAGTCCTCACGGATACAATACTCAAGCATTGCCATATCTGCAGTTGACTGTGCCTTAGACACACCACAAAGTTCTACAAACTTCTTAATGGACTCAGGTGTATAACCTCTTCTGCGAAGCGCAGCTACAGATACCAAACGGGGATCATCCCAACCATCTGCAATACCGTCTTCTACCAACTTCTTAATATATCTTTTACCGGTAACAACGTTCTTTAAATAAAGCTTTGCAAATTCAATCTGCTTAGGAGGATGAGGATATTCCAACTCGGTTACAACCCAATCGTATAAAGGTCTGTGGTCCTCAAATTCCAAGGTGCAGATAGAATGTGTAATACCTTCAATAGCATCCTCGATGGGATGTGCAAAATCGTACATAGGGTAGATGCACCAAGCATCACCGGTACGATGATGTGTCATATGTGCCACACGATAAATAACGGGATCTCTCATATTCATATTGGGTGATGCCATATCAATTCTTGCACGAAGAACCTTTTCACCATCCTTGTAAACACCGTTCTTCATATTCTCAAAGAGCTCTAAGTTCTCTTCTACGCTTCTGCTTGCATAAGGATCTTCTTTACCCGGCTCGGTAAGAGTTCCTCTGTACTCTCTGATTTCATCTGCGGTAAGATCTGATACATAAGCCTTACCCTTCTTAATCAATTTCACAGCAGCCTCATACATCTGACCGAAGTAATCCGATGCAAAGAACAATCTGTCATCCCACTTTGCACCAAGCCACTTAATATCTTCCAACTGCGAATTTACAAACTCAACCTTCTCCTTGGTAGGATTGGTATCATCGAAACGCATATTAAACAAACCGTTATACTTCTCGGCCAAACCATAATTCAAAAGAATACTCTTGGCATGTCCGATATGCAAATAACCGTTAGGCTCCGGCGGAAAACGTGTATGCACGGTCTCATAAACACCTTCCTCCAAATCCTTGTCTATAATCTGCTCAATAAAATTGCGGGAAACAACTTCCTTTTCTTCATTTTCCACACCGTTAAGCATTTCATTCTTTTCCATAACTCTAACTCCATTCCAAAAGGGCCTAATTTTCCACCCTTTCTCAATTCTCAACATTTCCATAATATCACAAACGCCTAAAATAATAAAGACTTCCCACAAAATATTTTTCAACCTATATTGGCAACTTTTCAAGCCTGCTTTTGTCAGCCGGAAAGCGGGGGAGGGGCTTTTCATAAAGAGGATTTGCTTTTTGTACGTTTCCTAGAAATTGCATATGTTTTCTTTTTTGCGATGAAGCCACTGCTTTTTCGTTGTTTGAACCTATTGTTTGCATTGAACAAGCGGGGTCGCTTTCGACTTCATAAATGCGGATTTTCTAAAAGTGTACGGC
>CAZQBM010000066.1:0-12320 GCA_964591945.1 uncultured Lachnospiraceae bacterium | reverse complement strand
ATATAAAAGAAAGGGATAAAAGATGAAAAGAAAAAGTATTGTAGTGGTCTTATGTTTGATGTTATTGATGTTATTGGTGGGATGTAGGAACGAGGCAGTCGTAATACCCGAACCTTCTTCAACTTCAGAAGTAGTTTCAGAACCTGTATCAGAGCCTGTATCTGAAGAGGTATCAGAACCTGTTTCTGAAGAACCTTCTGAAGAGGTTGTAGCAGAACCTACAGACGAAGAAAAAATTGAAGAAATTATGCTTGGAACTTATGAAAAGTTACCTGCAGTAATTGATGCAATGAAGGAAGCTAATATTTCAGAGCCTAAGCTTATTGTTTTTGGTTCTAATGGGGAAGGTCTCAAAGAAATTTTAGCTAATGGAGATTCTTGTATTATGAATGATGGGGGAGCATTTTATTTATATTGCCCTGGCAAAGTGGATGAGGTGTCTGTAGGAACTTCTGAAGTTAGTGCAATAGATACTCGTTATGATTATTCTTATGGGTTGTCAATTGTAGGACAATATACTGATTTAGAAGTTCCTGTTACAATTACAGATGTAGATGGTAATGTGTATGAATTAACATTCTACGTTACAAAAGAATAATTTCCATTTATTCAAGCCGTGCGGGGCTGATAATATATAAAGCAAGGATGCTATTGTGATTCCCCTAAAAACTTAATTAGAAATATAATTTTAAATCATGTCATCTGACAACATTATCATATCAAAAACGCCTGCAAATTTAGCGATTTACGGGCGTTTGTTTTGTTTTTACATCGAAATTTTTGTACAACTTTACCAGTAGACAAATTCTACCTGTTTTTGCTATCATACCCTCACAAAAGCATATCTTTCTAACAATTCTTGTGAAGTCTTATCACAATTCTATCAGGAATCTTTTGTATGAAACATTCCGTATCAGAGAAATTCTATGCTTTTCAAAATCTTTATCAAATAAAAGCAGGAGAATTTCAGAGGAAAGAGGAATGGTCTCCTGCAGGGTTTGTATACCCGGGAAGGAGTAAATGAGCAAAAAAGACATCACCCAGAAGAACTACTTTGATGACAATGTAAAGTTTGCCGATTTTATGAATGCAGTGTGTTTTCACGGGCGACAGATGGTAAAACCGGAAGAACTGGAATCTGTTCCGACTGCTGTTTTGAAGGCGGACAGCCGTGTGGTTATGGAGCGGATTTGTGACGTAGTCAAGAAACAGACCAGGGACGGAACCGTTTATGCCGTTTATATCATGGAGAATCAGGAAACTGTAGATTACGGCATGCTGGTACGTATTATGATGGAAGAAAGCCTGCTGTATGACAAACAACGAAAAGATATCATCAAAAGAAACCGAAAGTCTTCGCCCGGCAATGCGTCAAGTAGTGGTGAACCACAGGAAGAAACAGTATTAACGAATGGTGAATTTTTATCCGGATTCCATAAAACAGACCGGTTAACCCCGGTCTATACCACAGCGATTTACTGGGGTGATAAGGAGTGGGATGCAGCTACATCATTAAGGGAACTTGTTGATTTTCCTGAGGTGGATGAGGAACTAAAGGAAGAACTATTAAAGAAGATTCCCGATTATAAAATCGATGTATATGATTTGAATAAGGAAAAAGATTTTACGGCATTCCAAACGAATCTTAAGACCGTGTTTGAATTCTGTTCCCATAAGAATGAGAAAAAGGAATTAAGGGATTACATGGACACCCATAAGGAAGAAGTAGAGAAACTGGATGATGAAAGCAAATTTTTTCTGTCAATGATGCTGGGGCAGAAGAAACTGGGAAATGAACTGTTAAAACAAAACACAGAGAATAGGGAGGAAAGAAGTATGTGTAAAGCAATTGATGATATGATTGAAGACGGAAGAGAAGAAGGCCGTGCAGAAGCCAGGGCAGAGGCAGAACAGACCATAGCTGGTTTACAAAAAGAAAATGAAGAAATTCGAAAGGAAATAGAATGTTTAAAGAGAAAGTTAGCCGTATACGAATAAAATAATTTAAAATACCCTTGACATCTCCGTCTAAAAGTAGTAATGTTTATAGCAGTTTAACGCGTTGAAGTGTTACGCTTTAAAGTACCGAAAGCAAAATGTAATAAATAGGCACACTCATTTTAGAAAGAAAATAAGAAAGAAGGGCGAAAAAATGCAGAACAAAGGTAATTTAATTTCTTTTAGACCTGACATTAAGGTGGTGGACTGTACGCTTCGTGACGGTGGTCTGGTTAACAACTTCGGATTCTCAGACGAATTCGTGAAAGCATTGTATCGCGCCAACATCAAAGCCGGTGTCGATTACATGGAATTCGGTTATAAGGCATCCAAAGATATATTCAAGAAGGAAGACTACGGAAAGTGGAAATTCTGCGAGGAAGAAGATATCCGCGCGGTAGTCGGCAACAATGATTTTGATATGAAGATTTCGGTTATGACTGACGTGGGAAGAACCGATTACAAGAATGATATCATTGCTAAAAAAGACAGCGTGATCGACTTGGTTCGTACTGCAACCTATATCCATCAGATTCCTGCGGCAATTGAAATGATTCAGGACGCTCATGACAAGGGTTATGAGACTTCCGTTAACATTATGGCCATTTCTAAAGTTCGTGAGGAAGAACTTGATAACGGTCTTGAAATTCTTGCGGAATGCGATGTTGACTACATCTATTTGGTAGATAGTTTTGGTGCTTTTTATCCCGAACAGATTCGTCGACTTACTCATAAGTATATGGAGATTGCAACCAAGCATAATAAAAAGATTGGTGTGCACGCTCACAACAATCAGCAGCTTGCATACGCAAACACCATCGAAGCCTTGAGTATCGGTGCCAGCCTTGCGGATGCTACCGTAAGCGGTATGGGCCGTGGCGCGGGCAACTGCTACATGGAATCCCTTTTATCCTTCTTACGTAATCCCCGCTACAATCTTGTACCGATTATGGATTTTGTACAGACCTACATCAAGGAGGAAATCCAAAAGGGGAGTTTATGGGGATACGATATCCCCTACCTTTTAACGGGGATTATGAATTCACATCCTTCCGCTGCCATTAAGTTTATGGATGAGGGAAGAATTGACTACTCAAGATTTTATCAGGAATTGTTAGATCATATGGAGTAATGAACTATCTTTTTACAAAATTGTTTGTGAAAGACGAAGCGGTTCCGGCGTATGGCCGGGGCCGTTTTATATTGTCAATGCACAGATTGAAAAAAGAAAATGATTATAGTAAAATGAAACAGATGTAAACATATAAGATTATAAAATCAAGAAAGAGAGTGCAATGAATTCATCGACTTCTCCTAAAAAAACAATATTAGAAAAGTTAGTAGAGTATCTGGAAAAGAAGCCTGTATGGATAATTGGTTTATTTTTGTTATGCCTGTCGTTTTTACCCTGTTTGCTTCTCGGGAAAGGGGTATTGTATGATTGCTACGATACATACGACGGGGCACTTTTAACTTATATGCTGAAGGCGAAATATTTGTTCACGGGAACCGAAACTTACCCTGAGCTTATGAATGGAATTCCCGTTAGCGGAATGACGGTTCCTGCACCGTTTTTTGTGATTTTATATTATTTCTTTTCGCCGTTTGTGGCACACACGCTTCAATACATAATTTTATCGTTAACGGCGTATACAGGTATGTATTTATGTGCAAACCGCATTACAAATTTTAAGTGTGCATCTGCCCTAATTGCCCTGCTGTTTGCATTGCTACCCTTTCAGCCGGTATATGGACATTCAGTTGTGGGGCTACCCTTGGCAATCTATGCATTTCTCTGTTTATACGAGAAAAAGTATGTGATATGGGCATACGTTAGCATTGCGTATTTTGTAGTTACGTCCAGCTTTGTTTATGTGGGTTACGCTTGTATAGCTATATTAGCTGTGGTAGGTGCGATTTTATTAATTCAAAAAAAATTGAATAAACAATTTGCAATCGGGTGTCTGTTATTAGGACTCTTATATTGCTTAACCAATATAGATTTGATTTATGATACCTTCATCAGTTCGGGATTTATATCCCACAGGGAAGAATTTATCTTATATAGCACTGATTTTTGGATGACATTTAAATCTGTATTTTTATCAAGTGCGGAGCTTGCGGTAAGTTGTCATATATATATGATTTTGCCGATTATATTGCTCCATATCATACAGACTATTCGCTATAAAAGGCTTTCGTCAAAAGAGAAAAGCCTGTATAAATTAATTTGGTTTTCTTTGTTGGCAATTATAAGTTTATGTGCAATTTATACTTTGAATTTCTGGGAACCGATTGTAAAAGTCCGCGAACAACTACCTTCGGCAATTAAGCATTTCCAGTTTCAGCGAGTTTGTTTCTTTCTTCCGGTATTATGGTATGTTATTGCAGCTGCGTCATTAACAGAGATTTGGGAAACAAGAATTTCTCTTAAGCGATTGCAGAAGATTGTACCGTATGTAAAAGTGGTAATTATGGTTGCTTTTATGACAATGACAATTATTACAATTCGTCGCGAGAGCTTTTATCGCTGGAATTTAAATCAGTTGCAATCGCCGAATGTGGATTTTGGAATTAGCTATGAGGAATTTTACTCGGAAGAGCAATTTACAGAGATAAAAGACTACATTGGAAGGCCACAGGATACATATAAAGTAGCTTCTTTAGGATTGTGTCCGGCAGTTCCGTTGTATAATGGTTTCTACTGTATTGACGGATATTCCAATAATTATCCGTTGGAATATAAACATAAATTCCGTCAAATTCTTGAAAAAGAAATGGAAAAAGATCCGGGAATTGCATATTATTATGATACTTGGGGAAGCAGATGTTACCTTTTTGCAAGTGAAACCGGCTGTGGCTATTCATTGCCGAAGGGAAGCGATTTTATCTACAGGGATTTGGATTTAAATACGGATGCTATGAAAGAAATGGGATGCGAATATATTTTTTCCGCAGCACCTATTGCTGAACCTGAGAAAATGAATCTTGTATTTTTGGAAGATTTTTCAAATGATGTCGCAAGTCAAAATATATATTTATATGAAATAGAATAGATGAGATAAAACCAACGGGGTTGAGAACATTTACCAATGTTTTTAACCCTTTTTTTACATTCTTTTTTTGACATTGTATTATGCGTGTGGTAAACTTAAGCATAGTAATATGGGTTAATAATGTGCATATATAATTTGCGACTTTAAGAGGTGGATACTTTGGATAAGTATGAATTTAAACTTCGCTCTGAAGAAATTGACAAGTTAATGGAGAATCAGAAGTATGCGGACGCGGTTCGTCTGGCGGATACCATTGATTGGAAACGTGTGAAAAGTGCTACAACTTTGGCCAAAATTGCAGAGTTGTACAAGATAAATAAAAGATTCGATGATTGTTACCGAATCCTTGAATTTGCATACGATCGTAATCCAAGCAACAGAAATGTTGTTTATTCGTTGTGCGAAATTTGTATTGAAACAGGCGATATTGTAGAGGCGATTGAATATTTTAAGGAATACGCAAGTCTTGCACCCAGAGATCCCGGAGTGTATACCCTTCGTTACCGCATTTATGAAGCACAGAACGTAGGTTTTGAAGAAAGAATCGAATTGCTGGAAGAGTTAAAAAAGAAAGACAGACTTGAAGAATGGGAATATGAGCTTGCATATCTCTATCACCGTGCCGGTTTTGCAACCAAGTGTGTGGAAGAGTGTGACGAGCTGATTTTATGGTTCGGAGAAGGTCCCTATGTGGTTAAGGCAATGGAACTTAAGATGCTTCATGAACCCTTAACCCCGTCTCAGCAGGAGAAGTACGACAGACGCAATGAAGAGAAGATTCAGATTGCGGCTCAGGCAGCAAGAGAACGAAATACAGGTGAGATGGATTTGGACGACGATTTCCGTGTTAAAACCATCGATATGAGCAAGTTTAATACTATGAATCTTCAGGCAGAGCTTGCGGAGAATTTGAAGGAATACATTGATGATGAACCCAAACCGGTTCAGTCTGTAGGTGAAAATCGTGAAGACCAGAAGGTGTATCACAATACTATTCCTGCAGATGCACAGGAAATATTTTTTGCAGATCAGACTGCAGATATGAGATATCAGATTCCCACTCCTCAGAGTGCAGCGGAAGCCACACCGGAAATGGAGGCTTTTAAGGAAAGTTTCGCCCAGGATTATGTAGGTATGGAACCGCCTCAGTCTATGGGACAGTTGATTGAGGATTTGGATGAAGGTACACAGGAGATTCCTGTAGAAGCCGTAGTTGGTGCGGTTCCTATGGCACCTGTTGTAAACGGCGATACAGCCCGCATACATACCAGAGACGTACAGGAAATTCATTTTGGTGATGAAGGAGAAACTGTAGCAGAAGAAATTCCGGGGCAGCAGTCTTTTATATCAAATACGCAGAGAATGGCACCTGTTACAGGTAATGCAGGGGCATACGAGCGATTACTTGCCCAGGAGATGGACGGGCAGATCAGCTTAGCCAATCTTCAGGAAGAGAAGGTAGTGGAGAAGCAGATTACCGGACAGTTAAATATTCAGGATATTTTGGCAGATTGGGAAAAACTCAAAAAAGAACGCGAGCAGAAGATGCAGGAAGATGTACGTCAGAATGTGCTCCAGCACACGGGACAGATTTTTACCCGGTTTAATGAGGATTCCAAGACCGGTATTTTGGCATCATTAGAGGACCCTTCTGTGCTGGATGCTATTAACGGTTCCGCAAGTGCAACCGTTATGAAAGGCTTAGATAACCATGCAAAGCAGGTGATTGTGCCGGGTTCCAAGACAGTAGAAGATGCGCTTGCCGAAGAATTGGCAGAACCGGTTAAAAAAGAAAATATTGAGTCAGAGCCGGTAACGGAACCGATTATTGAAGAGTTAACGGAAGAAATGATAGAAACTGCAGCTGAGGAAATCCCTGAAGCAAGAGCTACGGTTGTGGCGGGAGCTTTGGATGAAACCGGCGTTTTAAATCAGACAATCGTTTCACAGTTTACAGGGGAGCTTTCCACAACGGCAGGAGCTATGGATACCGTGATTATTGCAGAGTCTGTAGTGACGGATATTGAAAGTGCCGCCGCAGCAGCGGAAGCAACAGCTGTCGTAGCGACAGCAGAGGCTGTAGCAGAAGGCGTTGCAGCTGTAGCAGGTGACTCAACGTATATCGCGGAAGAAGTAGCGGAAGAGAACACGGATGTTGTTGAAAATATAGTAGATGAGATTGTCGAAGGCACAGAAAATGAAGTTCCGGCAGAAGAAATGACACCAAGTATAGAAGGTAATTTCTACGGTTCGGTAACAGCTGCAATTCCCGGAGCAATCTGGAAAGAGGTTGACGGAATTGTAGAAGATGGAGAAGAAATTCAGGAGGAAACACCTGTGGAAGAATACAATATGCAGGATCAGGAGGATGTCGTATCCGAAGAAGAACAGGAAATGGCGGAGCATAAAGATTTGACGGATGAAGAAAAAGACTTATTCAAGCCGTTTTTATACTCCAAGAAGATGAAGGCACAGATTCTGGATACATTGGAAAAAATCACCTTGGCCGCTTATGTGGGCAACGTGGTAATCACTTCCGATTCCAAAGAAACTTCCTTGCAGTTGGCAAAGCTTATCGTATCTTATGTGCGTACGGGCGACGACAATTTCTCCGGAAATGTTGCCAAAATCGACGCAGAGAAGCTTAATAAAAAAGATATGAGCAACGTTTTTGCAAAGCTTGTAAACGGTGCGTTGTTAATCGAAGACGCAGGCAAGTTAAACAGCCAGACTATGCGGGCTATGCTTCAGGAATTAAACCAGGAAGCAAACGGAATTATCGTAATTCTTATGGATAAAAAACGTGCAATGGACACTCTTATGGGAAGAGGCGCAGTTATCAGCGAATTCTTCAATGCAAGAATTGATGTGCTTTCCATGAATGTGGATATGCTTGTTACTTACGGTATCCGTTATGCATATGATAAAGGCTACAGTGTGGACGATATGGGGCGTCTTGCATTATACAAGAGAATCTCTGAAATGCAGGCAGGTAACCACACCGTAACCATTGCGGAAGTAAAAGAAATCATGGAAGACGCTATGCATAGCGCAGACAAGGGCGGTCTTTCCAAGATGGCGAGCATCATTATGCGCAAGCGTTATGATGAGAACGATATGATTATTTTAAAAGAAAAAGATTTCGATTAATTTAGGGGGAAACGAAATGGCAGAAAAGGCAAAGACTACAAAGGTCACCAAAGCTGAGAGTACCAAGGCAAAAAAAGCAGCTGTACAAGGGGAAAGAATTTTTATTTCAAATGCAGACTGCTACTTATTCGGGCAGGGTACACACTATGATATTTACAAGAAACTGGGTGCACATCCTTCTGTAGAAGATGGTGTAGCAGGTATTCACTTCGGTGTATGGGCGCCCAACGCAGTAAGTGTTCACGTAATCGGTTCTTTTAACAATTGGGACGAGAACGCAAATCCTATGGGTGAAGTAGGAGACGGCGGCGTTTATGCAGCTTTTATCAAAGAGGCAAAAATCGGCGATATGTACAAGTATCTCATCATCACTCCGGAAGGTAAGAAGCTTTACAAGGCCGATCCTTTCGGAAATCATGCGGAAATGAGACCAGGCAATGCATCTAAGGTTGCGGACATTAACAGCTTCAAGTGGAGCGACAAAACCTGGCTGGAAGACAGAGACGCTAAGAATGTTTTTGAAGAGCCTATGGCAATTTATGAATGTCACATCGGTTCCTGGATGCGTCACCCCAGAGAGGACGAAGAAGGTTTCTACAACTACAGAGAGTTTGCTGACAGAATCGTAGAATATTTGAAAGAAATGAAGTATACCCACGTGGAATTGATGGGTATCGCAGAGCATCCTTTTGATGGTTCCTGGGGTTATCAGGTAACAGGATACTATGCGCCTACTTCAAGATATGGCACACCGGAAGATTTCCAGTATCTGGTGAATACGCTTCATAAGAATAAAATCGGTGTTATCCTTGACTGGGTACCCGCACACTTCCCCAGAGATGCCCATGGTTTGGCAGAGTTCGACGGAACCTGTTTATTTGAGCATCCCGATCCCCGTTTAGGCGAGCATCCTGACTGGGGTACTAAGATTTTTAACTATGGTAAAAACGAAGTGCGTAACTTCCTGATTGCAAACGCATTGTTCTGGATTAAGGAATTCCACATTGACGGTCTTCGTGTAGACGCGGTTGCATCTATGCTCTACCTTGACTACGGTAAGCAGGACGGTCAGTGGGTAGCCAACAAGTACGGCGGAAACCAGAATTTGGAAGCAATTGAATTCTTCAAGCATTTGAATTCGGTTGTACGCGGAACTTATCCCGGCGTATGCATGATTGCAGAAGAATCCACAGCATGGCCTAAAGTAACCGGTGCGCCGGAAGACGACGGCCTTGGATTTACTTTTAAATGGAATATGGGTTGGATGCATGACTTCTGTGAATATATGAAGCTTGATCCTTATTTTAGAAAAGGCAACCACAATAAGTTAACCTTTGCCATGAGCTACAACTCAAGTGAGAATTACATTATGCCTTTGTCCCATGACGAAGTGGTTCACTTGAAGTGTTCTATGGTAAATAAAATGCCCGGCTATCAGGTAGATAAGTATGCAAACCTCCGTGTAGGTTATACTTTTATGTTTACACATGAAGGCAAGAAGCTTCTTTTCATGGGTCAGGAATTTGCCCAGGAAAGAGAATGGAGCGAAGAAAGAGAGCTCGACTGGTATTTGCTTGAAAACCACCTAAACCGCGGTATGTTAGAATATATGAAGGAATTGTTGGCGATTTATCGCAAATATCCTTCTCTTTACCAGATTGATAACAGCTGGGACGGTTTTGAATGGATTAATGCAGACGACGGCGACAGAAGCATCTACAGCTACTATCGTAAGGGCAAAGAGAACAAGAACCGCATTCTTGTAGTGCTTAATATGACACCGATGCGTCGTGAAAACTACAGAGTCGGCGTTCCTGCAAAGAAGAAATACAAATTGCTTCTTAACAGCGATGACAAGCGCTTCGGCGGTAACGGCGGTGCAATCCCTGCAGAGCTTACAGCGCAGGCAGGCGAATGCGACGGCAAGCCTTACTATTTAGAGTTCAATTTACCGGCTTACGGTGCAGCATTGTTTGTATTCTAAAGTCATGTGAAGACGAATTACTTCGCGCGCGAAGTGTTCTGAAAGAAAGTAATTGCGACTGTGTTCCGTGCAGGGGCACAGTCGTTTGAAATTTTAAGATTAATGTAAAAGTGGGAAAGTACAGTGGATATCCATTGTAAAAGGAGTAAAAGAATGAAAATTTCGGAGATTTTTGAACAGAAAAAAACAGTGTTTTCTTTTGAGGTATTTCCTCCGAAGAAAACCAGTTCCATCGACAGTATTTATTCAAAGCTGGGCGCGTTGTCGGAGTGTAAGCCTGATTTTATCAGTGTAACTTACGGTGCCGGCGGTGGCGGAGCAAGTGTGCTGACTGCGGATATTTGTAAGGCAATCCAGGAGCAGTATAACATTCCTTCCATGATGCACTTAACCTGCGTAAATTCCAGCAAGGAGTCGGTGGAAGAAGTTCTGAAATTAATCAAAGAGTATAAAATTGAGAATATCTTAGCGCTTCGTGGCGATATTGTGCCTGATTTACCGAGACAGACGGATTTCATGCATGCCAACGAGTTGGTGACCTATATTAAGGAACGCGGAGATTTTCACATTTCCGGCGCATGCTATCCCGAAGGACATCCCGAAAGTGATAATATGATAGATGATATTTTAAATTTGAAAAGAAAGATTGATGCGGGTGCCGAGCACTTGGTTTCCCAGCTTTTCTTTGACAATAATATGTTTTATGAGTTTCAGGAAAAGGCCCGTCTTGCAGGCATTAATGTGCCCATTGAGGCCGGAATTATGCCGGTTGTGAACAAGGCGCAGATTGAGCGTATGGTTACGACCTGCGGTGCCAGCCTTCCTGCGAAATTCGTTAAGATGATGAACCGTTTCGAGCATTCTCCTGAAGCACTTCGCGATGCCGGAATTGCTTATGCAATTGATCAGGTTGTGGATTTGATGAGCCAGGGTGTGGATGGTGTGCACTTGTATACCATGAACCAGCCCGAGGTTGCGAAGAAGATTAGTGATGCGGTAGCGATGATAAGGAATGCATAATGAATAAAATAATAAGTATGTTTCCAATAATACCTGTAATAGGTATGTTTCTTTTGTCAGCATGCGGAATCGTTGATGAAGGAACTGTCTATACAAAGGACGATATATATATCAACAGTTATGAATGTGGATGTCGGGATGAGTATGAAAGAATTAGATATCGTACGGTAGTAATCGAAACGGAAGAACAATTGGCTTTTGCTGAGAAATGCTTTTCTTTGAGCGAAGAACTCGAGGAATTAAAAGAGAACTATTCTTTGGAAGAGTACAATTATGTATTAGATTATGACGAAACTTCTAACGGTGGATATGATATTAAGGCAGACCGTCTTAAAATAACATCTGATCAAATTTATTTTGTAATGAGTGAAGATAGTGTATATCCGGGTGAGCATGATATTGTAACATGTGCTATGGGTGGTTTTTTTCATACGGCAGCAGTTCCGAAAGAATATTGCGAGGGTAAAACTTTTGTAAATGCCATTTATCCGGATGCGAGTGATATAACGCAATATAAAGAATATGAAATGTATATGGTATATGATTTGGCAGATGCGGCATTATATAATGTGTATGGCAGTAATCAATATATCATAAGAACAGAAGAAGAATATAATGCTTTTTTGGCAATGGCAGAAGGTGTAGAGTTATATGAAGGAAAGAGTTTAGATAATTTGTATACAAACTTTGATGAAGCTGCATTGCTAATCATATTTTTTACGAGGGATGAAACGAATATTTTCTGTGATCCTGAAATTGTTCAGATAAATGAAAATACGATTTCTTTAAATTATGAGCTTTACCAGGACGAATCAGGCTATCATATGGACACCAGTACATGTAAAATACAGGCATATGTGCCACAAGAACTTCTAACGGAAGAAGAATATGTAGGGTGGATTGTGCCGCAATAAGAGTGAGCTAATTGTCGAAAACATACGGTAAAAGACATAATAAAAACAGTTGACAAACGCCACCCCACCTTGTATAATAACATTTGCGTCGGAAGGCGTGCTATTTGAAACATACACATATTGGTAAGGTAGTTTCAGGCTAAGGAGAAATACTCAAGAGGCTGAAGAGGCGCCCCTGCTAAGGGTGTAGGTCGGGCA
>CAZQBM010000065.1:0-12325 GCA_964591945.1 uncultured Lachnospiraceae bacterium | reverse complement strand
CGCCGATGACTTTTATGGCTTTTTTCTGCGCTTCCATACGTTTCTCGGCAATAGGGTCATTTCCGCCCACATTAAAATTACCCGCAAAAACATTCCTGCGGTTATCATTATCGTTGCCATTGGTTGCCAAAATCCCTTTTGCGCCCAAAGCTGTATTGTTTGTTTGAATGATAAGTGCCATACAATCTCCTCCTTGAGAACTGTAATAAAGTGCCTTATATAACTATATCGGCTGAGAAGTCGAATTATATTATAAATGTAAAAGAGAAATTAAAAGTAAAACTTTCAAACCATAGTCATAAAAGAAAACAGAAAAGGTTGCCATTTTTAGAAAAAGATGTCACAATAGATTGGATAAAATACAAAAGAAAGTGCGTAAAATACACGCATAAGGAGAATCATTATGAAAAAATTCGGATATGCATTTATGGCCTTTTTCCCTTTGATTGAAGTAATTGCAAGCATTGTACTTATGATTGTAAGCATTGTGCTTATGGTGTCTTCGGCTACGGGAAGTGTGAATGTATCGGCAGCAGTTCCCACGATTCTGTTGTGGCTTAGTATTGTCGGTATCATTGTAGGCATTGTTTTGTGCATTGCAGGCATAGCACTTTTTACGGTTCATGCCAAGAATAACGAGAATCTCACCGGCAATGCCAAGGGCATATGGATTGGTGCCTTTGTTACTTTGATTTGCTTTGCGTTTCCTGTTTATTGGTGGAAATGTGTGCGGAAGTAGTAGCCAAATATGATTTGACATTTATCCGAAATCGTACTATGTTAGACGAGTATGATTTCGGATATTTTATTATGTAGAAGGTTAGTTAAAAGACTATGAAGGTTCAGTTATCAGATCATTTCACCTACGGCAAATTATTCCGTTTCACCCTGCCGTCGATTTTTATGATGATTTTTACATCCATCTACGGTGTGGTGGACGGATTTTTTGTGTCCAATTATGTAGGAAAAACGCCTTTTGCGGCAGTAAATTTAATATATCCTTTTCTAATGCTTCTCGGGGCCTTTGGTTTTATGATTGGTTCCGGAGGCAGTGCTTTGATTGCCAAGACTTTAGGCGAGGGCGATAAAATCAAAGCGAAAAAGCTGTTTTCTCTTTTTATTTACGTGAGCATTGCGTTGGCTCTGGTGATTATGGCAGTGAGTTTTTTCTGCCTTCGTCCCATTGCGATTCTGCTGGGGGCGGAAGGTGAATTGATTGACTATTGCGTGATTTACGGGCAGATTCTTTTGATTGCCCTGCCTTTCTTTATTCTGCAATTTGAGTTTCAGACCTTTTTTATTACGGCGGAGAAACCGGGGCTTGGATTGTTTGTGACGATTTTTTCCGGCGTTACCAATATGGTGCTTGACTATGTGTTTCTTGCGATTTGTGACTGGGGATTACCGGGAGCAGCCTGGGCTACCGCAGGAAGCCAAATTGTGGGTGGCGTGATTTCGCTGATTTACTTTGCCTTTCCCAATAAAAGTCTGTTGCGCTTAACGGCTACCGGCCTTGATATCAAAGCGTTGGTTAAAGCCTGCACAAACGGGGCATCGGAGTTTGTTACCAACATTTCT
Source organism: uncultured Lachnospiraceae bacterium (assembly GCA_964591945.1). Taxonomy (GTDB): domain Bacteria; phylum Bacillota; class Clostridia; order Lachnospirales; family Lachnospiraceae; genus UBA3766. The sequence continues at coordinate 10,747 of CAZQBM010000065.1, read as the reverse complement.
ATGTCTTTGGTGAGTATGCTTTATAACTTTCAGCTGATGCGCTATGCCGGCGAAAACGGCGTGGCGGCATACGGCGTTTTGATGTATGTATCTTTTGTCTTTGTGGCAATTTTCTTAGGATATTCCGTAGGAGTGGCGCCGGTGGTAAGTTTCCATTTCGGTGCCAAGCACCCAAGGGAGCTAAAAAACCTTTTAAAAAAGAGTTGTATTATCATCGCAGGTTTCTCGATTGCTATGTTGATAGCCGGGGAATTGTTGGCGATGCCCCTTTCCAAGCTGTATGTGGGATACGACCCGGAGCTTTTTGATATGACCGAGAAAGCATTTTTTATCTACTCTTTTTCATTTCTTTTTACAGGGGTAGGTATCTTTGGATCCGCCTTTTTTACGGCATTGAACGACGGACTGACATCGGCAATTATATCGTTCCTTCGAACCTTTCTCTTTCAGGTGGTAGCAGTCCTTGTCCTTCCCTTATTTCTGGGCTTGGAGGGCATTTGGTGCGCGGTAATTGCAGCAGAGTTACTTGCAACGGTGGTTACGGTGATATTTTTATTGGCGAATAAGAAGAAGTATGGATATTAATCTGTGAGTTTGTTTATATAAAGCAGATAAGGGGAAAAACTTGAAATGAGCACAGAGAAAGAGAAGAAAATCAGCATGAAACCCAATGAAAAAAGGGATATGGTTGTAAAAGAGATTCTTAAGCCTATGTTCAAAAACGCAGGTTTTAAATGTAAAGGTATGAACTGGTGGAAGGAGTTGGAGGACGGATATCTTTTTATCTATATGAAGAACAGCCGCTTTAACAGTGTGGCTACCGGATGTAGTTTCAGCTTTCAATTCAGTGCAACCCGATTTGACGAGATACGTGATAAAATAGAAACACAATACATTTACAATCAGATGAATTGTATCGAGGAGAATGTGTTTCTGCCCCATTGCGGTTATCTTTCTACCGTTCATAACGGTTTGGATTATACAATAGACGGTTACCAAAGTTACCTTCCCAAGGATATGCCGGTGCTTGTTATTATGAACCGCATCAGAGATGATTTTAATCAATACATTATGCCGGAGATTGAAGAAATTAAGACGGTAAGCGGGTTTGAAGTCTTGATGGAAGAGAAAAAGAAGGTACTTGAAACAAAGGAAGCCAAGCTTTTATGTTTTTATTCCCATTGTCTGATGAGTTGCAGCGTTGATAGCAATATGCCGCTTACTTTGGATATGCTTAAGCGAATACAATTATCGGAAGAAGAAATAAGAGAGCATTATGATTGGTTAAAAAAAATGACGGCCAAATTCTACCTTCCGCATTTGAATGCTGTACCTTATATTGAGAGAGCATTATTGATAGCAAAAAACCAAAAAAGTAGGTAAAAAAGAAACTCTGACATACTGTATTGTCAGAGTTTTTTCATATAATGTTCAAAACTACAACATTGTAATACATTATATTCTATGCTAAAATATGTAACTGTCACAGAAAGGGAGGAAAAGACAGTGTTTTCTATCTTAAAATATCTACGCAAAAGAGAAATGCTTTTTATGTTGGGAACTATTATTGTCACCATCATACAGGTATTTTTGGAGTTAAAATTGCCCGACTATATGAACGCTATTACCGCAACGGTAATCACTCCGGGCGGTGATATGGATTACATTTGGATGGCCGGCGGTATGATGCTTCTGTGCTCATTCGGTGGGCTGATTGCATCAGTTCTCGTAGGATTTTTCTGCGCCAAGGTAGCGACCGGTTTCTCTATGAGATTGCGTAGCCAGGTGTATGATAAGGTCACCGGTTTCTCAATGGAGGAAATTAATGGTTTCTCTACAGCAAGCCTTATCACCCGTTCAACCAACGATATTATGCATGTACAGATGTTTCTTGTGATGGGTACGGCGATTATGTTCCGTGCGATTATTATGGCGACTATGGCCATCAGTAAAATCTACAGTAAAAGCTGGCAGTGGACAGTAAGTACTGCAATTGCCGTATTGCTTCTTATGATTATGATTGTTTCCCTGATTATCATTGTGCTTCCCAAGTTTAAGATTATCCAGACTTTAACGGATAACTTAAACCGCGTAACCAGAGAGAATCTTACCGGTATCCGTGTAGTGCGCGCATACAATGCGGAGGATTTCCAGGAAAAGAAGTTTGAAGAAGCCAATGACGAATTAATGAGAACCCACTTGTTTACCCAGCGTGCTATGGCTGTATTGGGCCCCGGAATGTCCATTATTATGAATGGTCTGTCCCTGGCGGTATATTGGATTGGTGCATACCTGATCAATGATGCACCGATGCCTGTAAATGTAGTGGAAGAGGTATTTTCCCAGGATACGGGTTATTTGGATACAGTGGCAACTATGTCTGAAGCAACAGTAAACAAAATTACTGTATTCTCTGATATGGTGGTCTTTTCTTCTTATGCAATGCAGGTGGTAATGTCTTTTATGATGCTTACCATGATTTTCATCATTCTGCCGAGAGCCAGCGTATCTGCGAAGCGTATTAAAGAAGTGCTTGATACTAGGACGAAAATCGTGGACGGCGCGGTTGTAGGTGCCGGAGAGACCGGTGCAACTGCTGAAGACAAAGATAATGCAGGTAAAAAAGAAGCGGTTCAAAATGCACTGCAGGACGGCACCCACGAAGTCATCTTCGAAAACGTGTCCTTCCGTTATCCCGACGCATCGGATGCGGTGCTTGAAAATATATCTTTTACGGCAAAATCCGGCGAGACGGTGGCTTTTATCGGTTCTACGGGTAGCGGTAAATCTACGTTGATTCATTTGGTGCCCCGTTTCTATGATGTGACGGAAGGTCGTATTCTTGTGGACGGTGTGGACGTTCGCGACTACACCCAGGAGGCCCTTCGTAATAAAATCGGTCTCGTGCCCCAGCGCGCGGTATTGTTTGGCGGAAGTATCCGTTCCAACATTGCTTACGGTGAAAATGGTAAGCAGGAAGAGTATACCGACGAAGAGATTTGGGAGGCACTTCGCATTGCCCAGGCGGAAGAGTTTGTGTCCAAACTGGATAATAAATTAGATGCCGACGTGGCCCAGGGCGGTTCGAATTTCTCCGGCGGTCAGAAACAGCGTCTGTCCATTGCCAGAGCAATTTGCCGTAAGCCGGACATTTATATTTTTGATGATTCTTTCTCGGCACTTGATTATAAAACCGACCGCGTATTGCGTGGCGAGCTGGCCAAAGTGACCGGTAATGCCATTACCCTTTTGGTAGCCCAGCGTATCGGCACCATTCTGGACGCTGACCAAATCGTGGTTTTGGATGACGGTAAAATCGTGGGCTTAGGCACCCACAAAGAGCTGATGCAGACCTGTGAGGTCTATCAGCAGATTGCCTATTCTCAGCTTTCAAAGGAGGAATTGGCATAATGGCAAAAAAAGAGTATGAAATGGGTTCTGCAAACAACGGAAAGAAACGCGGTCCCGGTGCCGGACGAATTGTAGAAAAACCTAAGGATTTTAAGGGCACTTTTATCAAGTTATTTAAGTACTTAAAGAAGTTTTTACCTTTTATGGTGTTGTCGCTTATACTGTCTTTTATCAGTAGCGTTTTGGCGGTTGTGGGTCCGGATGTCATTAAGGACTTGACAGCAGTTATTGAGGCAGGCATCCTTACCGGAATTGATATGGAAGCGGTCAAAGATGTAGCCATTCTTCTGATTATCATTTACGGTATCAGCGCTGTGTTCCAGTATCTGCAGAGTCTTGTGATGGCAGTTATGACGCAGAGAATGTCCAAAAAGATTCGTAAGGATATTTCCGAGAAGATTAATATTATGCCGCTTAAGTACTTTGACTCTACTACCTACGGTGATGTGCTAAGCCGCGTGACCAACGACGTGGATACCATCGGTCACAGTTTGGGCCAGAGTATTACCCAGCTGGTTATGGCAGTTACCATGTTAATCGGTTCCATTATTATGATGTTTATTACCGATGTGACGATGACCATTGCGGCGATTCTTTCGTCTTTGATCGGTTTTGCTTTTATGAGTTTAATTCTTAGCAAGTCCCAGAAGTATTTCGTGGGGCAGCAGAAGTACCTTGGTATGATTAACGGTCATGTGGAAGAAATGTATGCCGGGCACAACGTGTTAAAAGCCTACAACGGCGAGCGTAAGGCCAAGGAAGAGTTTGAAGAAATTAACGCAAAGCTTTGTACCAGTGCTTTTAAAGCCCAGTTCCTATCTGGCCTTATGCATCCTTTTATGGGCTTTGTGGGTAATTTAGGTTATGTAGTAGTTTGCGTAACCGGTGCGGTGCTTGTTATGATGGGTAAAATCGATTTCCCCGTTATCGTGGCGTTTACTATGTACGTGCGACTTTTTACCCAGCCCTTGTCCCAGATTGCCCAGTCTATGAACAGCATGCAGTCTACGGCAGCAGCGTCCGAGCGAATTTTCGAGTTCCTGGAAGTTGCGCCTATGGAAGATGAAAGCCACAAGACGAAGGCGCTTAAGGGCGAAGACATCAGGGGCGAAATCGAATTTAATCACGTAAAATTCGGCTATGACCCGGAGAAGATTATTATCAAAGATTTCTCTGTGAAAATTAAGCCCGGCCAGAAGATTGCCATCGTTGGTCCCACCGGTGCGGGTAAAACCACTATGGTAAACTTACTGATGCGCTTTTATGAGGTAAACAGCGGTTCCATTAGCATTGACGGTACTCCGGTTTCCGAGCTGACCCGCGAAAATATCCACGATTTGTTCGGAATGGTACTTCAGGATACCTGGTTGTTTGAGGGAACCATCCGCGATAATATTGTCTATGGCAAGGAAGGCATTACGGATGAGATGCTTGATCAGGTATGTAAGGCAGCAGGCATTTATCATTTTATCCGTACGCTGCCAAAGGGTTATGATACGATTCTAAACGATAAGGTGAATTTGTCTGCGGGACAGAAGCAGCTTATGACCATAGCAAGAGCCATGGTAGAGAATGCGCCCATGCTTATTTTAGACGAGGCAACAAGTTCTGTTGATACCAGAACGGAGGTGTTGATTCAGGAGGCCATGGACCGCCTGACTAAGGGCAGAACGTCCTTCGTAATCGCCCATCGTTTATCCACCATTCGTAACGCGGATTTAATTCTCGTTATGAAGGACGGCGATGTAATCGAAAGCGGTAACCACGACGAGCTGATGGCGCAGGGTGGATTTTATTCAGAATTATATAACAGCCAGTTTGAGCAGGCGAGCTAAGAGCAGGGTGAAAAGACAGGCTGGACAATTACGTTTATATGGGTGTAGAATGTGTTCAAACATTCTACACCTTTTATCATGATAAGGGAACGGAGAAAATAAAGATGAATTACTTCTGGGAAACGGTAGAAACCATAGAAAGCGGTGTGGGTTTTAAACACTTTGATGTTACCCACATTTCCTGGCTTGTGGCTTTCGTGATTTTTACGACGGTTTGTACTTGCATTTACAGGAAACTGCCCGATAAGAAAAGGAAGATATTCCGCTACGTTCTTGCAGGGCTGATTGTGGCAGATGAACTTTTTAAAATGGCGTTTCTTTTTATCACGGGTTTATATACGCCTAAGTATCTGCCTTTTCACTTGTGCAGCATTAATATTTTTATGATAAGCCTGCACGCAATGAAACCTTTTAAGGCACTGGATAATTATTTGTATGCTATTGCCATTCCGGCAGCACTTCTGGGGCTTATCTTCCCTAGCTGGGTTAGGTTGCCGGCACTGAACGGCATGCATATTCATAGTTTTACGGTACATATTCTGCTGGCAGCATATCCGATTGTTGTAACGCTGGGTGGCGACATTAAGCCGAAACTGAAGGAACTGCCTAAGGCCTTATTGGTGCTTGTGTGTCTGGCGGTGCCGGTATACGGTATTAACTTATGGCTGGATACGAATTTTATGTTTCTTATGAACGCCTACCCCGGTAACCCGCTGTATATTTTCGAGCAAATGTTTGGGAACCATTTGATTGGAATTGCGGTGCTTCTGCCGTTGATTATGATTCTTATGTATACGCCGGTGTGTATTCTTGAGGCAGTGAAGAAGCGTAAGGGAAATGCGGCGGAAGATAAGAAGTGTGCCTGACGTGAAGGTTTTTACGGGAGATAAAATATGAAAATCTTTTTTACCGTGTTGATTATTGTTTTGATATTGTTGATTGCAATAAGGTTTATTGCGTTGCAATTTTATACAACAGAAGAGTCTAAAACCAATACAACTGTTAAAAACGCCTTGACAGTCGGATTGTTTATAGGGCTTGGCATAGCTGTGGTTGGACTTGCTATGTACTATGTGCCAACTAATTCGAAATTTTTCTATTATGGGGTTGTTCTGTTTATCGGAATAGGGTTGGCTATATTTCTGATGATAGCCCATTTAACGCTGGTAATGCCGATTGTCCTTATTTCTACCGGAATCGTCAGAAAGAAAAAAGCACCCATTATTGTAGCAAGTGCCGTGTGGGTGCCGATTTATACGGTATTGATTATTTTCTTCCTGGGATTTCCGCCCAAGTACCCTTTGTTGAATCCCGCCATTCTGTTTCAGGATTATGATGGGATTGTAAGGATATACGGGGAGCCCACTTATAACGATGGCGACGTCCTTTGTTACCGTACGGAAGTCTGGTGGTATCAATGCAGTTACTATTGTGTGAAATTGACGCCAAACGGCAGGGCATATTTTGCCTATTACGACGATTTGTATGATTCCAAGTGGATACTGGGAAGAAGCCGGGAAGAGATCGATGCAAGATTTCCGGAGAATTGGTATGTTGGTGCCGGTAAAGTATATTATCGTGTTCGTGGTGAAAACTCCGGCACTTACTATGCTGTTGAATATGGTGATAATAATACCGCCATAGATTTCTGGACGGATGATTCCGTACCCTGATAAATTTTAATTTCTAATGTACTTTTTTCTATGACTTGACAAAGCTGAACGGAAAACAAAGAGCCGGGATTTTATGGTGCCCAAATAATTTATGATGCACCTTAAATCCCGACTCTTTTCATTTTATAAAATCTTGTAACTATTCAGAACACCATTCGCAAAATCGCACCTTTGGTGCTTTCCTTTTGCTCATGTTGTTACTTCGCCAAATAAATTTAAGTAAATAGCCCTCTGTATGCAAGCATACTCGGTCTATATTCCTTAAATTTGCTTGGCTCTGAATAGTTACAAAATTAATCAATAATCTCACCATCATAACTAATCATAATGGGGAAATCAAATCTGCCCCAGCCGTAGTCCGGTTCTTTGTCGCACATAAGAAACAGGAATACAACGTACAGCGGTTTATACAGGGCGGAGAGAATCGACCAGACCATAGCGTGCTTTTTAAAGCCGAAGGTCTTCATCAGGTCGTAAATTCTGCGCCACTTCCAAATTTGAACAAATATCTGATATGCCCAGGACACCACCGTACCAAACAGGGGTATGATACCCAGAATGCTGTCTATGATAGGGAACAGCAGGTCATTGGCGATATAAATCCAGGCAACACTCTCACGCTTCTCGGTTTTTACCCAGTTTAAAACATTAAAATCCCGAATCGGCAAAACGAATTCCAGATAATAAGTTCCGTAGGGCACGAAGGCAACCCAGGCGTGACGGTATCCTGCGTGTCTTGCCATAATGAAAACGGCGATGGGACGCATAATCCGATAAAAGATGAAATTAAAAATTGCAGATAATATAAGGATTAAGAAGATGGAGCCATACATTACCATTTTGCCAAAAGAGGGAAGAGCAACGAGCTCTTCCCAACTTGATACATACAGTAAGTCTTCAAATGTATAAATAATATCTTCTACAATCCCCATCATAAAATAGGATAACATAGAAACTCCTTAATTACGGGTTTTTAAGCGTTCATATCCGGTTCTTTGTTCATAATGATGTAATAGAATACATACATAAGAAGCGGGAAGAAAATATTAACGATAGATGCCCACATAGCGTGTTCAGGCATACCGTAGGTAATCAATAAGTCGTAGTTCATTCTCCACATAATTCCATAACAAACTGCAAGATAGGCTAAAATATAGGCAATATAGAGTAACCAGCCAAGTACAGGAATAAATGTAAAGATAAGTATCATAGGAACCATTAATACAATATAAATACCGGTAGCAATTAAGAATAACCAGAATGCTTTGGTACGGTTTTCATATTTAAACCAGTTAAAAAGATTAAACTCTCTGGGAGATAATTTTAAGGTAATATAGAAGTTACCAAAGGGAATATAAGCAAGCCATGCGTTTGACATTCCCTGTCTTTTTGCCATTCTGTAGAGAGGATATTCCATTGCAATCCAAATCGCAATATAAACGATAAAGAAAATAGCGTAGAAAAGAAGCATAAATCCCACACCAAGGCCGGTAGCCAGGGCGTCTGTTTCATAATAATAACTGTCCATCATTTTTCATCCTTTCGTATTTTAAAATTTTATACTGTGTAATCCGGTTCATTATTCATAATCATGAACGAGAATACTACCATAACAATAGGTACGAAACAACTTACGATAGATGCCCACATAGCATGTTCCTGCATACCGTAGGTCATTAAAATATCGTAATTTACGCGCCAGAAGAAAATATATTGTGCAACAGTAAAGGCCATCATTATTGCATAATTTACGAAAATAAATAAGAACTGAATAAAGGGAATACTACTGAGAATGCTCAGTAACATTGTAACCGTAAAATATCCGCCGTAACAAATCAAAAACCACCAGAATACCTTTGTACGGTCATTGGTTTTAATCCAGTCAAAAAGATTGAATTCCCTGCGCGCCAGATGCAAATAAATGTAGTAGCATCCCAAAGGTACGAAAACAAGCCAGGGATTCGGCAAGCCTGCCCTTTTGGCCATTTTGTAATAAGGAATGCAGAGTACAATTGCCAAGGCAATGACAAACAGAAAGATTAGTGCAAAAATCAAAACAAACATTCCCATTGTCATAAAAGGGAATAAAAGTACAAGAAACTCCGCAAGTGCTTCAGCTTCAGAAGACATAACAAATACTCCTTTCTTTTAAAACAAACATATTATATAAAATTTTTTATAACGATACAGTTGCCGTATTAATCCTGATTACGATACTTATAGTAATTTCCTGCGCCGTACTCGGGCGGATTCTTGCAGGAGAATAAGGTAAAGATCATAAATAACCAGGGAATAAACAGTGAAACAATGGATACCCAGAGGGCATTGCTTTTCTGCCCGAAAGTCATTAACAAGTCGTAGTACATACGCCACTTCCACAAGTTGATGGCAACAATCACAATCGTTCCGCCAAAGGTAGAAAGCAAAGGACCAATTATGGGTACGCCTACCGTAAGACCGGCAAGAATTCCCATTGCCCAAAATCCGGCAATTGACAAACCGATGTAAACTAAGGCCATAATGTCGCGACGGTTGGTTTTAATCCAGTTGAAAAGATTAAATTCGCGAATCGGCAACATAAAGGTCAAAAAGTCATTGGTATAGGGAAAGAACGCCATCCATGCGTGCCTAAAACCTGCTTTACGCGCCATAATAAAAAGAGGAATGGACTGCAAGAGGTAGTACGCGACGGTTATTAAGATACTGATAATAGATGCAATTACCGTAAACGCTACGGAAGCGCCTGTAAAAACCAGAGTCCCCAATCCAAGGATATAACCGAGAATTCCTTCCAAACTATCTAAATCCTGACTGATTTGTTGATTATAAAGAGGTTCCATACAGAAACTCCTTTCTTTCGTAAAATATTAAATTTTAATTAAAAGATAATATAGCACATTCTGTAGTTTTAAGCAAGAACAAGCCCCAAAGTTGTAGACCTTGAGGCTTGTAATGATATAAAGATATTGATGTAATATGCGCTAAATATAGCTGACACCGTTTTCTTCCCAGAAATAATAGTTTTCAGAACCGTATTCCGGAGCACGCCCGGCCATTAAAATACTAAACACAATCATAACCAGCGGGCAAAACACATTTAGAATTGACATCGGCAATGCCAGTTTGTTAAAGTCGTAGGTTTTTAACAGGTCATAATTTTTGCGCCAGTGGAAAAGCGTTCTGATTAACAAGGCAAATCCGCTCAGAAGAAAGGACGTAAGCCAAAGAATCCAAAAGAGCGGTTTCTCAAGAAGAACAGAAAACGGCTCTGCCAGGCTGTAGTCGGCAACACTCATTCCGTACACCAGAAGGATTATGGAAAGAATGGTAGTCACAACGCCAACGCAAATCTCTGCAATAAACCAGCCCCAGAACACTCTTTTACGGTATTTCGTCTTAAAGAGGCCTAAGTTAAATTCCCTATGGGGCAGGGTCAAGCCTAAATAGCTTTTGCCGAAAGGAATAAATGCAAGCCAGGCAAGTTCGCAACCGGCCTGCTGTCCCATCAGGAAGTAGAAGAGGGACGTAAACACATAAAAACCGATTGTAATCAGCGAAACGGCCATAAATACCATAATTATGTTAAAAAATGCCCCGAAAAAAATTATGAAAATAAAAAACAGAAGCACAAATGTAAAAGCCATAAAACTCCTAAGAATGAATTTAATTTTACTACAGTTGCTTGTTCTTTCTTACTGTACTATAAAAATATTCTTTTGTAAAATAAAATAAGCACCAACCCCACGGCTCATATGTCCGCAAAACCAGTGCTTAAGTGCGCGATCAGGGGCTCGAACCCTGGACACCCTGATTAAGAGTCAGGTGCTC
>CAZQBM010000064.1:0-12329 GCA_964591945.1 uncultured Lachnospiraceae bacterium | reverse complement strand
TTATTTTATTTTATGTATTTATTTTATAATTTGTTTACGGCAAACGAATTAATCTTAAAACAAAAGGAGAAAAACAATTATGGATTACAATCAGAATGATTTCGATAACAATCAGATGAACAACGAAAACACCTATGTTTACGACAACAATTACACAGAGACATATAATGATCCTTACGACTATAATCCTCAGATGCAGAAACAAAGCGGTATGGGTATTGCTTCGTTAGTTCTTGGTATTTGCGGATTTTTTATTTTACTTAATCCATTCTCAGTTTGTTCAATTCTTGCAATTGTATTTGGTATTATTGGTGTATGTAAGAGTGATTGTAAAAAAGGATGCGCCATTGCCGGTATTATCTTGGGCGGCGTATCATTGGTTTGGGATTGGTTTCTTACGATTATAACCGGTGGAACCATGTTCTTCTGCTAGAATATATAGCAAAGGATTTTTTATAAATTGTATATAGCAGATATTATATTTAATTACATAAAGATAGGGCAGAACACGTAAAATGTTCTGCCCTAATTTTATTCTTCTTCATCTTCGTAATGAATGTTAATATTCTCGCCTTCCAAAGTTTTGCCCTGAAGAATATCACCAATATAATTAATGCGGATAATTGCTCGGCAGTATTTCTCATAAGCCATACCAACACTAAAATCATTGAAGGTGCCTTCGCTAAATGAAGAGTGATACAATGAAACTGCTTCATTCATAAAAGATGCTGCCTCATCAGCAAGGGATTCAACTGCGATATATTCTTGAGGAACTTCTAACTCACCAAATTCCTGAAAACGTTCATTTAAACTGTCTAATTCATTTAATAATTTCTGCGGTGCATTTTCACTTTCGGCATCTATAGCATTAATGTTGTCGTTGATTTCGATTACATCCGCATAAAAGCTTTCGACTTCTTTTCTGTATATCTCTAATTCGGAATCTTCCCCACATCCTGTAAGTGCAAACAGCATACTTATTGATAAGAGAAGTGCAAAAATTCTCTTTTTCATTTTCCAAATCCCCATTTGTATATATGTTTTGATTAATTAAATCAATCAACATTTAATTTACCATAGTAATCTCACGAAATCAAGCAAATATCTAAAAAGTTATGTAAGATTATAAAAAAGAATATAAAAAACAAAAAATAAATTAAATGTACCCTTGGTTAAAGCCTTGAATTTAAATTTGCGTATCAAAAACAAGTATGGTAAAATAAAGTGATTTAATTTGTGTTTTTAAATTCTTTTATAACGAGGATGAAATAATGAACTTTTTTGATAAAAAATTTGGGCAAAGAATTGTATTTTTGGATGGTGCTACAGGTTCAAACCTTGCAAAACGCGGTATGCCTTCCGGCGTATGCCCCGAACAGTGGATTCTTGAGAATGAAGATATATTAATCGGATTACAGCAGGAGTATGTTAATGCGGGTTGTGATATTGTTTATGCACCCACATTTGGCGGTAATCGCGTTAAATTGGCAGAATACGGCTTGGAAGATAAGCTTACAGAAATCAATACAAAGCTTGTTCATTTGTCAAAAAAAGCGGTTGGTGACAAAGCATTGGTTGCCGGCGATCTTACTATGACCGGAAAACAATTGTATCCCGTTGGTATAATGCAGTTTGAAGAACTGGTTGACGTTTATAAAGAACAGATAAAAGTACTTTCTGATGCGGGCTGTGATTTACTTGTGGTGGAGACTATGATGAGTTTGCAGGAAACAAGAGCGGCTGTTATTGCTGCCAAAGAAACTTGTGATTTGCCCGTTATTGCCACCTTATCCTTTGAAGGTGATGGTAAGACTTTGTACGGAACGGATGCCATAACGGCAGCCCTGGTTTTAGAAGGACTTGGTGTTGATGCTGTAGGTGTTAATTGTTCTACGGGGCCTGAACAAATGGTTAATTTAGTGACAGATATGAGACGTCATATTGCAATTCCTGTCATTGCAAAACCTAACGCGGGTATGCCAAGTTTGGATGAGAATGGCAAGACGATTTATGCCATGTCACCGGAAGAATTTGCTAAGAAAAGCCTTGCATTAATTGAAGCAGGGGCCGGAATTCTTGGCGGTTGCTGTGGTACAACGCCGGAACATATTAAGGCACTGTATGAATTAACACATACATATAATAGACCGGAAGGAAGCGTTCGTGAAGAGAGAGTCTTAACTTCAGAGCATAAAACCGTATTGTTTGGTTTAGATGATCCCTTTCTTGTTATTGGTGAACGCATTAATCCTACTGGTAAAAAAACCCTTCAGGCAGAACTTCGTGAAGGAAAGCTTGATATGGTGGTGAATTTTGCAGTTGAACAGGAAGAAAAGGGTGCGGACATTCTGGATATTAACCTTGGAATGGGTGGTATTGATGAAAATGATATGCTGATTAAAACCATGTATGAAGTTATGGGTGTCAGTCATTTACCTTTATCCATTGATTCATCTAAGTGTGAAGTGGTGGAAAATGCTTTACGATTATATCCGGGACGCGCACTGGTAAACTCTGTATCTTTAGAGGCGGGAAAGGCTGAAAAGTTATTCCCGTTAATTAAAAAATACGGCGCAATGTTTATTTTATTGCCTTTATCGGATGCAGGTTTGCCCAAGAGCAAGGAAGAAAAAATAGAAATTATCGAGACTTTGCTTGAGAAAGCATATTCTTACGGATTGACAAACAGAGATATTATCGTGGACGGCCTTGTAACTACGGTTTCCGCCAATGAGAAAGCAGCATTGGAAACCTTGGAAACCATTACATATTGCAAAGAGCACGGACTTGCAACGGTTTGCGGACTTTCCAATATTTCTTTTGGCTTGCCCGAGAGAAGCAATATCAATACGGCATTTTTAACCATAGCAATTTCCAAAGGTCTCACCATGGCAATTGCAAATCCTTCCCAAAAGGAACTTATGAATGCCATTTATGCCACAGATATGCTTTTAAACAAGAAAGATGCCGGCTTACGTTATATCGATAAAATGACCGGAAATACGGAAAATGCAGTGGCGAAAAATTCTGAAACAAAAGAAGTCCGTCATGAAGAAAAACTTCGTACGGCAGTTTTGAGAGGAAATACTTCGGGGATTGTTCAAATAACGCAGGATGCATTACAAAGCGGCAATCTTGAGGCAGAGTATATTTTAAACCAGTGTCTTTTACCTGCGATTAATGAAGTGGGCGATTTGTTTAACAGCGGAAAATACTTTTTACCGCAGTTGATTGCGAGCGCTAATGCAATGAAAGCATCTATTGAATACATTGAGCCGTTTTTGAAGAAGGACGGTAATGCTGATAGTGCTAAAACAGTGATTATTGCCACTGTAAAAGGTGATATTCATGACATTGGTAAGAATTTAGTGTCTTTAATGCTTAAAAACTATGGCTACAATGTAATCGATATGGGCAAAGACGTTCCTACGGAAGAAATTATTGCCAAGGCAAAAGAAACCGATGCTGAAATTATTGCATTGTCAGCACTTATGACTACTACCATGACTGAAATGAAAAAAGTTATTGAATTAGCCCGTGTAGAAGGTGTTAAAGCCAAAATTATGGTAGGAGGAGCAGTAATTACACAAGAATACGCGGATGAAATTTGTGCCAACGGTTATGCAAAGGATGCTGCCGGGGCGGTAAAAGTTGCGGACTCATTGACGGAATAATGATTTTTACATTTTTGTAACATTGTTTTTTGTGAGGTTTCCGATATGAAAAAGGCGGACGTAATTCTTTTATCTATTATTTTGGTAGTAGGAATTATTGGGATATTTATATATTTTATTGCAGGAAAAAATGCAGAATATGTTTCAATAAGCGTAGACGGTGAGATGATGGGTATTTATGATCTTAATAAAGATTGTGAAATTCCGATTCGCTCCGGTAACAGCGAGAATATCTTACGGATTCAAAATGGCACTGCGCAAATGATTTCGGCCAATTGTCCGAATCAGGACTGTGTTTTGCATAAGCAAATCTCGCAAACAAATGAGAGCATCGTCTGTTTACCGCATAAAGTTGTGGTGACTGTTATAAAAGAGCCTTTAGAGGGGGATTTGGATGCGGTTACATACTAAAAAACTTGCAGAATACGCTTGCTTATTGGCTTTTGCAATGATTATATCTTATATTGAGGCCCTGATTCCGATTCCTTTGGGCATTCCCGGCGCTAAGCTTGGACTTGCTAATGTAGCAATTGTTTTTTGCCTGTATCGAACAGGGATTGGCGGAGCTTTTATCATTAATATCTGTCGCGTATTACTATGCGGACTCTTGTTTGGGAATGCCTATGGTATGTTATATTCGCTGGTTGGAGCAGTTTTTAGTTTGCTAATTATGGCTTGCGTGAAACATATTCCTGCATTTGGCATTGTTGGTGTCAGCATTGCCGGTGGAGTTGCACATAATATCGGCCAGCTTTTACTTGCATTATGTATCACGCAGGTACCGGTGCTTTGGTATTATTTGCCTTTTCTTTTAATTATAGGAGCGCTTACAGGATTCCTGAACGGTGGTCTGGCAAACTTAATATATAGCAGGATTACAAAACATACTGAAACACACAACAAAGAAAAACAAGATATAAATGCGAAACATAATTTATAAATTATAAACTTATTTTTCGTAATAATGAACAACATCAATAAAGGAGAAGTAAAATATGTACGCATATTTTATTGGAAAAATTACATACATGACTGCGGACAGCGTTGTGCTGGAAGTAAACAATATTGGCTACAACATTAAGGTGTCAGCCCAGACAATACAGAATTTAGGACATTTATCCGGCGAGGTGAAGCTTTATACCTACACTTACGTAAAAGAAGATGCCCTGGGACTGTTCGGTTTCCTGACAAGGGAAGAGCTGGAACTTTTTAAAATGATGCTTACCGTGAACGGAATTGGTCCGAAGGGGGCGTTGTCAATTTTATCGACGTTATCCGTGGATACTTTGCGATTTGCCATCCTTTCAGGGGATGCCAAGAGTATTGCTAAATCGCCGGGGGTTGGCGCAAAGTCTGCAGAACGTTTGATTATTGATTTAAAAGATAAAATTAATGCAGAAGATGTTTTTATTCTTAATTCATCAGAAAGCAATGCAGCAGTTGTAACACAGGAATTACCGGCCAAAAAAGAAGCAATCGAAGCATTAACAGCTCTTGGTTATTCGGCTACAGATGCTTTAAAAGCGGTTAATCAGATTACATGCACCGAAGATACAACTGTGGAAGAAATTCTCAAACAGGCGTTGAAGGTTATTATGACATTATAAATTGTTTGTGTAATATAAGAATTTATATATTACTGATTTTTAATATTTTGATATTTGGATTGGTTTGAAATTCGGGAGGAAAATATGCCTAAGCGTATGATTGAAACAGGTTTTACACAGGAAGATGTCAGTATTGAATTTTCCTTAAGACCTCAGACCTTAAAAGAGTATATTGGTCAGGAAAAGGCTAAAGAAAGTCTGCAGATTTATATGGATGCAGCAAAACAGCGTGGTGAGAGCTTGGATCATGTACTTTTATACGGACCGCCGGGACTTGGTAAAACTACTTTAGCAGGCATTATTGCCAATGAGATGGGCGGACATATGAAAATCACCAGTGGTCCCGCTATTGAAAAACCGGGAGAGTTGGCGGCGATTCTTAATAATTTGGCGGAAGGCGACGTTCTTTTTATCGATGAAATTCATCGTTTGAACCGTCAGGTGGAAGAAGTTTTGTACCCTGCGATGGAAGATTATTCCATTGATATTATGATTGGCAAAGGTTCAACGGCCCGCTCCGTGCGCTTGGAACTGCCTCATTTTACCTTGGTAGGTGCAACTACAAGAGCGGGTATGTTAACAGCACCTTTGCGCGACCGTTTTGGTGTGGTTCATCGTTTGGAATTCTATACCCCGGAAGAATTGCAGCTTATTGTACTTGGTTCTGCTAAGAAACTTAATGTAGAAATTGACCCTCGCGGTGCTTTGGAAATTGCCAGAAGAAGCCGCGGAACACCACGAATTGCTAATCGTATGCTTAAACGCGTACGAGATTTTGCACAAGTCAAATGTGATGGTGTCATTACGGATGAAATTGCATCTTACGCCTTGGATATGATGGAAGTGGACAAGTTTGGTTTGGATCATATTGACCGAAACATCCTAATGACAATGATAGAGAAATTTAAGGGAGGTCCTGTTGGTCTTGATACTTTGGCAGCTGCTATTGGCGAAGATCCGGGCACCATTGAAGATGTGTATGAGCCGTATTTAATCAAAAACGGTTTTCTTGCCAGAACTCCGCGCGGACGAATGGTTACGGAGTTAGCCTATGGCCATTTGGGACTTGAAATTGTACAGTAAATATTTTATAATTTTTGCATAGCATTGAGCAATGCGCAGATGAGTAGAAACGTATGCATGAGTTTACTAGTATGCAGAAGGTCTGCGAATATGCATAGGGCGAAAGCCCGACAGCGAGCAAGTGTTCTTGCGAGCTATGCACTGCATATTATACAAACAACGATAAAAGGGAGAATTACATATATGTCAGCAAAAACAGATGCAGAAGTAATTGTTGGTGGTAAAGTTTTTACATTGAGCGGATATGAGAGCGAAGAATATTTACAGAAGGTTGCCTCTTATATCAATAACAAACATTCTGAATATGATAAAATTGACAGTTACAGAAGAATGACCAATGATTATCAGGCGCTTATTATGGAATTTAACATTGCTGACGATTATTTCAAGGCAAAAAAGCAGATGGCGCTTTTGGAAGATGAATTAAAAGCAAGAGAGGACGAGTTGTGCAATATTAAGCATGAGCTTATTGCAACCCAGATTAAGTTAGATACTCTCGAAAAAAATTATCTTACAGCAAAGAAGGAAGCTGATGATAGCGCAAAGAAAGTAATTCGTCTTGAAACTGAGTTAAAAGAAAGAGATAGAAAATAATTAAAAACCGGCCTTCACGGGTCGGTTTTTCGTTTATAACGCAAGTGAAATATTAATTTATTTCATTGCGATGAGGAAAATGAAAATGAATACGTCAAGTCGACAGATTGAATTGTTGGCACCGGCTGGGAATTTTCTAGGGTTCATTGGTGGATTAAACGGCGGCGCAGATGCATTTTATCTTGCAGGAACCAAATTTGGCGCCAGGGCCTATGCCGACAATTTTACGGAAGAAGAAATCAAAGAAGTTTTGTTTTTGGCCAAACTTTTTGATAAAAAAGTGTATCTTACGGTGAACACACTTTTGAAAAATACGGAAATGAAGGAACTGTATGATTATATCAAGCCCTTATATGAGTTAGGGCTGACAGGAGTGATCATACAGGATTTTGGTGTGTTTGAATATTTAAAAGAGCATTTCCCCGGGCTTGAATTGCACGCAAGTACACAGATGACGATTACAAGTCTTGAGGGCGCCAAGTATTTAATAGACCAGGGGATGCAACGTGTCGTTTTGGCTCGCGAACTTACTTTAAAAGAAGTAAAAGAAATTACAGATGCCGGAATTGAAACGGAATGTTTTATTCACGGTTCTATGTGTTATTGTTATTCGGGGCAGTGTCTTTTCAGCAGTTTAATCGGCGGACGCAGTGGAAATCGCGGAAGATGCGCCCAACCCTGTCGCTTACCTTATAAAACCGGTGCGAAAGGGAAGGAAGAATACTGCTTAAGCCTTAAGGATATGTGCACGTTAGAGCATTTGCCTGAGCTGATTGAAAGTGGTATCGCATCTTTTAAAATTGAAGGACGTATGAAAAATCCCGCTTACGCAGCCTGGGTTACACATATTTATCGTAAATATATAGACAAATATCTGGCAAATCCCAATGCGAAATTTGTTGTGGATGTGAAGGATTTAGAGCAGTTAAAAACGCTTTATATCAGAACTGCATTACAGGATGGATATTATCATAAATATCGTGGCGAAAATATGATTACTAAGGAAAGCCCGGCATATTCAAAGACGGATGAGACATTTGTGGAAGAGATTACAAATTCGTTAATTTTAACCAAGCCTAAGAAACAGGTGAGTTTTCGTGCCGATTTTCGAATCGGGGAACCTTGTTCGCTTTATGCAGAGACGATAATCTCTGATAAGGTTTACAGTGCCTATGTAACAGGCTCTGAAGTGCAGGAAGCTATGAAAGCGCCGCTTTCAAAGGAATCAATCGAAGAGAGATTGATGAAAACCGGTGATTCTTACTTTGCTGTAAATGATATGGAAGTACTGACGGATGGTAATATTTTCCTTCCTGTAAAAGCAATCAATGAATTACGAAGAGAAACATTGGAAGAATTACAGAAGTCTATTATGGCTGATATAAAAGCCGAAAGAGTTGCCCACTCGCGAAAGAAGGATGATTTTTCTTCGATAAACAAGACGTTCAATGCGGAATATATTGGATTTGTAGAAGAGCGAGAACAGTTAATGGCTGTTTTAGATGCAGAATATATCGAGCGTGTTGTGATCCCTTACGGTTGGCTTTTGGCTGACGATTCAGAGGTTCTTTGTAAGAAGTGTCAAAACGCAGAAAAAGAAGTATATTTCAGTCTCCCTGCAGTTTCTCGTAGTGAAAGCTTTGAACGGATTGATAAAGCATTGTCAAAAGCAAGAGAAATGTGCGTTGGCGAAGGCGTCTATGTGAATCAAACAGACACTATGGCGCATATTTTAGAGCATTTCCCGGAATTAAAATGCATCGGCGACTTAAATCTTTATGCAATGAATAATTCTTCCGTGAATTGGCTTATGCAACGAATAAACGGATTTACCATGCCTGTGGAATTGAACAAGGATGAATTGCGTCATTTGAATACCGAAAAGGGTGAGTTCATACTTTACGGACGTACCCCATTGATGCAAACAGCTAATTGTATCTTTTTAACCGGAAAGAATTGCAAACAAGGCAAAGAGTCGGTTGTAGGTATGATGACAGACCGAACCGGGGCAAAGATTCCATTTCGTGCACACTGTGATGAGAGGATATGCTATAATACCATTTATAATAATGTACCGACATCGCTTCATAAACACAAAAATATAACGGATTCTTTCGGTGTTTCAACTTATCAAATCAGATTTACCGTAGAAACAGCAGATGAAACACGTAAAGTGCTTGATTTCTATACTGATTACAGAAAAAACCGCATAGCGGAAGATGTACCTTTTGCATACACGAACGGACATTTTTTACGTGGAGTGCAATAGGGCTTGTAGGAGAATAAAATGGCAAGTTTTATATCTGAAATTTCAAATTATGCATTTGTTATCATAATGGCAGTGTATGTTGCAACGAATATTGTTGTGTTTTTCTTTAAAAATCCGGAAAAACATAAGCATTTTTATATGTTGCAAACTTTACTTACCATTGCTTTTCATGCGGTTGGTTATATTACCTTATTTGTAAGGGCAGAAGACCCGAGATATTTCTTTTTCTTTGCATTCCAGGAAATTATTCTGTTTGCGTTGATTCTGGTATTTCGGACCATATATCGTTCTGTGAGCCGTTTGATGCTTAACAACGTATTGATGCTTTTATTTGTTGGTTTTACCATTCTTGGGCGTCTTGCATTTATGAATGCGGTAAGACAGTTTATTATTACGATTGTTGCCTTCGGCATTTCCATGATAATTCCATGGATTATGAAGCATACGTCCCTGCTTAAAAAGATGGGATATGTGTACTGTGCCGTTGGCATTGTGGCTTTGGGTGCAGTATGGCTTACAGGTGAGATTACCAATGGTTCAAAACTTGCATTCACCATTTATGATATGTCTTTTCAGCCTTCGGAATTTGTTAAAATTGTAATTGTATTCTTTATCGCAGCATTGTTATCAAATAAAAAAGATCCGTTCCGCTATGTTTCGAGTGCATTGTTTTCTGTGGTGCATGTGCTTATTCTTGTCCTTTCCAGGGATTTGGGCGGTGCCGGAATCTATTGTATGATTTATCTTTTTATGCTTTATATTGCAAACCGCAATGTACTTACTCTGGTTGGGGGCGCAATTGGCGGTGCGGGCGCATTTTATCTTGCACTACAGGTATTTTCGCATGTAAAAATCCGTGTTCAGAACTGGTTAAATCCCTGGACAGATATGAGTAATACAGGATATCAGATTACCCAGTCTTTATTTGCCATCGGTACCGGCGGTTGGGAAGGTATGGGCTTGTTCCAAGGGGATCCCAAGACAATTCCTTACGTTAATGAAGACTTTGTTTTCAGTGCCATCGCAGAAGAATTCGGTGTTGCATTCTCAATTCTTCTGATTATGCTTTATTTGGTAACCGTACTCCATATGTTCAGAATGTCTGCCCGCGTGCAGGAGTTTTTCCATAAACTGATTCTTTCGGGTCTGGCGGTTTCGTTGGGTACACAGGTTATTCTTACCATCGGCGGCGGAACCCGTTTTATTCCTTTGACAGGCGTAACTTTGCCTCTAATCAGTATGGGCGGTAGTTCGTTGACGGCGACGCTTCTTATGTTTGGCGTTGTACAGGGCATATATATCAAAGAATTCGCATACTACGAAGATGATTATGATGACGATGAGTACGAAGACGAGTACGACAATGATGAGTATGATGAAGATGAGTATGTAGATGAAGACGATTATATTGAAGATTTTTATGAAGAAGATTTGATGGATGTCCCGGAAGAAATAAAAGGGATTATTCGTTTAAATGGAGAGGAGGGCATAGATGAATAATTTATTAGATAAAATCAAAAATATGCTTTCTGCCATAAAAGATAAGTTTGTAAGAAAAGGCAATCAAACAGATACTGACAACGATAAAAAGGCAAAAAGAAAAGAAAATGTGCCGGTAATCATCTCAGCGGTGCTGTTTTCTCTTGTTTTTGCAGGTATGATTGTTAATCTTGCCTGGTTTGTGGAAAAAGACAGCTATGATGCAATCAACAGCATCTATAATCCCCGTGATGAAATTCTGGAACAGCAGAATGTGCGCGGTTCCATTGTGACGGAACAGGGAGATGTTCTTGCGTATACCGAAGTGGTAGGCGAAAATGAACGTCGTGTTTACCCTTACAGTGTACAATTTGCCCATGTGGTAGGCTACAGCAGCAATGGCGGTATGGGCATTGAAAAAGTTGCCAATATGAGTCTTTTACAGTCAAATGCATCCATTTCCGACAAGGTCGATAATGATTTAAATAACGCCAAAGATATGGGCGATACAGTTGTTTCTACGTTAAATGTACGTATGCAGGAAGTTGCTTTTAAGTCTTTGGGCGCTTTTAAGGGGGCAATTATTGTGACCGAGATTGAAACCGGAAGAGTGCTTGCTATGGTTTCTAAGCCCGATTTTGACCCGAATCAGATTGCTTCGGAATGGGAGGATATCATCAATGATGACGATTCTTCCGTGCTTTTGAATCGTGTTACCCATGGACAGTATCCACCTGGTTCTACTTTTAAAATTGTAGATGCCTTGGAATATTATCGCCAGTTTCCGGATGAAGTCAGCCGTTATTCTTATCAGTGTAGCGGTGTGCTTCGTTATGATGAACGTAAAATCACCTGTTATCATGGTATGTCTCACGGCGGAGTGGATATGGAGCGTTCTTTTGCAAAGTCATGTAACTGTTCCTTTGCCAATATTGGCTTAAAGCTGGACCGTGCATTGATGGCAGATACTTTAACCGAATTATTGTTTGGCCAGGATTTACCTACGCCTTTTAATTCGGGAAACAGAAGTATTGTCAATATATCAAGCGAAACGACAGATGCAGAAATGGTACAGATTTCCATCGGACAGGGTACTGCTCTTATGACGCCTATGCATTTGAATATGATTACCTGTGCCATCGCCAACGAAGGTAAGGTTATGACTCCTATGGTAATTTCAAGAATCGAGAGTGTATCAGGTTCTACGGTCAAAGAATATAAGCCTGAAGTTTATGCAACCTTAATGACAGAAGAGGAAGCAACATATCTTACGGGACTTATGACTGAAGTTGTGGAAAGTGGTACAGGGGATTTCCTTACGGCAGCGGATTATACCAGTGCAGGCAAGACCGGTTCTGCAGAGTACGGGACCTCCAAGGGGGACAGTCATGCTTGGTTTACCGGTTTTGCGCCGGCAGAAGATCCTAAGGTTTCGGTTACTATTATTGTAGAGGGTGCCGGAAGCGGTGGTGACTATGCCGTACCCATTGCAAAGCGACTTTTTGACGTATATTTTGAACAATATATGTCCGAATAGAGAAATTGTAATTACAATTGTGTTATTTTTGTATTTTTTATATAATTTTTCTTTCTTTTTATGACAAAGTGTAGTATATTTATACT
>CAZQBM010000063.1:0-13066 GCA_964591945.1 uncultured Lachnospiraceae bacterium | reverse complement strand
CTTTTATATCTGTTGCTAATATACTTTGAATTGCAAAAGATTTGAAAGTAAAAATATTCCAAATTAAAAATAATTTACATAAAGTTAACATTTCTTTGCTACAGTGTTTTAGGAATTAAATTTTAAACATACAAAGGGTAGTGACATGACAGGAAGAATTATTGGAACGGGAGCTTGTATCCCTGAGCTGGTTTGGGACAATAACAAACTGGCGGAAATGGTAGAAACCAGTGACGAATGGATTCGCGAAAGAACCGGAATTGCCAGACGTCATATTGAAAAGGAAAGATCAGCAACCGAAATGGCAATTGAAGCAGCCAAGAAAGCCATAGAAAGTTGTAAGGAGTTAAAGGCTGAGGAGATCGGCGCTATTATCGTGTGCACCATTGCACAGGAGGAAGTGCTTCCTTCCGTTTCCTGCCAGGTGCAGGCGGCAATCGGCGCAGAGAATGCTTTTTGCTTCGATTTAAAGGCAGCCTGTTCGGGATTTGTTTTTGCCTATAATACGTGTGTAGCGTATATGAATATGGGAATGATTAAAAATGCTTTAATCATCGGTGTGGAGAAAATTTCAGCCATTACCGATTGGACAGACAGAAGCAGTTGTATTCTGTTCGGAGACGGTGCCGGTGCGGCAGTGATTGCTGCCTGCGATGAAGAAGGCGCCATGATGATGAAATGCGACGGCAGTCGCGGTGAAGTGCTTACCTGCCCGGCAGGAAGTACTTTGATTATGGATGGTCAGGAGGTATTTAAGTTCGCGGTGCGAAGCGTACCTGAGGCCATCACTGAAGTATTAGCCAAAAAAATGCTTGCAAAAGAAGATGTTGATTACTACATTCTTCACCAAGCCAACAGGAGAATTGTAGAGTCCGTTGCCAAGCGACTCGGGGAGCCTATTGAGAAGTTCCCCATGAACTTGGAAGAGTACGGCAACACTTCTTCTGCAAGCATCCCTCTTCTTTTAGATGAGTTATACAGAAGCGGAAAGCTTCCCAAAGGAAGTTGCCTGATTATGGCAGGATTCGGCGCAGGACTTTCCTGGGGCGCATCATATGTAACAGTGTAAAACATTAAACTTTG
The DNA here is from genome assembly GCA_964591945.1 of uncultured Lachnospiraceae bacterium. GTDB lineage: Bacteria > Bacillota > Clostridia > Lachnospirales > Lachnospiraceae > UBA3766. Next base: position 11,983 of record CAZQBM010000063.1, on the reverse strand, counting down.
GTAATTCCCGGCATGCCCGGATTACGAATAAAAAAGAACATAATGAATACCCGCGACAGAAGGGTATACAAAACAAAAAACGGAGGATTAACAAAATGTTAGAAAAGATTCAGAGTTTAGTAGCAGACGGTTTAGGAGTAGACGCAGAAAAGGTAGTTCCCGAAGCATCTTTTAAGGATGATTTAGGTGCAGATTCCCTTGACTTATTCGAACTTGTTATGAGCTTCGAAGATGAATTCGGTGTATCAATTCCTTCAGAAGAACTTGAAAAAATGGTAACCGTTCAGGACGTTATGACTTATATTGAACAGAATCAGTAAGAGTGATTTTTAGAAAAGAAGCAAAAACAATTACAGTTTCAAAGAATAGGAAGTGGATGACGTGAAAACAGAAATAACCAAACTTTTAGGTATTGAATATCCCATCGTTCAGGGTGGTATGGCATGGGTTGCCGAATACCATCTTGCAGCAGCCGTATCAAACGCAGGCGGTCTTGGCATTATTGCAGCAGGCGCAGCACCTGCGGAATGGGTACGCGAGCAGATTCGTGAAGCGAAGAAGCTTACCGATAAGCCTTTTGGTGTAAACATTATGCTGATGAATCCTTCGGCGGACGAAATCGCCAAAGTGGTAGTGGAAGAAGGCGTTAAAGTTGTAACCACAGGTGCAGGAAATCCTGAGAAGTATATGAAGGAATGGAAGGAAGCGGGCATTAAGGTAATCCCTGTTGTAGCTTCCGTAGCTCTTGCAAAACGTATGGAAAAATGTGGTGCTGACGCTGTTGTGGCAGAAGGTACCGAAGCGGGCGGACACATCGGTGAACTTACCACTATGGTATTGGTTCCTCAGGTGCGTGACGCAGTAAGCATTCCCGTAATTGCAGCAGGCGGTGTGGCAGACGGTCGCGGAATGGCGGCAGCTTTCATGCTTGGTGCAGACGGTGTACAGATTGGTACTCACTTCGTGGTAACCAAGGAATGTATTGTACACCAGAATTACAAAGATTGCATTATTAAGGCAAAAGATATCGATACCAGAGTAACAGGTCGCTCTACAGGTCATCCCGTAAGAGCATTACGCAACAACCTTACGATGGAATACTTAAAGAAAGAAGCCGAAGGTGCTTCCGCAGAGGAGCTGGAAATGCTGGCAGCAGGTGGCCTTCGCAAGGCTGTAGTAGACGGCGATACCAGAACAGGCAGCCTTATGGCGGGCCAGAGTGCCGGTCTTGTAAAAGAAGAATGCACCTGTAAGGAATTCATCGAAAGAATTACCGCAGAGGCGACGGCACTTATGGGAAAGAAGGTTGACTAATGGGTAAAATTGCTTTTATTTATCCCGGTCAGGGAGCCCAGAAGTGTTTCATGGGTCAGGACTTTTATAATATGTATCCTAAGTGTGCGGAGGTCTTTGATAAGGCGGAGGAAACATTGGATGTAAGTGTGAAAGACTTAGTTTTTCGTGAGAATCCCCTGCTGGATCAGACCCAGTACACACAGCCTGCAATGGTAACCACTTGTCTTGGTATTACAGCGGTTTTGAATGATATGGGAATTTATCCCGATATGACTGCGGGATTAAGTCTTGGTGAGTATACAGCAATTGCGGCAGCAGGCGGTATGGATTATGTTGATGCTATCCGTTTGGTAAGACAACGCGGTATTTTCATGGAAGAAGCGGTTCCGGCAGGCAAAGGCGCCATGGCAGCGGTGCTTGGTATGGAAGCGGATGCCATCGAAAAGGTATTGGAAGAATTTGAGGATGTTTTTATCGCAAACTATAATTGCCCCGGTCAGATTGTAATCACCGGTATGAAGGAAGGCGTGGAAACTGCAAGTGCGAAGCTTACGGAAGCAGGCGCAAAGCGTTGCATTCCTTTGGTAGTAAGCGGACCTTTCCATTCGATTTATTTAAAAGAAGCGGGTGCGAAGTTGCGTGCATATATGGCGGATGTGACTTTTAACGAGTTGCAGATTCCGTATATTACCAACGTGACAGCGACTTATGTAAGCGATAAAGATGAGATTGCTCTCCTTTTGGAGAAGCAGGTTTGTTCTTCTGTAAGATGGCAGCAGAGTGTGGAGACTATGATTTCTGACGGCGTGGACACTTTTATCGAAATTGGTCCAGGCAAGACTTTGGCCGGTTTTATCAAGAAGATTGACCGCGATGTGAAAGTGATTAATGTAAGCTGTGTGGAAGACCTTGAGAATGTGAAGGAGCTTATAGGATAGAAGCATCAAACGATGATGTGAGTTTGTTTGTGTAAAAGCGGATTATAGAAAGAGAGAATTAATATGTCACAGGAAAGAATCGCCTTGGTAACAGGCGCATCAGGCGGCATCGGAAGAGCCATTGCAGTAGCTTTGGCAGGAGCAGGTGCTTATGTATATGTAAATTATAACGGTTCCCAAGGTAAGGCGGAAGAAACCGTCCGACTGATTGAAGAAAACGGCGGTCAGGGTGAAATCTGTAAGTTCAATGTAGGCGATTTCGAAGAAACCAACAAGGCAGTAAGCGACATTATTGCGGCGAAAGGCAGACTTGATATTCTTGTAAACAATGCAGGTATTACTAAGGACGGTCTTATGATGATGATGACCGAAGCGCAGTTTGATGATGTAATCAACATCAACTTAAAAGGTGCTTTTAACACCATCAAGGCTGCAACCAGAACCATGGTAAAACAGCGTAGCGGACGAATCATTAATATTACTTCCGTATCCGGTGTTATGGGCAATGCCGGTCAGGCAAATTACTCAGCATCCAAGGCGGGTATGATTGGTCTTACCAAGTCTATGGCACGCGAACTTGCTTCAAGAAATATTACGGTAAATGCGGTAGCACCCGGTTTTATTGAAACCGAAATGACAGCAGTTTTATCAGATACCGTGAAAGAAGCGGCTGTAAAGCAGATTCCCGTGGGACGCTTCGGACAGCCGGAAGATATTGCAAATATGGTAAAATACCTTGCTTCAGACGAGGCTGCGTACGTTACCGGTCAGGTGATTTGCGTAGACGGCGGAATGGCAATGTAGAAAGGTGATAAAAATGAAGAGACGTGTAGTTGTTACCGGTATGGGCGCCATTACCCCTATCGGAAATACAGTAGAGGAATTCTGGAATTCAATCAAAGAAGAGAAGGTGGGAATCGGACCCATTACCAAGTTTGATACAACCGATTATAAGGTAAAAATCGCAGCGGAAGTAAAAGATTTCGTTGCAAAAGAGCGAATGGATTTTAAGGCTGCCAAGCGAATGGATACATTCTCACAGTATGCTGTGGTTGCGGCAAAAGAAGCCTTTGAGCAGTCAGGCCTTGATATGGAAAAAGAAGATCCGTTCCGTGTAGGTGTTATTATCGGTTCCGGTATCGGTGGTATGTCTTGTTTTGAAAATGAACATACCAAAATGTTGGAAAAAGGTCCTGCCAGAGTAAGTCCTATGTTCGTTCCTATGATGATTTCCAATATGGCAGCAGGTAACGTAGCAATTGCCCTTGGTTTAAAAGGTAAATGTACCAATGTGGTAACTGCATGTGCGACCGGTTCTCATTGTATCGGTGATGCATTCCGTGCGATTCAGTACGGCGATGCTGAAGTAATTCTGGCGGGCGGTACGGAAGGTGCTATTTGTCCCTTAGGCGTAGCCGGGTTTACCACATTAACAGCATTAAATGAAACAGAAGATGTGAACAAGGCATCTATTCCTTTTGATAAAGACCGCAATGGTTTCGTAATGGGGGAAGGCGCAGGTATCCTTGTTTTGGAAGAATTAGAGCATGCGAAAAACAGAGGTGCTGAAATTCTTGCTGAAGTGGTTGGTTATGGTGCAACCTGTGATGCGTTCCACATCACTTCCCCGGCAGAGGACGGAAGCGGTGCAGGTACGGCAATGAAGTTTGCAATGCAGGATGCCGGAATTGATCCTACAGAAGTAACTTATATCAATGCCCATGGAACCAGTACACATCATAACGATTTATTTGAAACCAGAGCCATTAAAATGGCGTTTGGCGAGCATGCGAAGAACTTATACATCAATTCTACCAAGTCTATGATTGGTCACCTTCTTGGTGCAGCCGGCGGTGTAGAAGCAATCGTATGTGTGAAGTCTTTACAGGAAGGTTACATTCACCCCACTGTAAATTCCAAAGAAGCGGATGAAGAATGCGATTTGAATTATGTATTTGGTGAAGCCGTTCAGAAAGATTTCAAGTATGCGATCAGCAACTCCTTAGGTTTTGGCGGACACAATGCGTCTTTGCTTTTGGCAAAGTATGAGGCGTAACCATACACAGTGTGTACGACCATTTATGGAACGAAAAGCGTAATTATACACAGTGTGTATGGTGCACTGATTCGGAAAGGAAATAAAATGGAATACAATCATATTTTAGAGCTTATAAAAACAGTTTCAGAATCGAATCTTACCAACTTTCATTATGAAGAAGGAAATGTTAAAATACATATGTCTTCCGGTGATGTAGTGATGATGGACCAAGGGTTTACAACAACTGTTAATGCAGAGGCAGTTGCACCTGTGGTACAGAGTGTGGCAGCTGAGGCGGTTGCACAGCCTGTATCAGAAGAAGCTTCTGCAGCTGATAAAAAGAGTGCTGTAGCAAACGGCAAGACGATTAACTCGCCTTTGGTAGGTACTTTTTATGCAGCACCTTCTGAAGATGCGGAGCCTTTCGTAAAAGTAGGCGACAGAGTAAAGAAGGGCCAGATTATTGCCATCGTGGAAGCAATGAAACTGATGAACGAAATCGAATCCGAGTATGACGGTGTCATTACAGAGATTCTGGTTGACAATGCAAGCGGTGTAGAATACGGCGAAGCGTTGTTCGTTGTTGAATAAGAAAAGAGGACTAATATGAAATTAGGTATCAAAGAAATTGAACAGATTATCCCCCACAGACATCCGTTTCTTCTTGTGGATTACATTGAAGATATGGTGCCCGGGGAGTATGCGGTAGGTTATAAGTGTGTGACATTTCGCGAAGATTTCTTCAAAGGACATTTTCCGCAGGAACCTGTAATGCCGGGTGTTCTCATCATCGAGGCCCTGGCTCAGACCGGTGCGGTTGCAGCTTTGAGTCTGGAAGAAAACAAGGGAAAGATTGCATATTTTGCGGGAATCAACAAGTGCAAGTTCAAGGGCAAAGTTGTGCCCGGTGATAAATTGAAATTGGAAACGCGTATCGTTCGCAGCAAAGGACCTTTGGGTGTGGGCGAAGCGATTGCCAGCGTAGACGGTAAAGTAGTGGTAACTGCTGAACTCTCTTTTATGATTGGATAATAAGGCGGATTAATCGATGATTCATAAAATTTTAATTGCAAACAGAGGAGAAATCGCGGTGCGCATTATTCGCGCCTGCAGAGAATTGGGAATTCAGTCGGTTGCGGTATATTCCGAGGCGGACAAAGATGCCCTGCATGCCCAGCTTGCGGATGAGGCGGTTTGTATCGGACCGGCACCGTCGAAGGACAGCTACCTGAATATGGAGAATATTATCAGCGCCACCATCAATACCGGCGCAGAGGCAATTCATCCGGGATTCGGATTTTTATCCGAGAATCAGAAGTTTGCGAAATTATGTGAAGAATGCAACATTACTTTTATCGGACCTTCTTCTGAAATTATCCGTAAAATGGGTAATAAAACGGAGGCTCGCAATACTATGATTGAAGCCGGTGTTACGGTAATTCCTGGCTGGAATCAAAATGTGGAGAGCGTGGAAGAAGGCAAGGAAATTGCGGCAAAATTAGGATATCCTGTCATTGTGAAGGCGGCTCTTGGCGGCGGCGGTAAAGGTATGCGTGTGGCGATGAGCGAAGAAGAATTCGAGACTGCATACTTGACTGCGAGAAAAGAAGCGGGTGCGGCATTTGGTGACGATTCAGTGTATATGGAGCATTTTATAGAGCATCCCAGACACGTGGAAGTGCAGATTCTTGCGGATTCCTACGGTAACGTAGTGCATCTTGGTGAACGTGACTGTTCCATTCAGCGTAATCATCAGAAATTCATTGAGGAAGCACCGTGTAAGGCGATTTCCAAGCAATTGCGTAAGCAGATGGGCGAGCAGGCAGTGAAGGCGGCCAAAGCGGTTGGCTACGAAAATGCCGGCACTATTGAATTTTTGCTGGAAAATGAAAAAGACTTTTATTTTATGGAAATGAATACACGAATTCAGGTAGAGCACCCTGTAACGGAGTGGATTACCGGAGTGGATTTGATTAAGGAGCAGATTAAAATTGCTTCCGGAGAGAAACTTGCTTTTACACAGGATGAAGTGAAGTTGGAAGGTCATTCCATTGAGTGCAGAATCAATGCGGAAAACCCTGAGAAGAACTTCCGTCCTTCCCCCGGTAAGATTGAGAATCTTTACTTGCCCGGTGGTAAGGGAATTCGTATGGATACTGCAATTTACAGCGGATACGAGATTCCGCCCTATTATGATTCCATGATTGCGAAATTAATCGTGCACGGAACTACGAGGGAAGAGGCTTTGCGCAAGATGCGTAGTGCTTTGGGTGAGGTCATCATCGAAGGAATCGACACAAATGTGGACTATTTGTATGAAATGATCAGTGATATGGCAGAGGCGGAAATTTTAGGCGAGTAGATATATTTACTGAAATTCTATGGTGATAGAATGTCATATCTTGGAGGCGAATCATGAAGCTTGGTGCAAGATTTAAAAAAGAAGACGGACGACTTGAAAAGGCAGCAAGAGAGAAGAATGCGGCTGAAGTGCCTGAGGGCCTTTTTAAGAAGTGTAATATGTGTAAGGCGCCTGTATATGTAGAAGAGGTAAAAGAGAATCTCTACATTTGTCCGAAGTGCCACGGATACTTCCGTATGAGTGCATACAAAAGAATAGCTTCCGTGGTAGAACCCGGCACTTTTGAGCGTTGGGACGAAGGCTTAAAAACAAGCAATCCTTTGAATTACAAGGGCTATGAAGATAAAATTACTGCATTACAGGAGAAAACAGGTCTCGATGAGGCAGTTATTACGGGTACCGGTTTAATTGGTGCCAATAAGGTTGTGCTTGCAGTGTGTGACGGTCGTTTTATGATGGCGAGTATGGGCCATGTGGTTGGTGAAAAGATTACCCGCGCAGTGGAGCGTGCTACCGAAGAAAAACTCCCTGTGATTATTTTTGCCTGCTCCGGCGGTGCAAGAATGCAGGAAGGCATTGTATCGCTTATGCAGATGGCCAAAACATCTGCGGCATTAAAACGCCACAGCGATGCCGGAAATCTTTATATTTCGGTGTTGACAGATCCTACAACCGGCGGTGTAACAGCAAGCTTTGCCATGCTTGGTGATATTATTCTTGCAGAACCCAATGCATTGATTGGTTTTGCGGGCCCCAGAGTCATTGAGCAGACCATCGGCCAGAAATTGCCGAAGGGCTTCCAGAGAGCGGAGTTCCTTTTAGACCACGGATTTGTGGATGCTATTGTAAAAAGAGAAGAGATGCACGATACCTTAAAAAGCATTTTAGATATGCACAGGGTAAGCCACGCTGAGTTTGTTGAGCAGGCAATCAAGTGTGATATCAAAGATACGGGGATGAGTGCCTGGGATAAGGTCTTAATTTCAAGAAAGAAAGACCGTCCCGTCGGAATGGATTATATTGATAATTGTTTTAATGATTTTATGGAGTTTCATGGAGACAGATATTTTAGTGATGATCACGGCATTGTTGGCGGCATTGCATATTTTAAGGGAATGCCCGTTACAGTGATAGCCCAGTGTAAGGGCAAGACTACTAAAGAAAATGTATTCCGCAATTTCGGAATGCCTTCGCCGGACGGCTACCGCAAGGCATTGCGTCTGATGAAACAGGCGGAGAAATTTAACAGACCGGTTATTTGCTTCGTGGATACGCCGGGAGCATTCTGCGGATTGGAAGCAGAGGAGCGCGGACAGGGTGAAGCAATTGCAAGAAATCTTTATGAAATGTCTGCCTTAAAAGTGCCTGTCTTTACTCTGATTATCGGGGAAGGCGGCAGCGGCGGTGCGCTTGCCATGGCGATGTCCGATGAAGTTTGGATGCTGGAAAATTCGGTATATTCGATTTTATCGCCGGAGGGCTATGCATCAATCCTTTGGAAAGACAGCTCTCTTGCGAAGGATGCAGCCCGCGTGATGAAGATGACTGCCAAGGATTTGTATGAGATGCAGGTGATTGACGGCATCATTGAAGAACCTGAGAAATTCAACGATGACAGCTTTTACAAGGTGGCAACCCGTGTTAAAAATGCCGTTGAGGGATTTTTATCACGCCACGCTAAGAAGTCTGCAGAAGAGTTGGTAGAAGCACGTTATGAAAGATTCCGTAAATTTTAACTTTATATTAACATATTTTTGTGTTAAAATAGTTTGAAAAGGAAACAATCATAATAGTGTTTGGGATTGTATCGGCACGTAAAGATAAGGAGTTATCATTTTGAGCATACATGATACAGTAAATGAAATTTTAGTAAATTTGTTCAGGGAAATTCTTGTTGTAGAGGAGAATGCAATTATTACGGGTGAGTTTGAGGATATCACCGTAAATGATATGCACATTATTGAGGCAGTAGGTTTGGAAGGCCGTAATATGTCTGCGATTGCGAAGTCTCTTGGAATTACGGTAGGTTCCCTGACAACGTCTATGAACGGACTTGTGAAGAAGGAATACGTTGTCCGTGAGCGCAGTGAAGAAGACAGACGTGTGGTTATGATTAGCTTAACGGAGAAGGGTGAGCGTGCGTTTGCACAGCATAAGACTTTCCATGATGAAATGACGGAAGCGGTGATTGCAACTTTGGATGAGAAGGAGATTCCTACATTGACCAATGTGTTACAGGGATTGATTAAGTTTTTCAGAGAGTATCATCCGGGAAAGTAATTTAATGAAAGTAAAAGTAGCGGTTGGCTTGAGGCTGACCGCTTTTTTTGTGCAATGATGTGCAAAGTGAGTTCGGGAATATAAATGAGATGTTATGTAAACCAAAAGTGATTTGGTAATGTAAAATGGCATACTATATAAAAAACAATTGAGAGAATACCATGGACAGTCAGAAAATCGAGAATCTTTTAAACTTATCGCTTTCCGTAAGTAAGGAAGAACGAGAGGAGTCACCGCTTTTACGGGAGGGATTTGATTTGTTAAGCAATACCTGGGAGATTATTATAAAATACCAGGGGGATATTGAGCGCTACGAGACCGACTTGATTCAAATAGAACCTTTGATTGCAGGTTACGCCATTGTAACCTTGCCGGACGCGTTATTGGAAGAATTTGTGGCCCTGCCCGAAATTGAATACGTGGAAAAGCCGAAGCCTTTTTATTTTCAGGATATTACGGCGTTAAGGGAGAGTTGTATCAGTGCGGTAACCGAGAGAAACCCTTTTCTTACGGGGAAGGGTGTGTTGGTGGCTATATTGGACAGCTCTGTTGATTTTTATAATGAGAATTTCAGGAATGCGGATGGTAATACCAGAATTGTAGCTTTGTGGGACCAGTCGTTAGCACCGGATGCAGAGACCGGTTTTGTGCCACCGGAAGGGTATGCGGTAGGAGTAGAATTTACGAGAGAACAAATTGATGAAGCGCTGGCGACGGAAAGTGAGGCAGAAGCGAGGCGTTTGATTCCGACGATAGATGTCAGCGGACACGGAACCGCGGTGGCAGGGATTCTGGCAGCAAGCGGCACTGCAAAAGAACCGTTTCGAAAGGGTGTGGCGCCAGAGGCTTCCTTATTGATTGTAAAATTAGGTGCACAACGGGAAAATGCTTTTCCAAGAACCACAGAGATTATGCGTGGAGTTACTTATGCACTGCGCAAAGCAAGGGAGATGCAGATGCCCTTGGTAATTAATTTAAGTTTCGGAAATACCTATGGGGATCACAGAGGCAATTCTTTGTTGGAACGTTTCTTAGATAATGCAGCTGAAATCGGACGGACATCTATTGTGGTGGGAAGCGGTAATGAAGGTACGTCAGGAGGTCACGCGGAAGGGGTGGTACAAAGCGGACAAACGGAGCGCGTGGAACTTGCGGTGGCAGAATATGAAAGGTCGCTTAATGTCCAGCTTTGGAAATATTATCAGGATGTATTTGATGTGACGTTGATTGCGCCGGACGGGGAGAGGATTGAAATACCAATGAATATGCCGGGGGCGTACCGGTATCAGGCAAGTGGAACCGAGCTTTTAATCTACGTGGGGCAACCATTACCTTATATGGTGTTTCAGGAAGTGTACGTGGATTTTATTTCAAATACATATATTCAATCAGGCATTTGGACATTCGAATTAGTACCTCGCAACATTGTATACGGCGGTTATCAGTTTTTCTTGCCAAGCGGTGTGACGCGAAGTGAAGGGACGAGGTTTTTTCGCGAGAGTCCCCAGGTAACCTTAACCATACCTTCGACTGCCCATAAAGTCATTTCAGTAGGGGCATATGATATTTATACCGGCGGTGTGGCGGATTTCAGCGGAAGAGGTTATGTGTTCCGTCAGATGATGGGGAATGTCGACAGTAATGGCGGAAACGCCTTGGAACAACGTAATACAGGGATAATACAGGAAGCGGAGATAAACGTTGTGCCGACGTTACTTGATGCCGTTAAGCCCGATTTGGTAGCACCGGGAGTGAATATTGAAACGGTGTCGGTACGGGGCGGTTATACGAGGGTGAGCGGAACTTCCTATGCAACGCCTATGGTGGCAGGCGCGGCAGCACTTCTAATGGAATGGGGGGTTGTGCGCGGAAATGACCCGTATTTGTACGGTGAGAAATTAAAAGCTTATTTGATAAAAGGGGCAAGGCCGATTTCCGGTGAGGAGGAGTTGCCTAATGACAGGGTGGGCTGGGGTGCGCTTTGCCTTGCGGACAGTTTATCAATGTAAAAAGATGTGTCGCCGAAGCGTGCAGATTAATTAAAGTATAAAGCGTGCGACAAGGATTGCAAATTGTGCAAAAACCATTACAATAAAGTATAGATACATAATTATGTTAGTAAGACAGGAGGCAGCAATGATTCTTTCGGAGTTAAAAGTTTTGTTGGTGGAAGATAACGTATATAAAAGAATCGATATCAGAAACGCACTTTCGATATACGGCATTAAAAATGTCATCTGCGTGAATTACTTGCAGGCGGGATTGGAAGAAATTTATAAAAGTATGAATACAGAGTCTGTTGGCTTAATTATTACAGATATGCATTATCCGATTGAACGAGTCGGCGAGGCTGTTCCTGACGCAGGCAACCAATTAATAAAACGATTACAGAGTGCGGACATTAACATTCCCGTGATTGTATGTTCATCGGTTCCGTATCAAATTCCTGAGATTCTTGGAACCATCTGGTATGATGAAAGAAGAGATTTGAATCGGGATATCAAAGAACTGTTGGATAAATTATAAGATAAAAGGGGATTCAAATGGAGCAAATCAAAGCAAGTAATGTGTGGGATGAGGATTACATTCCGCCTGCGGAGACGGATAAACTCCGCGGAGAAAAAGCAAAGCTATATATGGAATTGCGGGACTTGGATGTGCAGCTGGAAGATCTGAAGTACCGCCAAGGAAGGTGTCGCCGCATTTATTCAGTGTGCGTGATTGTGGCTGTGGCATTGGTGATCATAGCATTGTTTTTGGGCGGAGTGCGTTTGTTTTATCATCGCCAACCGATTGATGGATTGCTATCCTATATAGTAAATGGAGGAATGGTGATTGGTGTGGCGGTTGCCGGCATTGCGTCTGTAATCTTTTTCAGTGCAATGTCTGTAAATTCATTCTGGGCAAGTTGTGCGAATATCCTGAGAATTGATAAACTTGAAATCCGACGTCTTGGTTGCATCCGTGAAAAAAGTGCCATCGAGCATCGTTTGGAAGAACTGGACCGCATGATTTCTGAAGAAGGGAAAAAGAATTTATAAAAAATAATAAAACTTTAAAATATAAATG
>CAZQBM010000062.1:0-13305 GCA_964591945.1 uncultured Lachnospiraceae bacterium | reverse complement strand
AGATTACACGATCCACCTGGTCCATCATACCTTCTTTATACTGATGCTTTACACTCATCTGATAGCCATATGCCTTACCGATAGAACCGTTTTCATCAGCCCATTCATCCCAGATATGACTGTGCAAATCATTTACATTGTTAGACTTCTGCTGCCAAATCCAAAGCATTTCGTCAGTAGCACTCTTTAACGCTGTCTTTCTTAAAGTAATTAACGGGAACTCCTTGGATAAATCATAACGGTTTACCACGCCGAACTTCTTTATTGTATAAGCACTGGTACCATCCTCCCACTTAGGTCTTACTTTCTCACCTTCCGTACTTGTCCCGTTTTCTAAAATATCTTTACACATATTAATAAAAATCTGATCTGCGTAGCTCATCTTCGTCTCCTCCTATTCTTCCTGCAATTCAGTCTCTGCTAAAAAAGTACATTCTTTTTTGTCCTTAATGCGAATCCGGCCGGCAGTACTTTCCACTAAATCATCAATAATTCCCTGCAAAACTTCCTTTTTCATCTGCAACTCAAAGGTAACATTCTGCTCAAACACGGAATTTAAAATCGTAATTTTCTTCTGCGCCAAAAGATACTGAACTTTACCGACGTCAGAATAGTCCGCCTCAACGGTTAACATAAAACCTTCAACTTCTTCACCGATAACACTGTTCTCCAGTGCTTCTTTTACGGTCTGTCCGTAAGCACGGATTAAACCGCCTGTCCCCAGCAGCGTACCTCCGAAGTATCTGGTTACTACCACTGCCACATTCCTTACTTCAGAATGTAAAAGCACTTCCAGCATAGGAAGTCCCGCAGTCTGCGCCGGTTCTCCATCGTCATTGCATCGGGTGTACTGTGCATCCTTACCAATCACATAGGCAGAACAATTATGCTTAGCGTCCCAATATTTCTTTTTCACCTGTTCTATAAACGCCTGGGCTTCTTCCGGTGTGGATACGGAACACATACTCGCAATAAAACGCGACTTCTTTTCCACTATTTCAGCAGTTCCCGGCTCAAGAAGTATTTTCATAAATGCCTCAGCCTCTTTTACTAACACTTTCGTGTGTATTATAACATAGTTTCTACAAAAAGAAAAATGAAGTTTCTGTATATTCTTTTATTTTGTGTGAACAATATAAGAAAAACCTTTATTTACCATATTTTTTTTGGTATAATAGATTTGTATTATGGCTAATTGTGTGCATTTGCATTTCTTTTTACATATGCGCAATTAAATGAAAGGCTAGGATTACCATATGAATTATAGTATGAAGGGTGTTCGCAAGAAACAACAAACCCTGAACTCAAAAGAAATAAAAATTAAAAAGTCAGGTAAAGTGCTTTTCCTGAAGACCTTTAGCATTATCGCTCTTACTGTTGCTATCTTGATTGTATGCGTAGGCTTGGGTATGTTCAAGGGGATCATAAGTTCAGCACCGGATATCTCCACTTTGGACGTAGTTCCGGACGGATATGCAACCGTGGTATATGACAGCGAAGGTCATGAAATGACGAAACTTGTAGCTGAGAACTCTAACCGAAGCTATGTTACCATGGATAAAATTCCGCAGAATCTGGCGGATGCTTTCGTTGCCGTCGAAGACTCCCGTTTCTATGAACATAACGGTATTGATATTTACGGTATCTTTCGAGCAGGTTTTGAAGCAATTCGAAGCGGTAAGTTAACCCAGGGTGCAAGTACCATTACCCAGCAGTTATTAAAGAACAACGTGTTTGAAGGCTGGGTTGGCGAAGAAGATGATATGGCCAAAATCAAGCGAAAGATACAGGAACAGTATTTAGCGATTGAAATCGAGAAGAAACTGTCAAAAGAAGAAATTTTGGAATTATATATGAATTCCATTAACTTAGGCCAGGGTACATTAGGTGTTCAGGCAGCTTCCATGAGATATTTTAATAAGCCCGTATATCAATTAACACTTTCCGAGTGTGCGGTAATCGCGGCAATTACCCAGAATCCTTCGAAATATAACCCTATCTCCCACCCGGAAGACAATGCCGACCGTCGTGAAAAGGTATTAAACGATATGTTGGAACAGGGTTACATTACTCAGGCGGAATACGACGAAGCAATGGTCGATGATGTATACTCCCGCATTCAGGAAGTTAACAATGAAACTGTAACCAATTCCGTTTATACCTATTTTGTAGATGAATTAACAGAACAGGTTGTGGAGGATTTGCAGGAATACTGCGGTTATGATTCCATACAGGCAAACAGAATGTTATACAGTGGCGGTCTCAGTATTTTTACAACTCAGGATCCTCAGATTCAGGGTATTTGTAACGAAGTATTTACCAACGAAGATAACTATCCTGCCAATGCCAAATGGTTATTGAACTATGCTCTCACTATTGAGAAAGCAAACGGCGATTTAGAAAACCACAGTACAGAAATGTATGAGAAATATTATCAGCAAGAGAATCCTTCCTTTGATCTTTTATATTCGTCGGAAGAAGAAGCAATGGAAGCCATTGAAGCTTACAAGGCAGCGCATATGGAAGAAGGCGACGAAGTCCGGGCCGAGAACATCAGCCTTGTAATTCAGCCTCAGGTATCCATTACCGTACAGGACCAAAGTACAGGTTATGTCGTAGCCATGGTCGGCGGTCGTGGTGTCAAAACCGGTAGCCGTACTTTGAATCGTGCAACCAATACAATGCGTCAGCCGGGTTCAACGTTCAAGATTCTGGCGGCTTACGCTCCCGCCATTGATGCCTGCGGCATTTCCTTAACCGATGTTTATATGGATGCACCCTTTAACTATAATAATGGTAAACCGGTAAATAACTGGTATGGTGAAAAATACAGAGGTATCTGTAATGTCCGTTACGGTATTGAACAGTCTTTAAACATTGTAGCCGTTAAGGTTATTACACAGGTTACCCCTCAGCTGGCATTTGATTATCTGCAAAACTTTGGTTTTACAACAATTGTGGAACGCGAAGTAAAAGATGACGGCCGCGTATTCCACGATATCAACCAGTCTACTGCTTTAGGCGGTTTGACCTATGGTGTAACCAACATGGAATTAAATGCAGCTTATGCATGTATTGCAAACGGCGGTGTTTACTATGAACCTACATTATATACCAAGATTTTAGACAGCGAAGGTAACGTTTTAATTGATAAAACAGTTCCCGAAAGCAGACGCGTTATTCAAGAAACTACAGCTTATATGCTTACAACTGCCATGGTAGACGTTGTTACTGTGGGTACCGGTGGTTCCGTTAACTTCGGCGGAATGGCCATTGCCGGTAAAACCGGTACAACTCAAGGATACAACGACGTATGGTTTGCTGGCTATACTCCTTACTATACTGCTACTGTCTGGACCGGTTTTGATAACAACGCAAAGCTTCGCAGTTCTGACGAAAAAGCACTTTCCAAGACTTTATGGCGTGCGGTAATGTCAAGAATTCATGAAGACTTACCAAATAAAGCATTCCCGATGCCGAACGGAATTGTAACAGCAACGGTATGTAGCCGTTCCGGTAAATTACCAATTGAAGGTATGTGCGACAACACATTAACCACAGGCTTATTTACAGCCAACACAATACCTACCGAAACCTGTGATGTACACTACAGCGGTATCATTTGTGAATACAGCGGTTTGGTAGCATGTGAAAATTGTCCTTTTAAAGTAAACGGAATTGCAGAGCTTCCGCTGGTGGAACATCCTTCTATCCAAAGCGGCTCTATGATAACAGATGCAAGCGGTAATGTGATTGCCGCAGGCGCATCCACACGAATGTGCCCGCACAGCGTTCAATTCTATCTGTTACCGAATTATCAGGATTTAATTAATCAGCAAGCCGTTGAATTAGAACAGCGACGTCAGGCAGCTGCTGCTGCAGCGCTCCAGGCGCCCCAATAAGACCTTTTAAATTAAATATTGGTAAGTTTAAGGCTCCTTTTAATCAAGGGGCCTTATTTATTGCTTAAAACGCTTAAAAACTTATGATATGGTTTAAATCACATACTAAAAACCACTTAAACACAAATCAATTATATCATATAAACCTTATAAAAGAATTTATATATGTAAAAACGGTTGCCCGTATATACGGACAACCGTTTTCATTTATTACTTATTTGTTTGAATTGCTTTGACTTATCTTTCGTTTTCGGTCTTCTTTCTATATACTACGATACCCGCAAGACCAACGATTGAAATAACCATCATTGCCAATGCAATCGGTGTATAACCCGTGTCACCTGTCTTAGGTGATTTCTTAAGTATTTCATTTGAATTATTAGTATTATTTGATTTATTTGCATTGTTTGTACCATTAGCGGTAACAGGCGGCTTCTTGATGAGAATATCTACCGTTCTGTCAACTGTCGTCACCTCAACAGTGGAAGGAGTACCCGTAGGCTTTGTATAACCATCAGGCACACCTGTAATGGTCACCGTGTATTTTCCGATCGGTGTATTTTCCAATCTGATTTCACCGTTTGAATTAGTCTTCTTAGTAGATACATTACCGCTGGGATCCTTAATCTGCACAACTGCGCCGGGAACCTTCTGTCCTGTTAATTCATCTGTAACCGTAATGGTCAGATTTCCTTTTTCCGTAACCTTAGGTGACTCAACCTTATGTACATTATTAGTACCTTTTTCTACTTCCGCAGTGCTTGTATCAGGTGTAGGAATTACATTAGGCGAAGGTACTTTACTAATCTTAACAGTACTATCACCCACTGCCCAATCATTCAATGTAGATTCACCATTCGCATCTGTTGTCACTGTTTTCTCATTTCCATAAGGGTCTGTTACAGTAACCTGCGCACCGGCAAGGGGCTCTGTAGGATCTTCTTTGTCTACTACTTTAATCGTCAAATTCGCGGTAGCTGCAACAACAAATTTTTCATTGGCAGTTTCGCCACGCTCCACAGTTGCTGACGTACTGCTCAATGCAGAAGAAGGAACCTTCCAACCGGAAGGGGGTGTTCCTATTGTAACAGTATATTCACCTGTTATCATATCCGTAAATGTAACAATACCAGTAGCACCGGTATTGGCTGTATACGTATCACCTTCCGGATCTGTTACAATCACATCTGTGTTCGGAATCAGCACCTCAGGATTGCTTCCATCCTCTACCACTTTAATTACCAAGTCACCAAGTCCATAAATCTTATATTCTTTCTGAACATTAGCGCCATCTGTAATTATTGCTTCCTGCGTCTTAGCAGCAGGTTCTTTATAATCTGCGGGTATGGATGTTACCTCCACCTTATAATTACCATTCGGTAATTTATCAAATACAATCTTTCCATCCGCATCCGTTGTTCCGGTAATAGCTGTATTAGTGGTCTTATCCTTAACCGGTGTACCATCGCTATTCTGTAATGCTACAGTAGCACCTGTGATAGGCTCATCAGTACTTTTCTCTGTAACTGTTACCGTAATACTTCCTTTAGATTCTACAACGAACGGAACTTCTGTCGTTTGACCTTGCTCTACAGTTACCGTTTGATCATCCGGAATATCATATCCTTCCGGAACCTCAGTTACCTTAACAGTATTGCTACCTGTAGGTAAATCTTTCAAAACAACACTACCATCATTTCCTGTGGTTCCACTCACAATTACATCATCACCATTTGAATCCTGCCCAACAACAACTTCAACCTTTGCGCCGGGAATAGGATTTCCTGTGGTTTCATCTGTAACCGTTACCTTCACATTACCTGCTTTTTCTAAAACATAGGTTATTGTAGCAGTCTCTCCTTCTTTTACCTCTGCTGTACAAGACACGTCATATGTATCTACTAATCTGTAGCCTGTAGGAACCGTGATTTTGGTTGTATAGTCACCTACAGTCAAAACATAATTCAAAGCATCTACAGGATTATCCACTTTCCAATCTGAGTTGTCAGACGTATGATTGGTTGTTGAACCATTTGGTCTCACAAGCTCAATAACAGCTCCCGAAACAGGATTATTTGAAGTATCTTTAACAATAACCGTTAAATTACCCAACTTATTAGAAGCTTTCGTCACTTCCAATACAATCTTATTCGTTCCATTTATTTCTACAACTGTACTTCCGGTTGCAGCCGTACCCGTAGGTAATTCATATGTAGTAGGAACCTGCTTAATTATTGCGGTATATGTTCCACCTGCAGGTAAATTGCTAATTACAATTTTACCATCCGGATCTGTTTCGGTATTCGCAGAATTAACAACTGTTCCATTGCTGTCTTTTACTTCTACAATTGTATCTGCAACTTTTATTGTTGAATTTTCTTTATCCTGCACAATAATTGTAAGTTCGCACTCACCTCTTGAAAGTGGAAATTCTTTTGATGCAGTCTGATTTGCCACAACGGTTACATCTTTCGTTGTTGTTGTGGGCATTGTCCAAATTGTGTCATCCGGATTTCCGGAAATGATTACTTTGTAAGCACCTGCGGGAATCTTAGTGAAATTAACAACACCCTGTTCATTTGTATCCTGTACTGTTACCACATTTCCATCAGCATCTGTTACAGGATTACCGGATACATCGGTTAATGTAATCTCAGCGCCCTGAATTTTATTAGTATCATTACCTTCTTCATAAACCGTTACAATAATGGCACCAAGAGGTGTAACTTGTAATGTTGCTTCATTCGAACCTGGATTGATGGTTCCTGAAACAACATCACTACTATCAGGCTGTACATAATTCTCAGGAACATCCTTTATAACAACTTCATAACCACCAATCGGTAATGTTATGCTTACTTTACCGTATTCATCCGTCTTAACAGTATGTGTCTTATCTTCTGAATCTGTAATCTCAAGCTTTGCATTAGGAATCACTACAGCAGGTGTACTTCCTTCTTCTTTTACTGTAATTTCCAATGTACCTGTCTGTATTACTTCAAACGCTGCTTCACCCTCATTGTTTTCAGGTATTACAACCGTCTGTTTCTTTACAGTACCTTCCGTAGTTTTCCATCCGTCCGGAACAGTTGTAATCTCTACTGTAGTATTTCCTACAGGAAGGTTTGATACCGTAAAAGTATCATTTACCTTTACAACATCACCAATGCCTGTAACATTACCATCGTCATCTGTAGCATTACCATATACAGTCACATTACCTGCTGAATCCGTAACTTTAATAATCACACCGGTTGTTGCATTAGTACCATCATTAACAGCATCTATGGTAACTTCCAAATTACCTGTCTTTGTTTCCTTCAGTACATATAAATCCTCGGTAACATCTTCATCTGCCACTGTAACGGATTCTTCTGTTCCTGTTAAAACATATCCGGTAGGAACCTTTGTTACCTCTACTGTCGAAGTACCGCTTGGAACATTGGTAAATACAACTTTACCGGTAGCATCTGTTGTTTCAGATACTGTTGTTCCGTTAGGTTTGGTTAATGTAACCTCTGCACCCGGAACAGTATTGGTTGTTTCCGTTCCATCTTCTAATTTCTCATATACTGTCACCGTTACAGAAGGTGCTTTTAATACAAATGTATGCTCATTCTTCACATCAGCCGAATCCGTTGTGGATACAATAACCGTACCGGTTGTTCCGTTAACATTTGAATATCCGTTGGGATTCTGTACCAACTTAACGGTATACGTACCGGCTACTTTTTCTTCGAATGTAACACTACCGGTATTACCAACCCACTCCGTAGTGGTTACGCCGTTCGGATCCGTAATGCTTACATATCCGCCGGTTACCTTATTGCCCTCCGTATCCTTTAAATATACGGTTACCGGTTCTGTTTCTTTTTCCAATTCAAATGTATGATATGATGTATGTCGAACCGTTACATTAGCTGTCTGCGCGCTAACACTCTTATATCCATTCGGTATTGTGGTAATTGAAACAGAATACTCACCCTCTTCCAAATCCGTAAATGTAATAACACCGGTAGAAGTTGTTTCCGGTATAACATCATTTCCCTGTTCATCCTTTACGTATACAACATTGCCGTTTTTATCTTTTAAAGTAATTTCTGCACCTGCTAATTTTTCACGTGTTTTAGCATCTTCTACTGTTACTACCAATGTACCGATATTACTGGTATCACTGTATGTAGTCATAACATTCTCGCAAACAGGTGAATTCGTCTGGGCCTTTGAAGGATCTTTACCCTTTTCATAATAAGAAACCAATCCGCCTGTAGAAATCGAACAAACATATACCGTATCATTAATTTCAAAACTTTGAGGCGCTGAAACTTCCTTCGCATAATATACAGTATCCAGCTGCAAATTCAGTATTTCCGCATCAAAAGTTGCTAAGCCTGTCTTAGAATCAACTGATACAGATTCAGCACCGGGAACCGGAACTGTACAAGCTTCATCTGTATACAACGCAAATTTAGCCTGTGTCAAAGGTGAAATCTTATTACCATCTGCATCCAAATAAGTCTTTGAAATAACAACATCCCCTGCTTTAAGCTCAATTCCCTTGTAAGGGAAGTAGTGTCCCTGACCGTTTCCTACGATTGAATTTGCAATAATACCACCTTCAAAACGTCCTGAAGTTACTTCTACATCTGCTGTAGGCGCCATAAGGTGTCCGCCAACACCATGCCACTTAATATCACCGGTTGCATCCGGGAAGTTCCATACAAGTTTCATACCGGATAAGTTGTACTGAATTCCGTCAGAAGCACCTTCTCCCCCTAATTTAGAGAGGTATGCCAACTTATTTCCATCTACGAAAACGTCAACCTTACCGGTTCCCACTTCACCAAGCCAAGCATCACCATCGAATAATACCTCATTGTCTTCAACACCAACGATATTAATCACATATTCCTTAGTAATCAAATCATTTACGTTAAAATTAACAAAGTTAAGACCTTTCGCTTCTTTTAAAACATCATAGTCAATTGTGAAAACCTGTCCCGCTGAAAAGTCAATATCAATCATCTGAACCCATTTTTCTGTATTAAAATATGATTCAGTAATTTCAACGCCTTTATTCTGAGCCAACGTCTTAGAATCATTAACCAAACCGGCAAAAATATCATTAACTACCATATAACCGGCATTCTGCGTAAACTCCGTACCTAACGTATTCGTTGATGTACCATAATAAAAATCTCTGGTACTTCCGGCGTATCCTGTACCGTTACCGATACTTGCGCTAACAATATGTCCTGCATAAGACGGGCTCTGTGCACCATCGCCGATTGTATTGGACGCTGTTAAATTACCGCCAACAGCAACAGCACCAACCGTATGCGCAGAACCATTCAATGTTGCATCTCCCTTGATAAAATACTGGAAATTAGTTAACACATCCTGATAACTATTTCCGCCGCTATAAACAGCATTAGGCGCTGCTGCACTTACACTCTGCGGCATACAAAGAGAAAGCACCATCACTGCCGTTAACAGCATAGCCAACATTCTTTTTGCTTTAACTTTTTTCACGTACCCTTTCATTAATCTTCTCCTCTTCTTTTATATGATCTTGGGCCATTTAATTCTTTCGAAAATTTATTGAGCATTTCCTAACGTGCCACTGCGACAACAATCAATCTTGCATCATCATCATTGCCATAACAGGTTGACAGCGTTAACAACTGTTCTCCATACTCCGGTATAATACCGGTCTCATACATATCAATACTTCTTATGTATGCAATCTTTTCTGCATAACTTTCTTCCGTATCTGCCGGATTGGTAAAATACCAATCATCCGAAGCATTTACCAAAGCCACCGCAAACACTTCATATTCAACACAACCGTTTACGGTTTCAAACTCAATAAACGGATGTTCGTCTCTGTATTCATGCTTGGCATACTCTGCCACATCACCGAACATAGTATCATTTCGCATATTATGTCCGTAAATAATAATATGCATATCTGTGATGTTACATGTTGCATCCATAAAAGGCACGCCCGAAACGCTGTACTCTCCATAAAAATTCATACGAAGATATTTCTCAGGATTGTCCGGTGTATGCATCACAGGATAATTCACACGAGTGCCATCAATATACAGCCAGCCAACACACTCGTCATTTTCCTGTTGTAAAAGAGAAAGATTTCTTGCATGTTCTTTCTCTTCCATCACAGTTAGGTCAGCACCCTCTGTAACAACATACTGTTCCGTCTGCGTCGCACCACTGGTATTTATAGTGGCCAGATGCGTCAACTTATCGAAATTATCCGCATCCATCTGCCTTTGCAACAATTCCTTTACAAGGATAAAACCCGATATGCCAAACATTACAATAAAGAGAATCGTCAGACACTTTAGAATCAATTTCTTTTTTCGCATCATTATCTCCAAATATCAATATCGGCTATTTTATGTTTATATTTACATCTGAATACGTTTTAGAAGATTTATTCCTGCGTCTCCGGCACCTCTTCATCCGTTGCCGCATTATCGTTTTCATCTTCTACCGAATCCTCTTCATCGCCGATTCCCGCGGCGCTTTCTTCCAAGTCAACATATTCAGCATACGAACCATCTTCCTGTAAAACCATAGGAATCACTTCCACATATTCACTATACACGTATGCTTCTTTACCATCGTATATAATCTTGGTCCATTCTTCCAACTGCTCCACAAACTCAAAATCATACCCGATATATGCTGAACCCAATCGTTCATAATCCGTTCCCGGACCGCTTCGCACGTTAATATTATCACTTGTCATTCTTACGCGTTCTTCAATAACAAGCTCCGGCTCTTCTTCCGATACTTCCTCCACAACAGAAGCTACCTCGGAAATTTCCTCGCTAAAATCTTCCACTACAGGAACCTCGTCCGGCCTTATAACCAATTTAATCGTTACAACTGCAATGGCTATAACCAATACAATTATTACGCCCTGCATTATAGCATTCAAGGTGCTTTTCTTCATATGACCATACCTTTCCACACTATCCTATTTTAATTATAGGGTTCTTTATGTAAACTTACAATGTCTTGTCAAGTTTTTATAATTTTTTTCGGCGCAATAACCAATTTGCCATTCCGGAAATTGGTTATTATCACAATACAATTGCACAATCAGAAGAATACATTGCTTTTACAACCTCTTTTTTGTTATATTCTTCAGTCATACAGAATTCTTTGGACCATGTCATATAATAAGACCAAGGCACCTTCGACTTCTCCCAGATTGCCATATCAGGAATCATTCCGATCTCTCCCAATGCCGCTACTTTAGGTGTATCTGTGATTCTGCGTAACTCCTCATACTCTTTGGCGTAATCGGTTCTTGCGCCCTTCTCAAGATATACATCGCGCGAGATTACATCGCAATACTCATCCCCGGGATATCCTTCCGGTGCCGGCGAATTCCAAACCCAAATCAAATTATCCAGATGCTTTTGGTTAACATAATACTCAAACATCATCTGATACAATTTTTTGCCGGTTTCATGTCCTCTTGCACCCCACCAGAACCAATCACCGTCAGCTTCATGGAAGGGTCTCCAAAGAATAGGAATTCTCTCATCCTGGAACTTTTTTAAAATATCCGCAATTACATCCATATCGGAATAAAAGGCTTTACGTTCCTCCGTTCCTTCCTCAAGAATCTTTCTTGCATCGAAATCCGTATTTTTCTGATAAAAGCTTTTATCTCGTCCGCCCACAGGAGAATACCAATGGAAACAAATCGACACAATACCGCCTGTCTCCTTTGCCCATTTTATTGCGGTTTCAACTGTCCCCTGGTTTTCACGAATTTCAGTAAGGCAAGCTTCATCCGCATCATCCCAGTTAATATTGGGTGAATAGCTCAAAAGTTCAAATCCCTGCAGTTTCGGTTTCTTGCCGGTCACTTCATAAATATAATCTACTTCTTCCATAGGATTGGTCTGCGTATGCTGACCTGTAATAATCTTGCCTTCCTCCACTGTTTTATAAAGATAATCTAATAAGGCAACCGCCTCTTTTGTCGCATTCGGATTCACCGGTTTCATAAAAAACACCTCCACACACCAATTATTTGAATATTAAAACATTAATCTTTACGCAGACAAAGCGACTCTTGTCTAAATAAGAGCCGCTCTGCATTTATTCATTTATTTCGAAAATTAATATACATCATAAAAATCTGTTAACACATATTCATATGCCATTCCATAAGGCTCTTCCATATCACCGTACTGGAACATAACTACCATTTCCCCATGGATTTCAGGTCCGTTTGCACCCTCCACTACCTGGCCGTTAAGTACAAAACCATACGCACCATCTTCTTCCACTTCAGATTCCTGAACATCATAATCATAGGCATCAAAGAACTGACATCCGTATTCACCATAATAGTCTCTTTCCATCACTTCGATTTCAAAACAGTTATTGGAATCCAGCTCAATTGCAGCCGTGCTAAAATCGTCATCCATATATTGATCATATGTCATTGCATCATAAATATCAAAGTATTCTTCATCGAAATAGGAACCCATATCCAACCAAAGTTCCCAGAAACCATCTTCATAAACGCCGTTGCCTGCAACATCATATGCAAACGCATTGAATCCAAACCATTCTTCTTCAGCATTGGTACCATTAAGGCCTGCGATTTCATCTTCCGTTAAAGGACGACCGATTAAGCCCTCCAAGTATTCCTGCATTTCATCTGCGCCCGAAACACTTACTAATTTAGATGTTCCTTCCCACTCACCGTAAATATCATACAAATCATACTCACCGGATGCAGGAACATAATCGTAATCATCCGCATCATCCATCATATCATCCAAATCATCAGAAACCACGGAATCATCACTATCGTCTTCATCTCCATAATCATATGAATACGAATAATCCGCATCATAAGAATAATCATAATCATCTTCCGTTCCCAACATAGAAATACCTGCAATAATAGCAATGATTACAACAATAATAACTATAAGCAAAATTCCGCCACCAATTAAAGCGGCAATCAAACAACCTTTGCCTTTTTTCTTCTGAGGTTGCGGCGCTGCATTGTAATTATAAGATGCATTTGCTTGCTGTGCATTATATGTATTCTGAGTACCGTAGGGATTCTGTGCACCATAACCGCTCTGTGTGCTTGTACCATATCCCTGACTTGCACCATACGCCATACCCGCCGTAGCGCCTGTAGTTGCACTATCAGGCTGTGAATACATTGACTGATATGTATTCTGTGAAGGCTGTGAGTACATCGACTGGCTTGCATCCTGTGAAGGCTGTGAATACATCGACTGGCTTGTATTCTGAACAGGCTGTGAGTACATCGACTGACTTGCATCCTGTGAAGGCTGTGAATACATCGACTGGCTTGTATTCTGAACAGGCT
>CAZQBM010000061.1:0-14173 GCA_964591945.1 uncultured Lachnospiraceae bacterium | reverse complement strand
CCAATTCTTTGTTCAAATCCGGTCTTTCGTTCATTGATTTTTCTCTCCAAACTTGCTCATACACCTACACTTCTCTCTCAAGCGCAAGCAACTTCTTCCTTCTCTCCACCATCTCATCAATTCGTGCAAGATACTGCTCCACATCTTTGACATTGTCGGAACGCTCAATACGGTTATCCGGCAACACAAGCTTGGTAATACTGCCCGCGCCAACTGCTACGATGGTCTGCTTCTCTTCCATAATCAGCACATTGTAGATGCCGTCTTTCCCTTCTTTGGCAAAACCCACATTCTCCAAATTACCTGCCATATTTTTCTGACGATAGAGATAGTAAGGCTTCATATCCAAAGCTTTCGCGCATGCCAAGGTAAGCTCCATCATGTCGCTTGTATCATTTAATGCCTCACGCCCATTCTTTTCAATCCATTCACCCAATTTAGACGCACGCTTAATTGCAAGGGAATGGGCGGTCAGGCTGTCGGGATTCATTGCCTTAATTTCTTCCAAAGTCTTAGCCACCATATCCGCATCTTCACCGGGAAGGCCAAGAATAATGTCCATATTGATATTGTCGAAACCAACGTCTCTTGCCAGGCCAAACGCCTCTCTCGTCTGCTCTATGGTGTGGCATCTTCCGATTAAATCCAGCGTCTCCTGATTCATTGTCTGGGGATTTACGGAAATTCTTGTGATACCCAGCTTATATAATACTTCCAGCTTATCCCTTGTAATACTGTCGGGACGCCCTGCCTCCACGGTAAATTCAAGCAAATGCGACAAATCAAACTTGCCCTTCACATAGGTAATCAAATCCTCCAACTGCTCTGCAGAAAGAGATGTGGGCGTACCACCGCCAATATAAATCGTATTCAGCGGCCTGTCCTTATAGGTCTCACTCCAGAAATCGATTTCCTTTTTCATGGCATCGATATATTCCTGCATGCGGTTCTTCCACTTAAAAATTGGATTCGATGTAAAAGAACAATAAAGACAGGTCGTAGGGCAAAAAGGAATGCCTATGTACAAGCTATACCCTCTTTTACAATCCAAACGGTCCAAAATTGCCTTCTCTCGCTTCGCAATGCCAATACCCAATTCACACTTTTCATCGCTGACAAGATGAGTTCCCTGCAGAAATTCCTTAATTTCATCATCGGACTTCTCCTGCTCAAGCATCATCATGGCAAGCTTGGTCGGACGAATGCCCGTAAGATTGCCCCAGGGAAGTTTTTTGCCTGTAATCTCAGATAATGCCTGATAAAAACAAAACTTAAATCTGTTTTTAACTTCCGACTTTTCGCCAATAAGAGAGATAGCATCCTCTGTAACAGTTTCGCCAAAGTGACATTTCAATATAAGCTCGTTGTTTACCGGTTCAAGGAGAACATTCCAGTCATCATTCATTTGTGCGTAGTTCGTCTTATCAACTTCTTTTCCTTTGAACTCACTTCCCGTTGCAACTGAATCGTTCACTACACTTGCTTCCGCCCTGGGTTCTTCTCTCACAAACACAAGCTCTTCCGCCGGATAAAAGGCTTTCACCAAAGAATGTACATCATATTCATAATCAGGTTTTCTGCAAATAATTTTAATCATTTTATCAAAAAAGGGATTATGCGCTCATAATCCCCTCTCCTTTCTTTACATCCGTTATACTACGCAGCAAAAAGGATTGTATGCCTTTTCATGTCCGATGGTTGTGGCATCGCCGTGTCCGGGATACACTTCTGTCTCATCAGGAAGTTTATACAACTTCTCTACGATGGAAGTTCTCAATGCGCCCGCATCACCGGTGGGAAAATCTGTTCTTCCTACTGATTCAAAGAACAACGTATCACCGCTGATTAACACACCGTCTTCTTCGAAATAAAAGCATACGCCACCAGCGGAATGTCCCGGTGTTTCAATTACCTTACATCTCATAGAACCTACGCTGATTTCATCATCATCTTTGACAAGGACGTCGGCCTTGATTACATAAGGCTTTCCGATTAATACGGAATGATTCATTTTGGGGTCTTCCAAAAGAATGGTTTCCTTACGGCCCGCATAAATTGTCACATCGCCAAAGAATTCTTTTAACTCGTTTGTAGCCATCATATGGTCAAAATGTCCATGAGTGATAAAAATTGCTTTTATTTCCAATCCCTTTTCTTTTAAAGTTTCATAAATATGGTCCGCCTTAGTGGAAGGATCAACCATAATGGTTTCCTTTTCGCCTTCCTTATGCAGGTAATAGCAGTTGTTCTCAAGTCTTCCAAGAACCATATTTCCAACCATTAATTTACTCATTTTAGCTACTCGTCCTTTCAACATCCACTACGCTTTCTACTGTCATGATTTTGGCAATGATACGGTCTAATTCATCCTTGCTTGATATCTCAAACGAGGTCTGCATGGAAGAAATACCCTTTTTACTGGTCTTCGTAGAGAGACTAACGATATCAATATCTTTTTCAGTCAAAGCTTTTGCCACATCAGCAATCAAACCGTTTCGGTTATACGCATAAATAACGACTTCTGCCACGTATTTAGCATTGTTATCATTACCGTTGCCACCCTGTTGCCATTGAGCTTCAATCAGACGTTCCTTGTCTTCCTCGGGAAGATTAATCACATTCACGCAGTCCACACGATGAATGGACACACCACGGCCTCTGGTTACAAAACCTACAATATCGTCTCCGGGAATCGGACTGCAGCACTTACCAAAACGTACCGCCACATCATCAACACCCTCTACAACAATACCGCCCTTCGGCTTACGGAATATTTTCTTTTCACTTGCTTCCGCAACGCTTTCCAGCACTTCTTCATCCGTAGGCGCTTTTTTGTGGTCTTTCTCATAAAGTTCCCACATTTTATTGATAATCTGACCTTCTTTCAGACCACCATGACCTACAGCCGCAAGAAGAGCATCCCAGCTATGAAAACCGTATTTTCGCATAACGAACTCTGTGTAGGAGGGTTTCATTAAGTCAGGCAATTGAATACCTTTTGCCTTACAATAAGCCAAAAGAAGTTCTTTACCTTTTACAATATTCTCTTCCTTGAATTCATTCTTAAACCACTGATTAATTTTATTCTTGGCAAGTGTACTCTTTGCCATGGAAAGCCAGTCTCTGCTGGGTCCGGTCGCATTGTTAGACGTAATAATCTGCACAACATCGCCGTTATTAATGACATAATCCAAACTTACCAATTTACCGTTTACTTTGGCACCTACCATACGGTTACCTACGGCACTGTGAATGCTGTAAGCAAAGTCGATGGTATTAGAACCTGCGGGAAGATGCTTTACTTCTCCGGTAGGGGTAAAACAATATACGCTGTCAGAGAATAAATCCAAATCACTCTTTAAAAGATTCATAAATTCTCTGTTATTATCAGATTCTTTCTGCCATTCCAAAATCTGGCGTAACCATGCAAGCTTTTCTTCTTCTCCGCCACCGCTCTTCTTTCCATCGGATACTTCTTTATACTTCCAATGAGCAGCAATACCGTACTCAGCCGTTTTATGCATCTCATAAGTACGAATCTGAATTTCAAAAGGTTGCCCGGTAGAACCAATCAACGTCGTATGAAGTGACTGATACATATTATCTTTGGGCATCGAAATATAATCCTTGAAACGCCCCGGAATCGGCTTGTAAATTTCATGAATCACACCCAAAGCTGCATAGCAGTCTTTGACACTGTCTACGATGATTCGAACCGCAAAAAGGTCATAAATCTGATCCAAGGACTTGCCCTGGTTTTTCATCTTTTTATAAATACTAAAAAAATGTTTTACGCGACCGTCAATTTCAGCCTTAATACCCGCATTGTGAATATGTTTACTGACTTCATCGACAATACTCTGCACATAGGCCTCACGTTCGGTCTTTTTAATGGCAATTTTATCTACCAAATCATAATATACGTCAGGTTCGAGATACTTTAAGGATAAGTCATCCAACTCTACCTTAATCTTAGAAATACCGAGACGCTGTGCAATGGGTGCATAGATATCCAATGTTTCTCTTGCTTTCTCCTGCTGCTTCTCGGGACGCATATGCTTCAGAGTACGCATATTATGAAGGCGGTCAGCCAGTTTAATCATAATAACGCGGATATCCTTTGCCATGGCAAGGAACATTTTACGTAAGTTTTCGGCCTGCTCCTCAAGTTTATCACCACCGGCGAATTCCAGACGCCCCAACTTTGTCACACCATCTACCAAATTGGCAACATCCGTACCAAACATCCCAGCAATCTCATCGTAGGTCATAATGGTATCTTCCACAACATCATGCAGAATGCCTGCCACAATGGTCTCTTTATCCATTTCCAAATCCGCTAAAATAATAGCCACATACAGCGGATGAATAATGTACGGTTCACCAGACTTACGCAGCTGATCTTTATGAGCCTCATTCGCTATATTATACGCCTTCTCAATCAGCGTAATATCATCCGACGGATGATATTTGCGCACACGAACAATAAGGTCGTTATAGAGCTGTTCAGGACTCAAAAATTCCTGTAACGACTCAATGCGCCCGTCATCAATGATAAACTCATGTTTAATTGTTTTACTTTTATCCAGCGGTTCCATATAAATGTTTCCTTCCGGTCGTCGTTTCTCCTGTCAAGACAGAAAACTTTATGCTTATGTTAATTAATATTTTATCAGTCTAAAAATTATTTATACCGTTTTTACCAGTCCGTCAACTTCACTACCGGTTTAAAACCTGTTGTTTTACCAAACTTCATATTGTATTCGAAATTAGCAAGTGAATCGGAAGGATCGATGGCATCCAAATTGATTTTATTAAAAGTAGCCCTGTCAAAAATAACAGATACGTATGTAACTTCCTCCGTATTTCCCGTTGCGGTGTTTAATGCATCGTCCACTGCATGAATAATGACTCTCTCTACGGGTAAAAGTGCGAACAAATCTCTTGCCATACGAATCATAACACTGCATACATAATCCTGAAGCATTTCGTAATATGCGGTCTTGGTCATTTTCTTTTCAGACACTTTACCGGTCTCTGTTAACGTAACCATTGTATCGGGAATTACATCTTCTTCCTTAATGTTGAATTCCGCTACGATACATTTTGGATTATCGGTGCCGATTTCAAATTCACTACCGAAGGCAACCAATTCATCAAAAGGCTGTGCAGCTTCGATTACTTCATAATATGCATCGATATCACCTTCTAAAACTCTGGTTTGTAAGCTTGCAAGCTTTCTGGGCACAGTCTCTATGCGATTCCAGTCAATTGCATCCACACCGGTTCTGTGAATACCGATAACTTCATCCACCTGCTCGTTATAATCCTGAACCACTTCCTGGTTCTTCTCTAATTCTTTCTTCTTCGCACGGTCTGTTTTAGCACTTTTCTTTTTATCTCCAAAAGAATGGGTGTAAGAAATTCCGGTTCCGGGAATACCAACGGTTGCTCTTCTCTGACCGCTTGTATTAATGGAATATCTTGCGCCTTTCACACCGAAACTCAAACCGGCGCTCTTTTTATTTAAATTCAATTTCACACCAGGTAAAAGCGAAATACTTTTTCTAAAATTTAAACCCATAGTAACCTCCCCTTAATCACCTTAATTTAACAATCTGTATACTTATCAACTAAAAAGCTACCAATGTAAATTATATCACAACTTGTAGGCTTGGAAAAGTATCTAATCACAATATATTGCTCTATTTTGTCAGAAAATAGCATATTAATGATAAAAGAAAAACAGCTCTTCTGCCGCAGCCACGACAAAAGAGCTGTAATATTTTTATATAATTACTTCCTTAACTCCACACGACGTACCTTACCGCTGATGGTCTTAGGAAGTTCTTCCATAAACTCAACGATTCTGGGGTACTTATAAGGTGCGGTACGATTCTTAACGTATACCTGGATTTCCTTCTTCAATTCATCGGAAGGCTGTGTTCCCTTGGTAAGAACGATGTTGGCTTTTACAACCTGACCTCTGATTTCATCGGGTGCAGCAACAACGGCACACTCAAGAACGTAAGGTAACTCCATAATAACACTTTCGATTTCGAAGGGTCCGATACGGTAGCCGGAAGACTTGATTAAGTCATCCACACGGCCGACATACCAGAAGAAGCCGTCTTCATCCTTCCATGCAGTATCACCGGTATGATAATAACCATCATGCCAAGCTTCTTTGGTCTTTTCTTCGTCAAGATAATATCCTTCGTATAATCCGTTAGGCACTGCTTCTTCAGTACGAATTACGATTTCACCAACTTCACCTACGCCGGCAGGCTTGCCGTCTGCAAGCTGGATATCTACATCGTATAAAGGACTTGGCTTACCCATAGAACCGATTTTATTGGTCTCACCAACAAAATTTGCGATGGTAAGAGTAGTTTCGGTCTGACCAAAACCTTCCATAATACGGATACCGGTTGCCTTTAAGAACTGGTTGTAAACCTCAGGGTTCATTGCTTCACCTGCAACAGTTGCATATTTGATAGAGCTTAAGTCATAATTCTTCAAATCTTCCTTAATGAAGAAACGATACATGGTTGTAGGTGCACAGAAGGTTGTAATCTTATATTCTGCAAACATAGGCAGGATATCGTGTGCATCAAAACGGTCAAAGTCATATACGAAAGTTGCTGCTTCGCATAACCACTGTCCGTACAATTTACCCCACAATGCCTTCCCCCATCCTGTATCAGAGATTGTAAAATGCAATCCGTTGGGATCTACATTGTGCCAATACTTCGCTGTAAGGAAGTGTCCCAAAGGATACTTGTGATTGTGCGCTGCAATTCTGGGATAACCTGTAGTTCCTGAAGTAAAGAGCATCAGCATGGTATCCATACCACAAGCTGCATCTGCCGGTCTTTCAAATACGGTATCATACTTGGGCAGACTTTCGTCAAAATTATCCCAACCTTCCTTAGAACGTCCGCAGATAATCTTAGTCTTGATGGTGGGTGATTTTGCAAGTGACTTTTCCACCTCTTCCGCCACATCGCCATCACCGGTACATACGATAGCACTAACCCCCGCAGCATTGAAACGATATTCAAAATCGTGGTCTTTTAACTGGTTGGTCGCAGGAATTACGATTGCACCAAGCTTATGTAATGCAAGGATTGAGAACCAGAACTGATAATGTCTTTTTAATACAAGCATTACGCGGTCGCCTTTTTTGATGCCCATATCTGCAAAATAATTTGCAGTCTGTGCAGAGTAACGGCTCAAATCCGCAAACGTAAATCTTCTGGTCTTTTTATCATTGGTAACGTGGATCATAGCAGTCTTGCTGGGTGCCTTACGTGCCATTTCGTCCACAACATCAAATGCAAAGTTAAACGTATCGTCGTTTTTAAACTTAACAGAGTTTACAACACCCTTATCATCCACTGTGGTTTCCACATATTTTTCATATACGGGTGCTTTTAACTTCGCAAGGTCCACGTTGGTTGTTGTAAACGTTTTTACCTTTTCTTTGTATTCGGCAACGCCGCCTTCTTCCGGATTCATAACGATTGCGTAGATTTCACAATCTTCACCTCCAAGGGCGATTTCGTTATGGGGTGTGGAGCTGTCATAATAGATGCAGTCACCTTCGTGAAGAATTTCGGTACGCTCGCCGATCATCATTTTAAGGCTGCCCTTGATTACGATATCCATTTCCTGACCGGTATGTGTCGAAAAACTGTAAGGGGGATTTAAAGCCTCCTCAGAGTAAGGGATTTTTACGTAAAAGGGTTCTGCCAATTTATTCTTAAACTTTGCTGCAAGACGGTTGTATACAAAGCCTTCACGTCTTACAATGGGCATTTCCTCGCCTTTGCGGGTTATGGTATACTCCGTAAGACTGGGGCTTTCACCTTCCATAATTTCGGTCATTTCCACACCGCAGACATGAGCAATCTTATAAATAAAAGTGAAGCTGAAGTCCTTCTGTCCGGATTCGTACTTAAGGTATTCTTCTTCTGTCAAACCGATTTTCTCAGCCAACTCTTCTGCGCTTAAATTCATATCCTCGCGCAATGCCTGGATTCGTCTTCCGACCTCCTGGATTTTGTCTTCCAACATAGGGTTCTGTGTCATTTTTTTGTCCTCCATTTAATGAAAATAAATGGTCTGCTTTTTGAGTAGGGTCCCATACATACAAAAAACTCGCCTCAAATTTCTTTGAGACGAGTAACATTCTACCCGCGGTACCACTCAAATTGTGTTCATAACACCTCTCGCAGACTCCATCAAGTCTTTTGTCTTAACGCGACATCACGGGAACCGTCTACTTGCATTTGCTTTCGGGATTCCGGCTCAGAAGGGATAACCACTTGGACACTTGACTGTCATCTCACACCAACCGATGACTCTCTGAAAATCAGCACTTCCGGGTCTTCTTCGTCATTGCCTTTCACAAGATTAAAAATAGCACTTTGCGTATCTGTTGTCAATTATTTTTTTAATAAAATTTTATTAAATTCTAATCTCTTTTATTTAAGCATTCTAAAATAGGTTCAATATATTTTATGTTGGAAATATCATAAGATGACGAAATCATTTTGATCATATATTCTTCCTCTTCGGTTTTATCTTTCTTAGCCTTTAAAGTCTTAATAAACATCTTCATCATAAGTTTCGATGTAGCAGACATTTTATCATAATTAAAACCGCCGGGGCAGTAAAACACACTGACTTTTTTATGTTCTTCTTCCGTAAACATCTTAGCAAGCGCAGGCTCTATGTCAGGGTTATCAAGTGGGCTTCCGCCGACGCAGAATACAATCAGTTTCTTACCTTCCCATTTATTGATGTTTCCTTTAAACCAGCCGATTTTGCTTATGCTGCCTGCACATGCCCAGCTGCCAAAAATAATTGCATCATACTCATCCATGCTTTTCTTCTTTGCTACACTCAGTTCGAGGCAGTCCGCACCGCTTTTTTCAGCAATCCACTCCGCATAACGTTTTGTAAAACCTGTCTGTGAATTATAAATTACTATTGTCTTCATAACTATAAATCTCCTCCCATTCTCTTTAAATTATATTCTAACTTTGAAATAATGTTGTATGCATTATCCACTTCCTCATCCGAGACGCCTTCATATAGCAGTTTCAAAAAATCCGTTTCCCTTTGTCGATACTTTGCACCCGTAAGCAATGCCTGCTCCGTCAAATATACTCTCTTTTTTCTTTTATCCGTTGAATCTGCTTCCAAGCGGACAAATTGCTTCTTTTCCAGACTGTTAAGAATCTCTTTCACATTCTGACGGGAGCACCCCATTGTCTTAGCCAGCTCGTTCGCCGTCGG
This sequence comes from uncultured Lachnospiraceae bacterium, assembly GCA_964591945.1. Lineage (GTDB taxonomy): Bacteria > Bacillota > Clostridia > Lachnospirales > Lachnospiraceae > UBA3766. Next base: position 4,867 of record CAZQBM010000061.1, on the reverse strand, counting down.
TGCTTCATCCGGATAAAGATTCATGCACGCCAGTAAAAAAAACTGTTTACAGGTGATTTCTTCATAAAAAGAATCTCCTACCGCCTGAAGTCTGTTGTGAAAGGCAAAAAACAAGCCGAACAAGGCATATTTATGGTCCATCATTTGTACAATTTCTGATGCATTCATTGCTTTTTCCTCCGTTTATGCAATATATTGCCTTTTTGTATATTACAACGCTGTCGACCGAAAGTCAATATATTATTTATAAAAAAGTCACACCACTTTTTCTTTTATAAAACCACTCACAAACAAAAACCTCGGAAACAAATATTTCCAAGGTTTTATCTTTTACTTATTTTTTAGAATAATACTCTTTTCTTTAATACCTACGCACTAAACAAGACTCTTTTCTACTCTTTTTACAACACCTTCGCAAGGAAGTTCTGCAATCTCTCAGTCTTGGGATGTTCAAAGAACTCCTCAGGCGCTGCTTCTTCCACGATTTTACCGTCCGCCATAAAAATTACTCGGCTGGCAACTTCTTTGGCAAACGCCATTTCGTGGGTAACAACCACCATAGTCATCTTCTCTTTCGCCAAATCACGCATAACCGCAAGAACTTCACCAACCATTTCAGGGTCGAGCGCTGATGTGGGCTCATCAAACAACATTACATCAGGTTTCATGCAAAGTGCACGCACGATAGCAATACGCTGTTTCTGACCACCGGACAACTGATTCGGATATGCATCCGCTCTGTCCGCTAAACCTACACGCTCCAAAAGTTCCATCGCCTGCGCTTCCGCCGCTTCTTTGGACATATTCTGAAGTTTCATAGGACCCAAAGTCAGATTTTTCATAATGGTCATATGGGGGAACAAATTAAACTGCTGGAATACCATTCCCATCTTCTGACGATGCAGGTTAATATCCGTCATTCTATCCGTGATATTAACACCTTCAAATAAAATCGCACCGGCCGTAGGCTCTTCTAAACGGTTTAAGCAACGTAAAAAGGTACTTTTACCGGATCCGGATGGGCCAACAACAAATACAACATCACCCTTGTTGATATCAACAGATACACCATTTAATGCATGCAAATCATCAAAATGTTTCTCCAAATCTTTTACCTGAATCAATGGTGCACCGGAGGCTTCCCAAACAGCTTTCATTTCTTCCATTTGTAATCTTTTCTTATCGCTCACTGTTACGTAACCTCCTTTCAAGCAACTTAATCAACCAGCTAAGCAGCATTACAAAGGCAAGATAAATTGCCGCTACCGCAAGCAGGGGCATCATAGGTGCAAAAGTCTGGCTACGGATAATATCCGCACCCTTTGTCAAATCTTCCAAAGCGATATAACCGGCTACAGAGGTTTCCTTTAACAATACGATAAATTCATTACCCAAAGCAGGAAGTACATTCTTTAAAGCCTGTGGTAATACAATATGAATCATAGTTTGTGTATAGTTGAAACCAAGGCTTCGTCCCGCTTCAAACTGACCGGCATCAATGGACATAATACCACCGCGCACAATTTCCGCCACATAAGCACCGGAATTGATACCGAAGGCAATTACAGCCACAAAAACCTTATCAATACGGACACTTCCGAAAATAACAAAATATATAATCAAAAGCTGTACCAATACCGGCGTACCTCTGATTACAGTAAGATAAATGTGACATAACCAGTTTAAAAAATTAAGACTACCTGTTTTGTCATGTGTGGCACGAATAATTGCCACAATGAATCCCAATGCAATACCGATTAAAACGGCAAAGAGAGTTACCTCTAAAGTAACTCCCAATCCGTCAACGATATATTTCCAACGGTCTTCTTTTATAAAGTTCAAATAAAAATCATTTGCAAAATCCGTAAAAAAATTCGTTATAAAATCCATGAAAATCTCCGTAGTAATTATTCAGCTGCAATGTACTTGTCAATGATTGCCTGAAGTTCACCTGACTCTTCAAGTTTAGCAATTGCTGCGTTGATTTCTTCCAACAATTCTGTATCTTCCTTCGCTACTGCGATTGCATATTCTTCATATGTGAATGCTTCGTCGATTACATAGATCCCTTCGTTCTGCTCTACAAATACGTTTGCAGGCTGTGAGTCAATCATAACCGCATCAACCTTATCCTGAAGAAGTGCCTGAACAGCTTCATAACCCTTGTTGTAACGTTCAACAGTTGCATCTTCGATATCACCTGCATAGATGTCGCCTGTTGTACCAAGCTGAACACCTACAGTCTTTCCTACAAGGTCGTCGGGAGAAGTGATATCGCTACCTTCTTTTACAATAATAACCTGTGCTGCAGTTGTGTAAGGTGTTGAGAAGTTAACAGACTCCAAACGGTCTTCTGTGATAGTAAGACCTGCAACACCGATATCAGCCTTACCTGTGGTAACAGCCATGATAATAGAGTCAAAATTCATATCTTCGATTACGAGTTCTCTGCCCATTTCATTTGCAATTGCCTGAGCGATTTCTACGTCGATACCTACGATTTCTTCACCCTCATGATATTCATAGGGAGGGAATTCAGCGTTGGTAGCCATAATCAATTCCTTGCTTGAACCACATGCACAAAGTGACAACATCATTGTTGCTGCACATAAAACAACTAAAAACTTTTTCATTTTACTTTTCTCCTTATGTTTAAAATTACATCATACCCATTCCGCCGCCTGCAGGCATTGCAGGTGCATCTTCTTTAATGGTAGCTACAACAGATTCTGTAGTAAGAAGTGTTGATGCAACGCTGGTTGCGTTCTGTAATGCACTTCTTGTTACCTTAACGGGATCAAGAATACCTGCTTCTACCATGTTTACATACTCTTCTTTATATGCATCGAAACCTACACCGGCTTCCGATTCATAAACCTTGTTAATGATTACGCTTCCGTCAAGACCTGCATTTGCAGTAATGTAGTAAAGGGGAGCTTCCAATGCCTTAAGCACAATCTTTGCACCTGTCTTTTCATCACCTTCCAAAGTTTCAGCCAAAGCCTTAACCTTCTTAGAAGCGTGGATATATGCAGAACCGCCGCCTGCGATAATACCTTCTTCTACTGCTGCCCTGGTAGCTGCCAAAGCATCTTCCATACGAAGTTTTGCTTCCTTCATTTCGGTTTCTGTAGCAGCACCCACACGGATTACTGCAACACCGCCTGCTAATTTCGCAAGACGTTCCTGAAGTTTTTCTCTATCGAATTCTGATGTAGTTTCTTCTACCTGTCTCTTAATCTGTCCGACTCTTGCTGCGATAGCATTAGTATCTCCTGCGCCATCCACAATAATGGTGTTTTCCTTCTGTACCTTAACAGATTTTGCACGACCCATGTCAGCAAGTGTAGCTTCTTTTAAGTCAAGACCGAGCTCTTCGCTGATTACTTTACCGCCTGTAAGAATTGCGATATCCTCAAGCATTGCTTTTCTTCTGTCGCCGTATCCGGGCGCCTTAACAGCTACTACATTGAAGGTACCTCTTAACTTGTTTACGATAAGGGTTGTAAGTGCTTCACCTTCGATATCTTCTGCAATAATAAGCATCTTTGCACCGGACTGAACAATCTGCTCAAGTACCGGAAGGATTTCCTGGATATTGCTGATTTTTTTATCTGTGATAAGGATGTAGGGATTCTCAAGAACCGCTTCCATCTTCTCCATATCAGTAGCCATATAAGCTGACAAGTAACCGCGGTCAAACTGCATACCTTCTACAAGGTCAAGTTCAGTCTGCATGGTCTTGCTTTCTTCGATGGTGATTACACCGTCTCCGGAAACCTTTTCCATAGCATCCGCAACCATATTTCCTACTGCATCATCACCTGCTGAAATAGCTGCAACTCTTGCAATATGTTCCTTGCCGTTTACCTTGGAACTCATCTGTGCAATTGCTTCTACTGCACAATCGGTAGCCTTCTTCATACCCTTTCTTAAAACGATAGGGTTTGCACCTGCTGCTAAGTTCTTCATACCCGCATTGATCATAGCCTGTGCAAGAACGGTTGCTGTTGTAGTACCGTCACCTGCCACATCATTTGTCTTGGTTGCAACTTCTTTTACAAGCTGTGCACCCATATTTTCGAATGCATCTTCCAATTCGATTTCCTTTGCAATGGTAACACCATCATTTGTGATTAAGGGTGCGCCGAAAGACTTATCCAATACTACGTTTCTGCCCTTAGGTCCCAATGTCACTCTTACAGTGTCTGCAAGTTTATTTACGCCGGCTTCCAAAGCGGCACGTGCTTCCGCACCATATTTAATTTCTTTTGCCATTTTTGATTACCTCCTACTCCACAATTGCAAGAATATCAGACTGCTTTACGAGTATGTACTCTTCGCCGTCCATCTTTACTTCTGTTCCGGCATACTTGGTATAAATTACCTTATCGCCTGCCTTCACGCTCATTTTAATTTCTTTTCCGTCAGGAAGGATTCCGGGGCCAACTGCCACAACTTCTGCTTCCTGGGGTTTTTCCTTAGTCTGTCCGGGTAAAACAATACCGGATTTGGTAGTTTCTTCTGCTACAAGCTGCTTTAAAACAACTCTGTCTCCCAAAGGTACTAACTTCATTACAAATGCCTCCTTTTATATTAATTATCCTACTTTTCTCTTGTATTTTGGTTTTCACCTTTCTTAAAAGGTAAAACCTTTTTAAAATATATGCATTGCCAACGAGGGCAACATTAAAATTATATATCTTCCGCATTCTTTTGTAAACTCCAATTTCATCTGTTTCCTTGCGTTTTCGGACTTTTTACATTATGAACGTAAAAAAGAGCAAATTTTTAATACCACAAATCTAATATATTTGTCAAAAAAATATCATTTTTTTCTTTTAATATTATGTAAGAAGTGCTATTC
>CAZQBM010000060.1:0-15021 GCA_964591945.1 uncultured Lachnospiraceae bacterium | reverse complement strand
ATTTTTATTTTTCTCCTTGTTTTTAAATATGTCAGATAATCTCCTATTATCCATCAAAAAAGCACCCAACCGGGTGCTTTTACCATACTAAGACTACATACAATCCAACCTACTTTCATTCATTCCCCCCTCACACCCTAAAATCCTTTCTCGGATGCTTCGTCGTCAAGATATCCCTTTGTTTAGCCATTGCCACATGGGTATAAATCTCCGTGATATGAATGGAACTATGCCCAAGCATTTCTTGAATGTAGCGGATATCCACATCCGCTTCCAAGAGGCTGGTGGCGAAAGTGTGGCGGAACATATGCGGGGTAATGCGCATTTCAATGCCGGCAAGAGAGGCATATTTACGGATTGTGCGACGCACCGTCTGGTCGGATAAGGGGCGGCCGGATTGATTGACAAAGAAATGCCCGCAAGCATCTATTTCCTGGTGGAAAATATTCCGATATTCTGTAAGGATGTGATACACTGCATCGCTGCCAATCTGTATGTGTCGTTCTTTGGAACCTTTGCCGTAAATAAGGATATTGCGGTTAATAAGATTAACATCTTCCTTTCGGAGAGCGCAGAGTTCAGAAATACGCATGCCGGTTGCAAACAGCAATTCAATGACGGCAATATCGCGAAGGCAATTCCGGTGCCGGAAATCAGTTGTTTCCACAGCATACTGTTGATACATCACAACCAGAAGGCTTTCCAGGGTTCCCAGTGGGATGGTTTTGGGAAGAATTACAGGTTCACGGAATTTGATTTGCATTTTATTAAAAGGATTTATTTTAATGTCATTGCGATACTCCAGATAGCGGAAAAATGCTTTGAGGGAAGCGATTTTGCGCTTTACGGTTTTGGGCTGGTAGTATGCGTGGAGATTCTTAATATGTTCCTCTAACAGAGGCGTAGTAATATCAGCCGGATGCACGGCAGGTAGCGCGCAAAGAAATTGGAGTAAATCGATGCGATAAGCTTTTAAGGTTTTGGAATCTAAGCGTTTCTGATATTGGCAGAAATCCAGATATTCGGTAGTCTTCATCTCAAGGTAGTTCATTGTAATGCTCCTTTTTGGTTTTTTGACCTATTGTAGCAGATTTATAAGAAAAACATATTTTTATCTTTTTCGACATTGAAAACTTGTCACAAAACATATATAATGGGATATGTGTGACTATGTGCACAAAGGATAGTTTGTTGGAGGATAAACCTATATGGGAAATGTAAAACGTATTTATGTTGAGAAAAAGGCTGACTTTGCGGTTAAAGCAAGTGAGTTAAAAGAAGACCTTAAGAATTACCTTGGTTTGAACAGTGTAGAAGAGGTCAGAGTTTTTATACGTTATGACGTGGAAAATTTATCAGAGGAGATTTTTGACAGAGCGTGCAAGACTGTATTTTCAGAGCCCCCTGTTGATAAGCTTTTCTTGGAAACAATAGAAGTGCCTGCAAACGGCCGTGTATTCTCGGTAGAATATTTGCCCGGACAGTACGACCAGCGTGCAGACTCTGCAGTGCAGTGTATCCAGTTCTTAAAAGAGGACGAGGAGCCTATCATTAAGACTGCAACCACATATTTGATTTGCGGTGAATTAAGCGATGCGGATTTCGACAGAATTAAAGCATATTGTATCAACCCTGTAGATTCCAGAGAAACAGGTATGGTAAAGCCCGATACTTTGGTAACAGAGTTTGACGTGCCCGCAGACGTGGCAATTATGGATGATTTTATTACAATGTCAGATGCGGATTTGAAGGCGTTATATGACAGCCTTGGTCTTGCTATGACTTTTACGGATTTCTGCTTTATCCGCGACCACTTCAAGGAGGATGCAAAGCGTAATCCTTCCATGACCGAAATTAAGGTACTTGATACCTATTGGTCAGACCACTGCCGTCATACCACATTCTCTACAGAGTTAGAAGATGTAAAATTTGACGAAGGTTTTTATAAGCCTGTTTTAGAAAAAACATACAACAACTATCTTGAAACCAGAGAAGAAATTTTTGCCGGAAGAGACGATAAGTTCGTTTGTCTTATGGATCTTGCCCTTATGGCAATGCGTAAGCTTAAGAAAGACGGCAAATTGGAAGATATGGAGAAGTCTGATGAAATCAATGCCTGTTCCATCGTAGTACCCTTGGAAGTGGACTACAACGATGGCAAGGGTGTGATTACCGAAGAATGGTTAATCAGCTTCAAGAACGAGACACACAACCATCCTACCGAAATTGAACCTTTCGGTGGTGCGGCAACCTGTCTTGGCGGTGCAATCCGCGATCCCTTATCAGGACGTTCTTACGTATACCAGGCAATGCGTGTTACAGGTGCAGCGGATCCTACCGTGCCCATCGCAGAAACAATGCAGGGCAAGCTTTCACAGAAGAAGCTTGTAAAAGGTGCAGCAAGCGGTTATTCGTCATATGGTAACCAGATTGGTCTTGCAACCGGCCTTGTAAAAGAAATTTATCACCCGAACTACGTTGCAAAACGTATGGAAATCGGCGCAGTTATGGGTGCAGCACCCAGACGTAACGTTATCCGTGAGAATTCCGATCCCGGCGATATCATCATTTTACTTGGTGGCCGTACAGGCCGTGACGGTTGTGGCGGTGCTACCGGTTCTTCCAAGGTACACACAGTTTCTTCAATTGAGACTTGTGGCGCGGAAGTACAGAAGGGTAACCCTCCTACAGAGCGTAAAATCCAGAGATTATTCCGTAGAGCGGAAGTCAGTAAGTTAATCAAGAAGTGTAATGACTTCGGTGCAGGCGGTGTTTCCGTTGCTATCGGTGAATTGGCTGACGGTCTTAGAGTAGAACTTGACAAGGTTCCCAAGAAGTATGAAGGTCTTGACGGTACAGAATTGTCTATTTCCGAATCACAGGAAAGAATGGCAGTAGTGGTTGACCCTAAGGATGTAGATGCATTCCTTGCATATGCTGCAGAAGAAAACTTAGAGGCAGTTTGCGTGGCAACCGTAACCGAAGAAAAGCGCCTTGTGCTTGTATGGCGTGGTAAGGAAATCGTTAACATTAAGCGTTCATTCCTTGATACCAACGGTGCTCATCAGTCTACCAAGGTAGCTGTAGATATGCCGGATGAAAAGGATAATTATTTCAATAAAATTGCCTGCGATGCAGTAGCAGATGCAGTGGCAAACGGAGACGCAAAGAAAGCATGGATGGAAAGCGTTCATGATTTGAATACCTGTTCCCAGAAGGGTCTTGTGGAAATGTTTGACTCTTCCATCGGCGCAGGTACAGTGCTTATGCCTTACGGCGGTAAGCATCAGTTGACAGAGACACAGACCATGGTAGCAAAGGTGCCCGTTCTCGGCGGTAAGTCTGATGCGGTAACTATGATGAGCTATGGTTTTAACCCGTACCTTTCAAGCTGGAGCCCTTACCATGGTGCGGTTTATGCAGTAACTGAATCTATGGCTAAGATTGTGGCAGCAGGCGGCGATTACAAGAAGATTCGTTTTACCTTCCAGGAATACTTCCGTCGTATGACAGAAGATCCCTACAGATGGAGCCAGCCTTTTGCAGCATTGCTTGGTGCATATGATGCACAGATGGGTTACGGACTTCCTTCTATCGGCGGTAAGGACAGTATGTCCGGTACCTTCCAGGATATCGATGTACCTCCTACATTGGTATCTTTCGCAGTGGATGTTGCGAAGTCACAGGAAGTTATTACACCTGAACTTAAGAAAGCAGGCAACAAGCTTGTAAAATTCACTATTGAGAAGGATGAATATGACGTTCCTAAGTACGATAAGGTTATGGCACTTTACGATGCAATTCATGGTATGATGCAGGCAGGAATTATTGAATCTGCATATGCTTTGGATGCTTATGGTTTGGTACCTGCAGTAAGTAAAATGGCCTTTGGTAACGGACTTGGCGTTGCAATGGATGATTCTTTGGAATTATCTGCATTATTTGCAAATGAATTGGGCAACATCATCGTTGAAGTTGCACCCGAAAACGTAGCAAAGATTACTTGTGACTATACATTGGTTGGTATCGTAACAGAAGGTGACTTCTCTTACAAGGGAACCGTAATTTCACATGCTGAAATTTTAGATTCCTTTAAGTCTAAATTGGAGAAAGTATTCCCCAGCCGTGTAACTTTTGATGATACTAAGATTGATATTCCCGAATACAATGCAAAGGATATCTATATTTGCAAGAATAAGGTTGCAAAACCTCACGTATTTATTCCGGTAATGCCCGGAACCAACTGCGAGTACGACAGTACAGCAGCATTTGAGCGTGCAGGCGCAACCGTAACAACAGGTATCTTCAGAAACTTAAGCGCAAGTGACATCAGAGAGTCTGTTGATATGTATGTAAAAGAAATTGCTAAGGCGCAGATTATTATGTTCCCCGGCGGTTTCTCAGCAGGTGATGAGCCTGACGGTAGTGCGAAGTTCTTTGCAACAGCATTCCAGAACGAAGCATTAAAAGAAGCGGTTATGAAGCTTTTGAACGAAAGAGATGGTTTGGCATTGGGTATCTGTAACGGTTTCCAGGCACTCATTAAGTTAGGTCTTGTACCTTTCGGTGAGATTGTGGGCCAGACAGAAGATTCCCCTACATTGACATTCAACACCATTAACCGCCACATCTCTAAGATGGCCTATACCAAGGTTGTTTCCAACAAGTCACCTTGGTTACAGCTTGCAGAGGTTGGTAAGACATATACAAGCCCCGCTTCCCACGGTGAAGGCCGTTTCGTAGCACCTAAGGCTTGGATTGAGAAGTTAGCTGCTAACGGACAGATTGCAACCCAGTATGCAGATCCCGACGGCAATGTAAGTATGGACGAAGAATACAATATCAATGGTTCTTACGCTTCCATCGAAGGTATTACATCCCCTGACGGAAGATGCTTCGGTAAGATGGCTCATGCAGAACGTCGTGGCGATGGTGTGGCAATCAACATCTATGGTGAACAGGATCTTAAGATCTTTGAATCCGGTGTGAAGTATTTTATGTAATGTAAAATATGTGAATTGGAAGATTTGCGGATTGAAAGATATGTAAATTAAAAGATTTGCGGATTGTAACGTATGAAATAATTAAGATTTTTGAAAGTATAAAAAAGAGATGATGTGAAATACATCATCTCTTTTTATGTTGTGTGAAAGTGTATTTTAATTGTTTGTTTGAGTTTTGTCGGGTTTGGTTTTTAAGAACTGATAAATCTGCTTTAAAAGCGTTTTAAATTCCTGATATTCTTCAGTAGTCATCTTGGCAGGCGCGTAAAGTGATTTCTCAAGAAGGCGGAAAAGTTTATCAATTTCTTTCTTTTGGTCTGCGGTAATATCAATCGGAGCGAGAATATCTTTAATATGCTGACATAGCTCATCCGGTAACGGATTCGGGTTATCAAAGGCTTTCTTGGCTTTTACCTTATGACAGAGTTCCACATAATCCTGATATATCAATTCGGCATATTTCTCTTCTTTTAACAGTCGGTGATTCTTATATAATTTCCATAAATAACGTCCTAAGAAGAATAGGCCGATGAGACCGGTAACCACGCATATCATAATGATAAAAGGTGTTGCGGAGGTTTTAAAAGAGAGGTTCAACAATGATAAATCATCTCTTTCATAATCTTCAGGGTTATATTCATTGCCAATCACATTATTCATCGGAAGCGGTGTCGCAAATAAATTATCAAAAAGTCCACCGAAATCAAAATTCATAGGCGTTTCATCCATAAAGTCAGGAGGAGTCATTTCAAAGGGAACAAAACCGTATCCTTCTAAGTAAATTTCTACCCATGCATGAGCCTGCGCATCGGTGACATTAACGGTTAAAACACCTTCTTCGGAAATTTGGTTAGGACCTTGGTACCAGTCATCATAGTTGGCATCTACACCTTGACCTTCTGACATGGTAGATAAGGGAATACAATAGCCTTCCACGTATCTTGCAGGTATTCCCATGGTACGTAACAACATTGTAGCAGAAGCAGCAAAATGGGCGCATACACCACGTTTTTGGGAAGTTAAAAAGTATTCTACAAAGTCCTGACGATAAGGCGTGGTTCCGGGTGACATGGTGTAGTCGAAGTCAGCTACATAATGTTCATAGATCGCCTGCGCCACTGCAAGACGGTAAGCATTAATATTTTCCGGATCCACGGGAACATCAGTGAATTCACCGGAAACAATGCCGGGAAATTCCTGTTCCACGCAGTAGTTTTCTAAGGTGGGACGGATTTCTTCCGGTATTTGTAAGCAAAACTGATTTACGTATAAGTCATAGTATTCCGGTAGAACATAGGCGTCTACATTTTCATCATAATGTCCTAAATAAGGAGCGTAGTTAACGGTTAATACCCTTTGAGATTCCGCATTATTGCTAATAGCACAATCCTCATCTGAGGAAAAATAGGGTAAAAAGACTTCATTGCCTGTATCGACACATATAATTTCCATTTTACCCAAAGATTGAGTTGCCGGTGTATATTGAGCATCGTAAGAAGCGATTGTATCTTTGTTCATATATACTAAAGAATCAGTGGAGACAGTATTATAGGACTGTAAAATATCTTCCGGAATGGCGCTTAATGCATCCGGGTAAGTGTTTAAATACGTATGTTCTGTCCAAAGATTCCCTGCGTAATGGCTTCCGGTAAAACCTTTTAAATAAACTGTTTCATACGAATATGGTGCAAAGGTTACCGTAAGGTCTGTTTCGAAGTCGGGACGTATAGAGCTGACACCGCCCAGGCGCCCGTTATTCAAACCGCCGGTAGAATCGTAACGGTTTAATAAGCCTGTAAAACCGCTTTGCACAAAGGTTTTCACATATTCATCGGTTGTTTTCTTGATTTCATTGGTAGGTTGTTCCGGAACTTCCGAATAATAGGAATTATAAAATCCAAGACCGATAATCGTGGCAAACGCAAGAGAGAAGAGCAAGGTCTGTAATGTTCCTTTTGCGCTGCTTTGATAGGTATAGGTGGTGGTTTTCTTTCTGCGGAAACGCATATATTCCGGCGTGTGCTTGCCTTTTACCTGCATTTTAAAATGCCTGCTCGCCTGTTGGATGCCAACGCAGATATAAACGGCAACCAACATCATTACACAGTAAAGAGGAGGCCTTTTTTCGATATAAAAGGCAATTTCCAGGAAAGGAAATGTAATTAAAATGGTTTCCAATAAGTTCATATAACCGGAAATGGTTACATTTAAGAGTATTGCCAGGAAGGCACCGATTAGAATCATAACCACCGTTACCGTCAGGTATCGGTTGGTAATAAGTTCCTGCGCTTCTCGCAAAGAAAGCAACTTGAAATAATCGGAATATTCTTCGTACACGATGTTGGTTATGGCCTGGAAACCGGAGTTTGCATACGGATAGTAGCGCACGAGTTCATAGGTGAATCCGAACAGAAGTAGGAAGTATCCGATGTAAAAGATAATTTTACGGATATAAAGGAATGACGCAAACAATGATATAAAAAGCAGAAACAACGTAACGACTGTGGCATTGTAAGGAATATCAAAGGCTTCCACCGTGCCGACTACGGTACCGTAGCATGCCAAAAAGACCATCAGTCCGCGTAGCATACAGATGGCAAAGCGCTTCAAACCGTCTTCATTGTGGACAGTCCCCACATATAAGCCGTTTTGTGCCAGTTCTTTATTTTTGCTTCTTTTTTCAAGAAAAGGTGGCATGACATACTCCAATCGCTAGTTGTTTTTAGTTTCTTTATACCTTAAAGTTTAGGAATAAATTGAATTTGCATTATGTCAACCAATAATGGTTTCGCTATCAATTCGCTTTAATTCAGTACCGCAAATTTGCAGAATGACAGCAGATTTCTGCGCAGAAGCAAAATATGCTTCTTTTGCTTCATCTAAGCCTTCATACAAAGGCATATAAAAGAAGTGAATCATCGTTTCCATGATTTGACTTTCTTCCGTAATCAAAAAGTAAGAAAATTCACAGGCAGCAGCATTGTAGAGACAGACTTCATATCGTTCTTCGCGTTTCCAGAGCTGTTCCATTACAGAACGGAGAACAATAGCCGTATCCTGAATTCGTTCTTTGTCACATTCCGGCAGTACCACGAGTGAAAGAACAGTGGTATGGGCCATTTCTTTTACTAAAAGATCGTCTAACTTGGCGGACAGCTTCCAGTGGATTCGCTGTAAACGGTCGCCCGGACGATATTCACGGATTTCTTTAATGTCTGATGATAAATTGCCTTTGTGATCGGATTCCGTATATTCGTCCATCCCGTCGGTTACAGGGGTAGTGGAAGGTAATGCCACTTCCGCTGTTGCGGGCATGACCGGAACCTGCACTTTCAAAGGCAAGGTTATTTCTTTGGTTATGAAATGTAAGTAGTCCGAAACATACAATGCTTTTGCTTCCAGGGAAAGCATACCGCAAATCGCGGTTTCTACCGGTATTTGAATGCGGTTTTTTTTGCGGGGCATGATGGGAAGCGAAAGTTTGTGTATTACATCATTCGGCTTATAAAAGTTCTGAAGTTTAAAGTAAAAAATACAGGCGAAAAGAGGGAAAAACGAACTGTTTTCACATTCCAGAACAAAGGGAACCGTATTTCCGTTTTCAACAGAGACCACTTCGCTGTAAATATTCACTTTTACTTTGGAGATTGCAAGATGAAAGAACCAAATACTTAAAGCAGGTAATATGATTAAAAGGAATAAAAGCATCAAAAGAAAGGGCTGCTCAAAAATCATAATGCAGGCCCAGAGAATCAGAATTCCCAAAATATATCCTATGATGCTAAACCAGTGCTTCTTCAATATTTTACCCTTCCTAAAAAGAATATTTGACTGTGTGATTTCTGCCAACAAAGACGATATCCATATTTCCACAAACGCATTATGCCTTGGGAAGAGGAATGCTTTCAAAGGCCTGTTTTAAAGCATCGCTTACGGAAATGCCGCTTGCTTTGGCTTTGGTAGATAAAATAACACGATGATTTGCCACATACTCAAATACGTCGCGGAAATCTTCGGGTACAACATAATCACGATCATTGTAAAAGGCATGCGCCTTAGCCATCTTCATAAGGGCAATGCTGCCGCGGGGGCTTAAGCCTAAGGCGAAAAGATCCGGATTACGGGTGGCTTCCGTTAAGGAAACAGCATATTCATATAAGCCGTCTGAAACATGGGTTTCAGAAACTTTTTGCTGGAATGAAAGGAGTTCATCACGGTTGATTGCAGCTTCCATATGACGAATGGTGCTGTGGGAGTCCCCTTTTAAAATATTGATTGCACTTTCGTGATTGGGGTACCCCATGGAAAGGCGAATCATAAAGCGGTCCAACTGGGAATCCGGCAATTTCTGGGTTCCGGATGCACCGATAGGATTCTGAGTAGCGATAACAAAGAAAGGAGTAGGTAAATCCCTTGTAACACCATCAACGGTTACATGACCTTCTTCCATTACTTCCAAAAGCGCAGACTGTGTCTTGGGTGAAGTACGGTTGATTTCGTCTGCAAGAAACAGATTGGCATATACGGCACCTTCGTGGAAGGTAAAATTGCCGGTGTTTTTGTCATACATATTAAAACCGGTCAAATCACTGGGAAGAACGTCGGGAGTAAACTGTACACGCTTATAGTCCAAAGACAGAACTTTGGCCAATGCGGTAACCAGGGTTGTTTTACCTACGCCGGGAATATCCTCCAGCAAAATATGACCGCCTGCAAGCAGAGCGCAAATAACAGCATCAATGATATCATCTTTCCCGTGAATTGCGGTACGGATGGTATTTTTGATTTCTGAAGTTTTTGAAAGAGTTGACATATGTGTGTTCCTTTCTTCGAATGTTTTCTGTAAGAATAATATCAAGTATAATAATACTATTTTTTTGCTTTCTATGCAATGTTTATCCAAACATTACAACAAAATACGGATATATCTTTTACAGTTGAAGAAACGTGTAAAGTGGTTGTTTGCTCTTCTTTTATGTGATATACTTTTAATAAGTATGCGCAGAAGGAGGAAACGAGATGAGCCAGAACAGAAAATTAAATACGGTTACGGCTAAAATTCTTATGACAGGTCTTGTAATCCTTCTGGGGTGTTTGGCGGCATGCTGTATTCATTTGATTACCGTAGGTAGAATTTGTGCGCAGAATGCGGAAGAAACGTTACTTGGTCATATGCAGGTGGCTTTGGAAGTAATCAATAATGAAGTGGATGAACAGAAAGAGGTTACACAGGCTTGTGCGGATGCAATTCTGTACAACAAAGATAATAAAAGTGTGGTCTCTATTATGTGGGACTGCATGAAGGAATACGAGGGCTATGAATTCTATCTGGCAACGCCGGACGGAATTACGCATTATGCCAATGGTTTGCAAGAGGCGGATGGTGCATATGCGCAGTTATCGGTGATTCATAACTATGAATATACCAATGATTTTATATGTATTACCCAGGAAGGTCATAATGTAAAAGGTGAGCATTTATCCTATTGGGTAGGTGTTCATCAACTTCAGTTGGAAGGCTATGATGCGCCTTGTCTTTTGATGAGTCGCAGAACGAATCAGGATATTTTTGATGACGAATGTTTCTCGTACTTAAGAGAATTAGGCGTTTGCAGTATTATCACCAGAGATGGAGTTATGGTTACGGCAGATGACAATTATGTAAGTGAAATGGGATTGGGTCATTATTATTTTGACAGTTTGAAAGAATACAGTAACGGTAGTGAAAGCAGTGAAAAACAGATTAACAGAATGCAGACTTCATTATCGACGGCAACGGAAGGAACTATTGAAATTAAGTCTGACGAAGGACGAAATGTTTTTGTGGCATATCAGGAAATTCGAGGGACAAGAGATCGTTTTCTTACGGTAATATATCAGGAAGATATTCTTTTTGATATAGTACAACCGGTGCTGTTTAGAAGTTTCCTGCTTTGGGTCATTATTTTGGTTATTATGTTATGTACCATTGGTTTTGTTTGGTCCCAGGCAAGAAATGCCCAGAAAAATGTGGAACGTTTGGCTTTCGTAGACGAAGTGACCGGTGGCAGGAACTTGAATTATTTCCGTAAAAAGGCTGCGGAAATTATCAATCAGAACAGAGAGATACCGTTTCTGATTTACCGATTTGATATTTTAAATTTCCGATACATAAATGAAGCATACGGACATTCCAAAGCGGATGCCGTATTGAAAGCCTGTGTGCAGGAGTTTGAGCGTATTTACAGCGATAATGAATTGTGTGTACGTATCAATTCAGACCATTTTCTTGCGTTGGTAATTAACAGTACAGAACGTAAAACCAATTATCAGGCTTATACCAAGGCAATTGGCGAGTGTGCAAGGGTGAATGAAGTTCGTTATCCGATCAGATTTCGTATGGGTATCTATCAGGTACGTAAGGATGATTATGATATTGATATTATGATTGACCATGCCAATGCGGCAAGAAAATCCATGATTGGTAATGAAAAGGTTTTGGAAGCTACATATTCTGAGAAGATTGTATCCAATATGAAGAAAGTGGATGCAATTGAATCCCAGATGCAGTCCGCCATTATCAATGATGAATTTAAGATATATTTGCAGCCAAAGTGGGATATTGTGAATGATTGCCTTGTAGGTGCAGAAGCTTTGGTGCGTTGGATTAAGAAAGATGGTTCTATGATTTATCCGTCGGATTTTATCCCGTTATTTGAAACCAATGGTTTTATTGAAAAATTGGATTTTCATATGTTGGAGATGTTATGTAAACGACTTCGCGACTTGGAACAGGATGAAAAATACAAATTGGTTCCGATTTCCATTAATCAGTCCCGAATTCTGATTAATAACCCGGATTATGTTAAGAATGTTGAAAAAGTGATTTCCAGATATAATACCAATGTAAAGAACCTTGAAATTGAAATTACGGAAACCGTATTCTTTGATGAGAAGAATAAAATGATTGAAGTGGTAAACCAGTTGAAAGAATTAGGTTTAAACCTTGCCATGGATGATTTTGGTTCCGGTTATTCATCCTTGAATATTTTAAGGGATATTCCTTTTGACATTCTGAAAATTGACCGTGAATTTGTAAGTGAGTCTGTTGCGTCTAAGTCTTCCATCATAATCATGGAGAAGATTATTGAAATGGCAAAGGGCTTAGAAATTAAAGTTATTTGTGAAGGTGTAGAAACCAAGGAACAGATTGATACGTTAAGAGATCTTGGTTGTACTATGGTACAGGGATATTATTATGATAAACCGATTCCGATGGATGAGTTTTTTGAGAAATATTGTCGTACGGATGTAGAACGTAAAGAAGATGCAGCAGAAGACAAGCCGGAAGTATCGCAAGAAGTTGCTGCGGAAGAAAATGTTTCAGATGAGAAGGCTGAGGAAGTATAATTATGAATTATCAGTCAGAACTTGAAAAGATACTTGCCAAGGACAGTGAGCAGGGGAAGAAGGTGCTTTTACACAGTTGTTGTGCACCCTGTAGCAGTTATGTATTGACGTATTTGCGACAGTATTTTAGGGTGACGGTATTTTATTTTAATCCCAATATTACGGCAGATACCGAGTATTACAAAAGGGTTGACGAGCAGAAACGCCTGATTGATGAGCTGAATGACGATGAGAGCGGTTATAAGATTGATATCATTGAAGGAGATTATCAGCCGGAAAGCTTTTTAGAACTGGTAAAAGGCTATGAATCCTGTCCTGAGGGCGGAGAACGTTGTAAGTTGTGCTTTAGGCAGAGATTGAAAGCAACTGCTTTACTTGCTAAGGCGCAGAATTTTGATTATTATGCAACCACCTTGACAGTGAGCCCTTTAAAAAATGCAACGGTTTTAAATGAATTGGGACTTGCTTTGGCAGAGGAATATGATGTATCTTATCTGGTGTCGGATTTTAAGAAGAAGAACGGATATAAGACAAGCATAGAGTTGTCCAAGAAATATGATTTATATCGGCAGGATTACTGTGGTTGTGCCTTTTCCAAGGCAGAGCGGGAATTGCAGAAGCAGAAGAATGTTGAATGATTTTTTTATAAAAAGTATAACACCGCAGAGAGCGGAAACGGAGGAATAAATTAGCGATGAAGAAGTTTTTGGACTTGTTATCAAATGAAGTGGGTAGTGCTTTTGAGAAAGCAGGCTATGAAAAGGAGTTGGGAAGAGTAACCATTTCCAACAGACCTGACTTATGTGAATACCAGTGTAATGGTGCCATGGCAGGAGCGAAGAAGTATAAAAAAGCCCCTGTAATGATTGCCAATGAAGTGGCAGAATTTTTGAAAAATTCGGAAGTGTTTGAGAAGGCGGAGGTAGTACCGCCCGGATTCCTGAATTTAAATGTAAGCGGCGAAATGATTCAGAAGTACTTAAATGAAATGGCTTCGGAAGCAAAGTTTGGTGTGGAAGCACCCGCAAATCCTAAGAAGATTATGATTGACTACGGCGGACCTAACGTGGCAAAACCCCTTCATGTAGGGCATTTACGTTCTGCGGTTATCGGTGAAAGCATCAAGCGTATTGCAAGATATATGGGGCATGATGTAACCGGTGATATCCATTTGGGAGACTGGGGCTTGCAGATGGGTCTTATTATTACCGAGTTAAAATTGCGTCAGCCGGAGCTGGTTTATTTTGATGAAAGTTTTGAAGGAGAATATCCTTCAGAGGCACCTTTTACCATTTCGGAATTGGAAGAAATTTATCCTACCGCAAGCGGTAAGTCGAAAGAAGATCCTGCGTACAAAGAAGAAGCGATGCAGAATACGTTTAAACTTCAGAATGGTGTGAGAGGGTATCGTGCGCTTTGGAAGCATATTTTAAATGTGTCTGTGACAGACTTAAAGAAGAATTATGAGAACCTTTCCGTGGAATTTGATTTGTGGAAGGGCGAGTCTGATGTTCATGATGTCATTCCCGAAATGGTGGATTATATGAAGAAGGAAGGCTATGCCCATGAGAGCGAGGGCGCTTTGGTTGTAGATGTTAAGGAAGAGACCGATACCAAGGAAATCCCGCCTTGCATGATTTTAAAATCTGACGGTGCGGCCCTTTACAATACTACAGACCTTGCTACCATTATGGTGCGTATGAGAGAGTACAAGCCCGATGAAATTATTTATGTTGTGGATAAGCGTCAGGATTTGTATTTTGAGCAGGTATTCCGTTGTGCAAGAAAGACCAAATTGGTAGATGAGAATACTTCTTTGAAGTTTTTAGGTTTCGGTACAATGAACGGTAAGGATGGAAAACCTTTTAAAACCCGTCAGGGCGGTGTTATGCGTTTGGAACACTTAATTGCGGATATTAACGAGGAAATGCTTAAAAAGATTCTTTCCGGCCGTGAAATGGAAGCGAAAGAAGCAGAAGAGACTTCTAAGGTTATCGCATTATCAGCTTTAAAATACGGTGACTTGTCAAACCAGGCAAGCAAGGATTATGTCTTTGATATTGACAGATTTACTTCTTTTGAAGGAGATACAGGCCCTTATTTGCTTTACACAGTAGTACGTATTAAGTCTATTTTGAAGCGCTATGCGGAGAATGGCGGTTCTTTGGAAGGTTTGGTTTGCAGGAATTACAGCAATACTTCCGAAAAGAACTTAATGATGCAGCTGGTATTGTTCAACAGTATGATGGAGAGCGCATACGAGGAAATTGCACCCCATAAGGTTTGTGCATATTTGTATGATTTGGCCAATGCATTTAACAGCTTTTATCATGAAACAAAGATTCTTTCTGAAGAAGATGAAGAGAGAAAAGCAGGCTGGATTGCTCTCTTGCGTCTTACGAAAGATGTGGCAGAAAGCTGTATGGATGTGCTTGGTTTCAGTGCGCCTGAGAGAATGTAAAAGTGAAAAAAGCGCGGAATATAGCGTTTGTATTTGAGAAATGTAAATATTTTGAAAAAAGTGCTTGACACTTTCACGTGTTTTTTGTATATTAATAAGGCAGTCGCAAAAAGGCTATGGGATCTTAGCTCAGCTGGGAGAGCATCTGCCTTACAAGCAGAGGGTCAC
>CAZQBM010000059.1:0-15588 GCA_964591945.1 uncultured Lachnospiraceae bacterium | reverse complement strand
CCTTAGGTGATTTTATCACTTTATATTTTATAAAAATATATAATGTAGTCCTAACCTCATTATGCCATACAACCAATCTGAAGCATCCTTCTAAGCTCTGTAGGACGAATAAATACCGATACCCATGGTTCCGGGTCCTACATGCGTGCTGATACTCATAGGAAGTGCATATATATCAATCTCATACTCGGGAAATGCTTCTTTCAAAACCTTCTCCAGCTCTTCTCCTACCGATTCATCTCCGGAATAAGCGCCGTTAATGATGCATTTCTTGCCCTTTAAACGGTTATCTTTTTCACTCTCCAGTGCCTTTAACATGGTTTTCAATGCCTGTTTGGTTCCGCGTACCTTTGCAAATGCATCCAACTTACCACCGTCAATTTGTAAAACCGGCTTAATATTTAAAACTTCACCAATGGCTGCTGCTGCCGGTGTTACACGACCGCCTTTTTTGAGATACTTTAATGTATCTACCACAAGATAAATAGGTGCATTCAACGCATCCGCTTCCAGATATTCTTTGATTTCCGCACCGCTCTTGCCGTCTTCTGCCAACGCAATTGCGTCCAGAACAGACTGGCGCATGGTAATAGAAATTCTCTGATTATCCACTACGTGTACTTTACCGTCGTAATCTGCTGCCAGCATAGCTGCAGTCTGGCAGGTTCCTGACAAACCGCTGGACATAGGTATATATACCACTTCTTCATACTCTTCTAAAAGTGCATCGAACTTATCCAGAATATCTCCGGGGGAAGGCTGGGATGTGGTAACATCCGCACCGGAAGTTAATTTCTCATAAAAGAATTCCTTCTGAATCTCCTTCTCTTCCAAATACACTTCACCATCAATTAAAATGGGCATAAGAATCAAGTATATACCTAATTCTTCCGCCTTTTGCATTGTAATCCCGCTATTGGTATCTGTTAAAATTGCTACGCTTTTTTTCATAGTATTCTCCTTACCAAATAGTTTTCTCTCAAAGCTTACTTACCTATACTAATAAAATGTACTCTTTTTGTCAAATGGCAGTTTATGTTTTTTTATATTTTAAGTAGGAAACTCATCGGTATCTTCTCCTGCCTTCCCAATCTTTGTAAACTTCATGGAAAGAATCTGCAACCCGTTCTGCGGGAAATACAAACGATAAACCGCATAACGATGTCTGATTTGCAATTTACGTTTCACACTGGTGGGTCTACCGCCGCTACCCTGGAATGCAAAGGTCTGAAGCGGGAATCCCGAATAAAACAAGGTAACGGGAAGCTGTGCCAGTTCTCCCAAATCAGACTTGGCAGTATATTCCACTTCATACTCCGTACCGGGTTCTACATCTACAGCGAATACATAGCTTTGTCCCTTGGAAGAATCCAATGCTGACAAATCCACTTCACATACTTCGCCTAATTCAAAATATTCTACAGAATCAAAATCTTCGATTTCCTGCTTGGGTCCACCGATTACTTCGACTTCATCGAGGGTACCGCGAACTCTTGCAAAGGCAGGCGTATGCATGGAAAAGCGCAATACATTCATGGCGCATCTTTGAATCTCGCCCAATGTCAAATTGCCGGCCTCATACTCTTCCATCATATTATCATTGGATGAGTTAATGGATGCATCCGGACAAACCATATATACATCATTCTGGGAACGTATCATGGATGCAAAATCATTTAACGAAGGCTCTTTTTCTTCATCATTGACCATCGCCCACCAGTCAGTCATCAGGAATCCATCAAACCCCCACTCATCGCGTAAAAGGGCTGTATTTAAATCATAGTGTCCTGCTGTCCATACACCATTTAAGGCTCCGTAAGTGGTCATAATGGTATCTGCTCTGCCTTCATCTACGGCAATTTTATATCCTTTTAAATAGATTTCTCTTAAAGCTCTTGCTGAAACTACGGAATTCATCTCACGACGGAGATATTCTCTGTTATTTGCACAGAAATGTTTGATAGCTCCCGTCACACCGCTTGCATGAAGACCGCGAAGCTGTGCTGCAGCCATTTTACCGGTTACAAAAGGATCCTCACTGAAGTATTCAAAATTACGTCCGTTTAAGGGATGTCTGTGAATATTGATACCCGGTCCTAAAAGAACATCTACTTCATTGGAAATCATTTCCAAGCCAAGAAGTGCAAACAATTCTTCATTTAATTTCTCATTAAACGTACATGCAAGAAGTGTTCCGTTGGGAAGGCTGAATGCCTTACGTCCGCAATCAAGTCGCATACCGGAAGGACCATCGGAACAACATACGGAAGGTATTTTATAGCTGCAGAGTGTATCTGAAATTCCTGCAAACGCTGCTGCCGTACCGGGAGTTACTCTGGGACTTCCCATACCTTCGCCACGGCATAAACAAAGCAAATCTTCCACGGCAAACTGTGCCACAAATGCTTCCAGACTCACTTTGCCGTCAGCCACATCTTCCAAACTATATCCCTTATCACCTGTATATTCCAAAGCCTTGGGAAGATTCTCCAAACGATGTGCTTTCATGGTTTTGGTTGCAAGGGGTGTTGCCTCCTTACCTACCTTCACCAATCCATCCTCTACAACAGGACGTATTCTGTCAAAAGCCTCTACCGGCATCAGAATATCTCCACACTGTTTAATCACTTCTGTTTCTTCCACTTCCATCACACCGGCCTTTACCAGGTCCCTTGCATTTTTACCGATGTAAAAGCCATATTCTCCGGCTTCCAATACTTCGCAAAAAGCATGACCGGTCACACCGCTGTCATCAAAAGTTGCCAAATCCTGATATGCAACTTTGATTTCAACCTTTTCGCTCTGTCCGGGCTTCAGTTCTTCGGTCTTAACAAATCCCACCAATTCGCGCATGGGTCTGCCAAGCTTACCCTGCGGCGGACACAAATAAAGTTGTACCACTTCCTTGCCGGCAACCTCGCCACTGTTGGCAACCGTAGCCGAAACATATGCTTCCTCGGCAGTAAACTCTGTTTCGATATCTTTTATTACAAAATCTGTATAAGACAAACCAAATCCAAACGGATATCTTACTGCATCCTGATCAAATGTTTCAAAATAGCGGTATCCAACGTAAATATCTTCCGCATATACATCCGTATATCCGATGCCGAAATTCGCATGGGAAGAATAATCCTCCAACTTACATGCCACGGTATCAGACAAACGTCCGGAAGGGCAAGCCTTACCGGTAAGGACATCCGCAGTTCCTGCACCACCCATGATACCGCCCTGCCAAGCAAGAAGTACCGCGTCCGGTTTGATGCTGTCCACAAAGGTAAAATCCATAATATTGCCTACATTCAACACCACAACCATTTTATCAAAAGCATTGCGTACCTTTGTAAGCAAATCCACTTCAATATCCGTAAGGCAATAAGCACCCTTTTGATTCAAATTATCACGGTCTTCTCCAGCCGTTCTTGCAATAACCACAAGGGCAACATCCGATTCTGTTGCAATTTCTTTGACAAAGTCTTCTGATACTTCCGCTTCCTCCTGAGACCACAAATCCTGTCCCCAGCCTACACCTTCCACTATCGGGTGTTCCTTCTCCCATTCTTCATAAAAAGCACGTAGCTTCGCATTTAATGTCACACGGCCGCTCAGTTCCAGTCCCTCCGGAATATCGATTACATGGTCCACATTTACAAGACCGCCCGAACCGGTTCCGCTCTTGTAATAATTATTTTGCATACGTCCCCAGAGTGCCACCTTACAGCCTTCTTTTAACGGCAATGCCTGATTGACATTATGCAATAAAACAAGCCCTTCTGCTACTGCCTGACGGGCTTTCTCTTCGTATTTTTTCCACTCTAAAATTCTGCTCATACCATACCTCATAAAATATGTTTTCGGGCTCCATCTCCCTATTTTAATTATACTTTCAAAGCCTATTGTTTGGCAAGAAAAACGGACATGTTTTTACATTTTTATACAAATGCAAAAACAGGCAATACCATTGTGATAATTGCCTGTTTTGTTTTCGTAGTATTCTTTTTCTGACCGGTGCCGTTAGCCTGCCCGTTGTTTTACATTACATTTATCATCTTAGGCGTATCTTCCCGAATCCGCAAACAGTCCGGTTCCACCTCACACTGCAGATATAGCACTTCCACACCGGCATCTCTTGCCTCCTGTAATGCCACGCCAAACTCTGGGTGTGTTACGGTATAAGGCAGCACCTCTTTAACCCCTTCCATCTGGATGACAAAGGCCACGAAACACCGGTACCCGTCTCCTGCCGCCTTCGCAAGTTCACGCAAGTGCTTCACTCCACGCTCCGTAGGTGCGTCAGGAAAATATCCCACACCATCAATTTCCAGGGTGCATCCCTTAACTTCCATCAGGAACTTCTCGTCCCCCTTCTCCATATAAAAATCAACGCGGGAATTGCCATACTTATATTCAGGTTTTATATAATCAAAATCCTGTTTAGCAAGCCACTCTGCCACTACCTTATTGGGTGCCTGGCTGTCCATATTAACAAGCCCTATTTTCTCTTTATACACCGCAATCAAATCATAGGCCGTTTTACGGGCAGGATTGTCACACACTTCCAAAATTACATCCGCATCCGGAAGCAATAGTTCCCTGCAACGGCCCGTGTTTTTTACATGAACCGTTTCCAATTTACCATCCACTTCTATATTGGCAATAAAACGATTTGGGCGATTTTTAAATTTTCCTCTGATAATTTGTTTATAACGCATAATAACCTCATTTGAAAAATGGCCTGCGCCGATACGCAAGCCATTTAATTTTAATATTTAACCAAGCCGAACTGAGCCAAGGTATAGAATACAAGAATCATAATCAGGAACACCGGTGCAATGTAACGAACCATTACATGGAAAATTCCTCTTCGTGAAAACTTCTCGCCGTTTTTGGTAATTTCGTCTTCCAAGGTTTTCGGTTTTACAACCCAGCCAACCAAAATACAGGTTGCAAGGGCTACAATGGGCATTAAAATACTGTTTGCCATAAAATCAAAGAAACTCAAGAAATCCATACCAAGAATCTTAATATCTCCCCATAAACCAAAACCCCATGCGGAAGGAATTCCAAGCACCACAGAGAATCCGGTCACTGCAAGAACCGCTTTCCATCTCTTCATCTTAAACTTGTCCATAACCATGGATACAATGGCTTCCATAATGGAAATGGAGCTTGTTAAAGCTGCCAACAATACCAGCACGAAGAAAATCGCACCAATCACCTGACCAAAAGGCATCTTCTCAAATACCAAGGGCAGGGTTGCAAACATAAGTCCCGGTCCGCCTGTGTTTAATTTATCGGGCTGGAATACAAATACTGCAGGCACAATCATAAAACCTGATAAAAGTGCAACTGAAGTATCGAAAATTTCAATCTGGTTTACACAACCGCTCAAATCAATATCGTCTTTTACATAAGAACCGTAAGATACCATAATACCCATTGCGATACTCAACGAAAAGAATAACTGTCCCATTGCTGCGCAAAGTGTGGAAATTGAGAAATTAGAAAAATCAGGTAACAAATAATATTTAATTCCGTCCCACGCACCGTCAATGGTTGCTACGTAAATCGAAATTCCAAGGGTTAAAAGCAATAACACAGGCATTAATATCTTACTTACACGTTCAACGCCCTTCTGTACACCACCTAATACAATTGCCATAGTTGCAACAAGGAAAATCACGAAGAACACCAAAGGTTCCACAGTTCCGCCGGTAAATGCACCGAAATACGTATCTGCTGCCGCAGACTTACCCTGACCGCTTAAAAATACAATCATATACTTAATTACCCAACCGCCGATTACGCAGTAATACGGTAAAATAATAATCGGTACAATTGCTGCCAGCACACCCAAAAATCCAAACTTTTTATTTAATTTTGTATATGCCGTAATCGAACTTTGCTTTGTTTTTCGTCCAATGGCCAATTCCATAATCAACATAGAGAAACCAAAGGTCAAAACTAAAATCACATAAACAAAAATAAAAATTCCGCCACCGTGCTGTGCTGCCAAATAAGGGAATCTCCAAAGGTTACCCAAACCTACCGCACTGCCGGCTGCTGCCAGAATAAATCCAAGCTTACCGGAAAAACTACTTCTTTCTTCTTTCATACAAATCTCCAATCAATTTCTGTATCTTTTATACGCGAACAACTACCCGCGCTTTGATCTTACGTATGCGGACATTACATCCGACTTCTTACATTACCATACGTTTCTTCATATCTGCAAGCCTTACTTCAAATTCCTCATAAAAATCTTCCGTCTCATAAGGCAACATATAAAACATCTGTAAATGTAACATATTCCAATCCTTTGCATCTTCTCTGTTAACCAGAAAAGCCTGCATTTCCTTGGTATAATTATGCCATTTCAGAATAAAAGCCTCGTAATCTTTCAAACGAGGTGTATTAATCCAATTCTTTATTTTTTCTTTGGTACGATTCTCCCTGACACACTCATTCACCTGTAAAAAATAGGAAAAACCGTCATTTTCATAAATACGTCCCAACGGAAACAAACGACAAATCCCCGGTCTGTGGGCATGGATACTGCAACGCCCCTCTTCATTCAAAAAGGAACAAGCCCCGGTGTCTTCGGACATCGCCAAGTGGGGCAGAATCAGTCCTTCTTCCACATGCAGGGCAATCCACCCCTGCATCAGCTGTGTGAAATCCAATTCCAAATTCCTTGTCAGCCTGTAAATATCATAAGGATCCAATACAATCGTATCCTCCATTCCCACACAACAGGAATGACATCCCTTACAGTCATTACAGCCTAATTTGACCATATCATTTGCCTGATAACGCTTTCCGTCGGATATTTCATTGATATCACATTCTCTAAGCATAACACTCTCCGCCGTCTACGCTTTATACGTCTTCTTCCTCTTTGGATAATGCTGCGGGCACAGAGACAACAGTAGCAATTGCTGCTATAATTGCTGCCAAAATCGCAATACCGAAAATACCGCCTACTACAAACATAACTTCCATAAGTCACTACCTTTCTGCCACGTTTCGTCGCTTACCATCTTTTAATACAAAAACAACATCCTCTTGTCCGGAGTTATTCCTCTTCTTCCGAATCATTCAATTCCTGTACAATTCGTTTCATAATACCGTTTACTTCAATATCGGAATTCATGGGTATTACCAGACATTTACGTCCGTCAATCACACGAATTTCCACAATGTCCGCCGCCTCGGATTTCACCTTAATCTGCATTTCGTCAGATTTCACTTCCAGACTCTTCTTCTCACGAACGTTATCCAGATGCAATTTCACATCCTCGCCCATTGCCTTTTCAAACTTTTCTTCTACAATGGGAATGTGTTCTTCTTTCAAGCCACTCTTTACCATCAAATCAACCATATCGTCTTTTTGAATGGTCATAGGCTCGCCAAATACCATATTCTCAGCCATATCATTCAACTGACTGTTAATGGAACGAACCACTTCAAAGGTATCATAGCCCGGTGCGTCGTTAATAACCTCTTCCACAATCTGGTTAAAAATCTCTTTCTCTACCGTAGAAGGCACCGTTTCAATACATCCTAACACATTATCAATAAACTCGCTATGCATTTCTTCAATATTTTTAACATAATATAAAACTTCATTCACATCCGAACTTCTGTCGCTAAAAGCAGGATATAAAAAGGCCGCATCCGGCATATCCACTACCCAGTCACGATTGCGGTTGGCAATTTTATTCTCTTCCTCGTGATAACTCAAACCGGGCTTTGATAAATTTACAGGACAAATACAGCATAAAATATAGCTGTACACTTCCTCGGACTCATCCAAGGCCATTTTATCTTCTGTTTTAGTCATAACATCATAAACATCATGAATCAAAAGAATCAAATAGTTACCAACATAATAATATGTATCAATAATCTGCTGATAAAAGGCATCCAGCATTTCCCTGCTCTTAAGTTCGGAATCCTTCAATGCAAGAAGGCTTGTCTGCTGTCCGCCGGCACCCTGAGCCTCGTCCTTAAACTTAAGGCTTAAAAGGTTTTTATTTAAAACGCCGGACAGACCTTTCTTGATAATCTCGATATATTTGAACTGCTCTGCCTCTTCCAAATCCACAAAATCGGTATCAATATAAGTCTGAATCTTTTTATCCGCACCGGTAACGTAACACCCCGTTACACGACCGATGGTTGTCTTCTCTTTTTTGAAACGTTTTCTGATTTCCAAAACATCTGAATTGTTCATTACTCCACACTCCGTATCTTTCTCTTAAAACAAGGACGTCGGTTTATACCAACGCCCTCATTTACGCTCATATTCATTATATACTGTTTCTGTATCTGATTTTATGAGAACGCTACAGTGCTCATTTTAACACATTTTTTGAAAATAGAGAAGAAAGAATACGAATTATTTGTATAATTGCAGTCGGAATAAATGCCAGCCCTGCAATTATGCCGGCTTGCTGTATCGTAACAGCTTCCACTTCAAAAATACCATGCATAAAAGGTGCAAAAAGAATCAACGCAAGTAACAAAACACCTACGCAAAACGCGCCTAAACTGTACCAATTCTTCCGGAAACCAATCTGAAAGATACTCTTTTTGCTGCGACAGTTGAAACCATGGAACAAACGCGCCAGCGTTAAAGTTGCAAATGCCATTGTGGATGCCATGCCGACAGACTGCTGTAAACCAAGATAATATGCCGTCACGGTAACCAACGCAATCATTCCGCCCTGGAGCAACAGGGTTAACATAAAATCTTTTGTCAATATACCTTGTTTCGGGTCACGGGGTCTATCCTTCAGATTATCACGCTCAGGCGGTTCCATACCGATTGCCAACGCAGGCAGGGAATCCGTTACCAAATTGATAAACAACAGGTGTACCGCTGTAAACGGCGCCGAAAGCCCTGCAAGAGAAGTATAAAGCACCGCAAGAATTGCTGCTGTATTGCCGGACAAAAGGAACAACACCGCATTCTTAATATTGCGGTATACATTTCGTCCGTTCGACACTGCCTTAATAATTGTTGCAAAATTATCATCCGAAAGAATCATGGATGCCGCATCCTTCGAAACCTCCGTGCCGGTAATGCCCATCGCTACACCAATATCCGCTTTTTTCAACGCAGGCGCATCATTTACGCCATCACCGGTCATAGCTACAATCCTTCCCTTCTTCTGCCATGCATCCACAATGCGTATTTTATTCTCGGGTGAAACACGGCCGTATACGGATATCTTCTCAATTTTAGAATCCAGCTCTTCATCACTCATCGCATCCAGTTCCATACCGGTTACCGCAATATCTCCCTCTTCAAAAATACCGATTTGTCTGGCTATGGCAGTAGCCGTAATTTTATGATCGCCTGTAATCATAACCGGACGTATTCCCGCACTCTTAGCATCTGCCACCGCCTGCATACTTTCAGGACGCGGCGGGTCCATCATGGAAATCAATCCAATAAAAATCAAATCCCGCTCAGTATCCAGCGATATTTCTTCCGAAGTCTCTTTATATGCAAACGCCAGCACTCGCAAACCATTTTCCGAAAAATATCTGTTCTGCTCCTGAATTTGCTCTATATCGTTATCCTCTAAATTACGTACACCTTCACCATCGCGGATTCTCGTACAACGTCCCAACAAAACATCCACTGCTCCTTTGGTCAGCATTGTAGGCTTTCCGCGTAATTTATAATGCGTACTCATAAGTTTGCGTTCCGAATCGAAAGGAACTTCCCCGATACGCTGCATACCGGAACGGATATCTGCCTCCGTAATACCCTGTTCCTTCGCAATATTTCGAAACATTTCAAGCAAAGCGTATTCTGTAGGGTCACCTACGCCTTTTCCATCCACGATCGTGGAATCATTTGAAAGAATCGCATCATACATCAAATATCGATGCAACTGGTTTTTTAAATTCAACTCATCAAAAGGCATACGTTCGCCGGCGATATATACCTCGCCGACGGTCATTTTATTTTGGGTTAAGGTACCTGTTTTATCGGAACAAATTACCGAAACGCAGCCTAAACTCTCCACTGCTTTCAAATCCTTAATAATGGCATTTTCTTTCGCCATTTTCTGGGTTCCCATCGCCTGTACAATGGTAACGATAGAGCTTAATGCCTCCGGGATTGCAGCAACCGCCAGCGCCACTGCAAACATCAATGCATCAATTATAGGCATTTGACGATAAAGACTTAAAATAAATACCAACGCCGAGACTGCCATAATTAAAATTGCCAGCTTCGCTGAGAATTTATCTAAGCTCACCTGTAACGGTGTTTTCTTTTTCTTTGCAGAGTTCAAAAGTCCCG
Organism: uncultured Lachnospiraceae bacterium; assembly: GCA_964591945.1. Lineage (GTDB taxonomy): Bacteria > Bacillota > Clostridia > Lachnospirales > Lachnospiraceae > UBA3766. The sequence continues at coordinate 5,267 of CAZQBM010000059.1, read as the reverse complement.
CGATTTTACCGATTTCGGTATTCATACCCGTATCCGTAACCATAACCTCCGCTCTTCCGTAAGTTACCAGACTGCCGGAATATACCATATTGATACGATCCGCCAGCGGAATCTCGCCTTCCAGTACAATATCTTTTTTATCTACTGCCGTAGACTCCCCCGTCAAAGAACTTTCATTTACCTGCAACGAAAAACTGTTTAAAATACGACCGTCGGCAACTACCAAATCCCCGGCTTCCAGAATAACCAAATCCCCAGGCACTACAAGTTTAGAAGGTATTTCTATTTTCTCACCGTCACGCACCACTTTAGCACTGGGCGATGACAATGATTTCAGGCTTTCCAACGACTTTTCAGCCTTAATATACTGTGCCGTACCAAGAATGGCATTCAATGTAATCACCGCAAGAATAACAACAGTACTTTCCAAATTACCGGAAAACATGGAAATAACTGCTGCCGCAATCAAAATAAGTACAAGCAAATCCTTGAACTGTTCGAAGAAAATGCGTATCACACCTTTCTTCTCCTCTTCCTGTAACACATTCTCGCCCACTCGCTCTAAAACTTCCTGCGCCTGCGACTTAAACAAACCATTCTGCCCCGCTTCCAGTTCCTGAAACATTTCTTCTTTCGTAACGGAATACCAATTCTTCATAAATCATCCTCCACTTCTTATTATGAAAATCCTTAATCCGAAATATGTATCTCACATACACGCTTCGGCACATCCTTATGAAACAAAGGTACAAAAAAAGAGACCTCTGCCACATAAAAATGCAACAAAAGTCTCGTTACTTACCTGCTCGAACCGGGTTTATGCCGTGATGACGACTCGAACACCATCCGTAGATGGCAACTACTCCCTTTTATTTACGTCATTATATGAATTCAAGCCTTCAAATGTCAATAAGATTAACAATATTTTCACAGTCTTTACCAAATCTAAACTTATGCCATACCGTTGGCTGTTTTGTATTTGAAAAGCATTTCTGCGTGGTTCTGTTCTTCAATCTGAATGTCTGCAAGCAACTTACGAATTGCTGCATCTGCAAAGACAAATACGTTTGTGTTGTATTCGGAAGAAACAAGCTTCTCTGTTCCGATTAAATCAGTTACAAGGAAGTTGTCTGCCTTTTTATCCTCTGTCTCTGTCATAGGATTATAAGTTGCGGTAGGCTGATACTGTGCGCCGCTGTTGTCATTGCAATCGCACTGGGGTGTTTTGCCCTGTAAAACCTGCTTTAAAGACTGTAAATGTTCTCTTTCCTTGCTTGCAATCTGCTTGCAGAGGTCTTTTAAAACAGGATCTTTGGCCTCATTACTATACTTTGTATACTTGTCAATACAGCACTGCTCCTGTGTACATAAATCTTCAATTGCCTGGATTTCTTTTTCTTTTAATGCCATAGATATACCTCACTTTTTCTTGATGGTGTTAGTATGAGGCATTTTGCCAAATTTATGCATTGGCATTTTTTTATTTTCTGTATTTTTTAATTCTATTCCGTTAATAACACTTTATATATCCTACGTTTTACGCGTACTAATTTTTACGTTCTCCGTCAATTACTAAAATAACAACAGCAAGTCATAATGTAGGTATGGTTTAAAGTTATTGTTCAAAATACGTTTTTAACAGAAAGAGCGACACTTATGAAATTGCAATATAACAGAATCGAAGCCGGCGAGCGCATTCGCAGAAAACGCCAGCTCCTAAATATGACACAAGACACTGCATCTGATAAAATCGGCATCTCACCCAAATATTTTGCAGACATTGAACGCGGAAGTTGCGGAATGAGTATCGAAACCCTGATTTCTATCGGTACATTATTAGATATGTCTTTGGATTACATCATCCACGGCAAAGCCTACGATGAAGAAGAAAGCAAGAAACATTCTGATGAATTTGTTGCCATCCTTTCTTTGATGGACAATATACCCGAGACAAAACGACAGTATGCGCTTCGTATGTTACAGTTACAAATGGAATCTTGGGATTTGGAATCTTTAATACAATAAGCAATAAAGGAAGTGCTTTTACATAAGCACTTCCTCTTTTTTATTTTACAATCCGAATATATACCCTACCGCAATTCCGGCCACCGCCGAAATCAGAATAATCACAATCGGATGCACCTTCTTTAATGCCATAATAAGGCTTCCGCCAAAAATTGCAAGTGCTCCAAGGAAACTTACCGTAGTAAAAGTTGCAAGCGCAAATCCTGCCGGGAAGAATACCGTCATCCCGGTAGAAAGCACTGCAGTCCCAATCATACCGATTACCGCCGGCTTCAAACCGGACATACAGCCTTTGACCACGAAACTGTCTTTAAATTTCGCAAAGAACTTCGCCACGATCAGAATAATGATAAAAGAAGGCAATACCACGCCCGTAGTTGCAATCACTGCCCCCGGCAAACCGCCCACTTCCATACCCACATACGTGGACATATTAATGGCAAAGGGCCCCGGCGTACTTTCGCTGACCGCCATGAAATTCACCAGCTCTTCTTCCGTAAGCCATCCCTTGGCCGCCACCGCATCCTGAATAAGCGGAAGCATCGCATAACCGCCGCCGAAGGTAAAGGCACCAATCCCAAGGAAGATTAGAAATAATTCCAGATAAATCATTTCTTCGCCTCCCTTCTCTTTGCAACAAAGGAAGCTGCCAGGCCAATCAGCGCACAAGCAATCAGCACATAAATTGCCTTAATATTAAGCAACGCCACCATAACAAAGGAAAATGCAAAGATAAAATACGACACCGGACTCTTCGGACATTTCCGATACATATTAATCATCGCCTTGACAATCAACGCAAGCACACCTGCGCGAATGCCGTAAAAGGCATATTGTACAACTTTATAATCCTGAAAACGGCTGATGAGCGAAGACAACAATGCAATAATCAAAAAAGACGGCAATACCACGCCTAAGGTTGCACTGAAAGCGCCCCAAAATCCACCGAATTTATAGCCCACAAACGTCGCTGCATTCACGGCAATCGGCCCCGGCGTACTCTCCGCAATGGCAATGACTTCCAGAATATCGTCCGCTGTTACCCACTTATGATTGTCCACCACTTCCTTCTGAATCAGCGGAATCATGGCGTAACCGCCACCAAAGGTAAAAGCACCTATCTTAAAAAACGTCAAAAACAACGTAACATATTCTTTTAGCGTTCGTTTTACTTTCGACTGCGCGTTACTCATTTCAATCCTTCCCGTAGTAAATCAGATTACTTTTACAACTAATATTCGTACTGCTTTATTATAATCATTTTGCTACGGGTTGTCACTTTTTATCAATATATTTCAATAAAAAAAGCACCGACAAATCTGCCGATGCTTTTTCAACTCACTATTTAATCATTTCTTTCAGTCTTAATGCTTTGCCGATGTCACCCTCCACTTTCAACTTCTGCATGGTAAATGCCATCACCGGATCCATCTTGCCATCCATAATCTTAAGCAATGTATCCGCCTTACAGATAAAAGTTGCATCTCTGTCATAATACTCGTAAGGCTCAATGGAAAGCTTGCCGTCTTTTACTTCTGCATAAAAGATGCCTTCGCCCTCACCTGTGATGTTAAACTGAAAAGCCAGTTTCTCATTGATGTGGCTTACATCCGCATCTTTAAACTTGTCTTTTACTGCCTGAAATACTTCCTGATAAGTCATTGTAAAATACCCCCTAAAATTTTATACATTCCAGAATCGTATCAGTTCCAGTGAGATCATTGCGACAACACAAATTACATTTGCAAGAATATTGATTACATATTGTATCCTGCGTATTACTTTCACATCTTTGGCAAACAATGCTTTCACAGAAATTCCTGCAGATGCCAAATATGCCAACATACATAATATCTGAATCAGACAACCAATGATTCCTTGCGCCGGTGTAAGTCCGTACTGCGTACTGTATACCGATATCCAGAATATCACAACTCCCACTGATATTATTTTAGCAAATTGCGCAACTGCTATCAAGGCTGCACCTTCATATTTCTTAAACTTCTTAGCAATAAGAAGAATCAATTTAATGAGCAACAATACAGCTGCAACAGGCACACATAACACATAGAAAATCATCAACGCAAGATATGCGACCAGTGCCGGTTCTTCTACATAACTCTGTAAACCGAGATTCAATACTCCGGTACCATCTTCTAACTGATATCCTTCCGCCGGTAGTCCCTGACCTTCCTGAACAATCCAATATAAATCTCCTGACACATTTTGGATTGTGGCAATGCCTGCCACATCATACTCTCCCTCTCCGACAGATGCAATCGGTAACAATCCCAATAAAGAAATCAACTTCAAGGGACCGTGACGCATGGAACGGGCACCAATATACATGCCGGATATGTCATCTCCCGCAGCCTCGTTTGATACAAAATCAGCAGGTATCTCTGCAGAAGTTTCTCCAAACACAATCTCCGGAATTTCCATAATCGGAAGTCCCATACCGGTCATCATCACTACGGTTCCGACACCTGTTTCCACATCAAAAAACATCTGTGAACAGAATCCGTTCGTCGATCCGTTGTGTCCCAGCACTATATTTTCTCCATACATAGAAGATAAAAATCCATGATAACTGTATCCGATTTCCGTACCCTTATATGTCGCAGAGGGTGAAAACAGAAACTCTCTTGTTTCAGGATTCTCAAATAGCGGACAGTCCTCACGTGCCAGACTACCTGCATAGATTGCCATATCAGAAATTGTACCGGTTGCCGCACCTGCCGGATACGGCATGACATACATAAGCTGCGGTCCCACAGATTCCCAACCTGCACCGGTGTCCACATAACAAACAGTCTTCGGTCTCTGTGCATAAACCCACTCATTATCATTGTGTGCAGGAAGTAAAGAAGTATGCTCCATACCCAAGGGTTCAAAAATATTCTCATGCACATATTCGTGGAAAGGCTGTTCCGTAATACATTCCACAACGTAACCTGCCAAAGCCGCACCATAATTGCTGTAAGAAGAAACTTCTCCCGGACGATAAACCTGCACCGGCTCTGTTTCCTGCAAAATTTCACCCAACGATTTTATCTCTTCCTCATTATCGGTTTGAAACGCCCATACATTCTCGCTCCAGCCCGCATTGTGATTCATAAGATTTAACATTGTGATAGGGTCATCATATTTTAACTTACGAAGAAAATTCTCCGGAAGATATTCCCTGATATCCTTCTCAAGGTCAATCTCTCCTCTCTCCCACAACTGCATTACACTAACCC
>CAZQBM010000058.1:0-15683 GCA_964591945.1 uncultured Lachnospiraceae bacterium | reverse complement strand
GTTGTGCGCCGATTTACCCCTGTCTGATTCATGCGACTCCGAATAATTTCGGCAAAGATGCTTCCCAGGCGGTGATCGGTGTGCAGATGGCAAGTGCTTACGTTGGGACTACATTAATGCCTACAATCTTTGGATGGATTGCAGAAGGTGTCGGCATTGGAATCTTTCCGATTTTTTTGAGTGTTATTCTGGTGTTGATGCTTGTTTTATCGGAACGATTGAACGGAATCGTGCGACAATTGAAAGCGGAGTGCTAGTTAGATTTCGGTCATTTTACTTGTTTTTTCAGTGTTACTTTCAGTACGGTTACAACAATGACAGTCATGAGAATAATCATACCATACCACAACAGCTCAGATTTCAAAACTTCTGATAATGTACGATATGGAGCAGAGTACATTGCGGGATGTGATTTATAGTCAAAATATACGTGTAGAAACCTACCTGTTACAGCCCCGGAAAAAATCCATATAAGTCTGGTCATAAATTTTTCTGCTTTTAAAAGTGTTTTAGAGTCTATGTTATTTGTTTGTTCGTTCATACTATTATGCGCTCCTTTATTTGTAATTCTAAATATAAAACACAAAAGGAGAGAAAAAGGTTTCAAAATGTTTTTGAAGTTTACGTAGAAATTTGTTGCGCGATGAATTTATGCAGATTGCACATAGACAAGAGCGCTTTGCGGTGTTACGATTAATGCAAAGCATGTAATATTTCTTTTATAGACTCTTTGTTTGTGAAGAGTTTGATTCTTATTCAATTCTATGAATTCTACAGGAATGGCTACATATCGGTAAGTAACGAACAGGCTGTCTGGCTTATTACTGAGATGCGAAATGCGTTCTATATAAAGAAAATCTGTGCTTTTATTTCAACCAATCAATTGAATAAGCAGGAGATTTTCAAAGAACGATTTATAAGGAATTCTTCTGCGTTTTTATGTTCGGGAAGGAGGATTATGGGGAAGGCAGATATTGCCCACAAGTCGTTTTTTGAGAATGCTGAGTGGTTTGCAGACTTGATGAATGCGGCTTTCTTTGGTGGTGAAGAAATTTTGGATGCCAAAGAGCTTTTACCGGAGGATGGAGCAGTACAGAAGGCAGACGAAGGAGCGGTTATGGAGCGTTTGCGCGACGTGGTGAAGAAACATACGAAAGACGGAAGTACGTTTGCTTTATATGTGTTGGAGAATCAGGTTATCGTGGATTACACTATGTTGATTCGTATCATGGTCGAAGAGAGTCTTACATATGATAGGCAGGTGAAAGAGATTCGTAAGCGAAACAAAGAGGCATATGGTAATATTTTGAAAGGAGATGAATTCATATGCGGATTTCGGCGAAATGACCGATTGGCACCGGTTTTTACCCTGGTATTATATTGGGGAGATAAAGAATGGGATGCGGTAACTTCCCTACAGGATATGGTGTCGGTTCCTGCAGCTGATTACAATCTTGCGTGGCGGATTCGGGATATAATACCGAATTATCGGATTCAGGTATTTGATTTAAATAAAGTAAATGACTTTAGTTGTTTTAAGACAACCTTGCGGACCGTGTTTGAGTTTTATTCACATCGGAAGAGTACAGAGGAATTGAAAGCGTATTTGTCAAGCCATGAACCGGAAGTGCGCGGCTTGGATGAAGAGAGCAGATTTTTGTTAGCAACAATGATCAAAGAAAAGCGTTTGAAGAAACAATTCTTAAAGAAGGCAGAGCCAAAAGAAAAGGAGGATGATGATATGTGCGAGGCAATTCAGGGAATGATTGATGAAGGAAAGGAAGAAGGACGTATTACAATTCTTAAGAAACTTGTAGAAACGAAAGATATTTCTATTGAGATAGCGGCCCGTACTCTTGGGACAACGGTGGAAGAAATAGAAATAATGTTTTCTAAAATATAGTAATGAAAGAAAAAGTGGTTCATTTTGCTGAACCACTTTTTTGTAAAATTCTATAAGATATTAATCAATTATCTGAACAAAAAATTATCCCCAATTACATCGGTACATTTCTCTTCGCAATACTTGCATCTGTAGTTGCCCTTTGCCTCATCGCCTAAAATAAAGATATGCGGAAGTTCCTGTTCGATGGAAGTAATGCAACGGGGATTCTTGCAACGGAAGATGTTCTTAACTTCTTTGGGAAGTGTAAGTTCCTGCTTTGCAACGATTTCGCCACCCTTGATTACGTTTACGGTAATGTTGTGGTCGATTACGGCAAGTACGTCCATATCCATTTCTTCGATATCACATTCAACTTTGAGAATGTCTTTTTTGCCCATTTTATCGCTTTTGGCATTTTTGATAATTGCTACGGTGCAATCTTTTTTGTCCAACTGTAAGTGGTGGTAGATAGAAAGACTTTTGCCGGCCTTAATGTGGTCCAGTACGAATCCTTCTTCAATCTGTCCTATATTAAGCATAGTCGTCTCCTTTATAAAATAACGGATTTGTTCGGTCTAAACTATAAACTGTCAACATCAATCTCAAGCAGTGTAAGAATCAACGCCATACGTGCGTATACGCCGTACTGTACCTGTCTGAAATACGCTGCTCTGGGATCGTCGTCAACTTCTACGGAAATTTCGTTTACACGGGGAAGGGGATGGAGAACCAACATATCTTCCTTGCCGAGAGCCATTTTTTCCTTGTTCAAAATGTAAAAGTCTTTCAAACGAACATAGTCTTCTTCGTTGAAGAAACGTTCTCTCTGCACACGTGTCATATAGAGAATGTCCAATTCGGGCATAACTTCTTCCAAACGGATTACTTCCTTGTAGGGAATGTTCTTTTCTTTTAACATTTCAATGATATATTCGGGAATTTTTAATTCTTCCGGAGAAATAAATACAAAAGAAATATTGTCATAACGCTCAAGCGCATGAATCAGTGAGTGAACGGTACGACCGAATTTCAAGTCGCCGCACAGACCAATGGTAAAATTGTTAAGACGTCCTTTTAAGGAACGAATAGTAAGTAAATCAGTAAGTGTCTGAGTCGGATGCTGATGTCCGCCGTCACCTGCGTTTACAACGGGAATACGTGACTTGGAAGCAGCTACCATGGGAGCACCTTCCTTGGGATGACGCATTGCGCAGATATCTGCATAGCAGGAAATCATACGAATGGTGTCGGATACGCTTTCACCCTTAGATGCGGAAGAACAGCTTGCATCTGAGAAACCGATTACGTGACCGCCTAAATTAATCATTGCAGCTTCGAAGCTCAAACGGGTTCTGGTACTGGGCTCATAAAAGCAGGTGGCAAGCTTCTTACCATCGCAGGCATGAGCATACTTTTTCGGGTTTGTCTCTATATCGTTTGCCAAATTAAACAACTTGTCCAATTCTTCAACGGTAAAATCGAGAGGACTCATTAAATGTCTCATAATTGACTCCTTCCATATATGTTTTCAACTTGAATAATATTACCACATTGATGGTACGCATTCAAGATAATCCGACAAAAAAATACTATTTTAAATTGAAGTTTTTGCCATAAAGGACTATAATGTAAAAGATGATAAAATACGTGTATTTTTTCCTAAAAGGAGGTAAATGACATGGAAACAGGAAATGCAAATCAGATGATTGAAAAGAAACGTTGGGGATTCTTCGGATTACCTTTTACTTTCACCAAATATATTATCAAAGAAGATGTGCTTACCATCGACAGCGGATTTTTCAAGAAAGTTGAAAACGACTGCTATATGTATAAAATTCAGGACGTTGTTTTGGAGAGAGGATTTTTCCAAAGATGGTTTAAGCTTGGTAACGTATCCTGCTATACAGGTGACAATACCCATCCTACATTGGTTTTAAAGAATATCAAGCATGCGCAGGAAGTGAAAGATTTTATCTTGAAATATTCCGAAGAAGCACGCCTTAAGAGACGTACTGTGAACACTTTAAACATTGGTACGGGCGATATGGACGACGTGGATGTGTTGTAATCAACGGTTTTAAGAAACAATATTTGCGCGATATACAGGCAGGCTTCGTGTCTGCCTGATTTTATGAGGGAGCCTGTTATGAAGTACGAAGAAGTAATGGAGTACATGGAATGTAAAGTAAATATGTTGGGAAGCGTGCCCGGTCTTGATTCCATTCGCGAATTGCTGAATCGTATGGGAAATCCGCAGGACGGGCTGGCTTTTATTCATGTGGCCGGAACCAACGGAAAGGGTTCGGTATCTACGTTAATTGCAAATGCTTTAACAGCAAACGGATATAAAGTGGGGCGCTATATTTCGCCGGTAATCAGCGATTACCGTGAGCGCATTCAGGTCAATAACCGTATGATATCCAAGAATGCGGTGGCAGACGGTTTGACAGATGTTTTTGATATCTGTACGAAGATGGAAGCGGAAGGACGGGCGCATCCTACTGCCTTTGAAATTGAAACCGCACTGGGATTCCGGTATTTTAAGGATAAAAAATGTGACTTTGTGGTGCTTGAAACCGGTATGGGCGGTACTTTGGACGCAACGAATATTGTTCAAAATACAAAGCTGTGCGTATTTGTATCCATCAGTATGGATCATATGGCATTCTTAGGGAATACCCTGGCTGAAATTGCCGGGAACAAGGCCGGCATCCTGAAAAGCGGTTGTAAGGCCGTGTCCGCGCCTCAATGCGAAGACGTGGTAAATGTATTGAAAGAAGCCTGTGAACGCTTAAATGTGCCTTTTACGATGGTTGACAGGGACGATATTAAAACGGGACGCCAGAGTCTTAAGGGGCAGAAATTGTCCTACCGGAATTACAAGCAGGTGGAGATACCCTTGCTTGGAAGTTTTCAGACCGAAAACGCTGCACTTGCGATGGAGGCACTGCATGTTTTGCAGGAAAGCGGTGTTATTTTAAAAGAAGATAAAATACGCAAGGGATTTTTGGAATCCGCATGGCCTGCGCGTTTTGAGATCCTGTCTCGAAAGCCATATTTTATCGCCGACGGAGCTCATAATGAAGATGCTGTAAAAAAACTCATGGAAACAATGCGTTTCCATTTTACAAATCAGCGGATTATCTATATAATGGGAGTATTAAAGGATAAAGACTATACGCGAATGATTCAGGAGTCGGTTCCTATGGCAGAGTTTATTTTTACGGTTACTTCGCCGAATAAGGAGCGTGCGTTACCGGCATTTGACCTTGCAAAGCAGATTCGGGAATATAATCCCAATGTTACTGCTACAGATTCTGTGGAAGAGGCCGTGGAGATGGCAAAGCTTACGGCGGGCGAAGACGGTGTTGTTCTGGCATTTGGTTCTTTATCTTATATGGGCAAGTTAAGGGCCTGTTTTGAAAAGAAGAAATAGTGTTATTGTTGCTTTTATAAGCAGGGCATAACAAATTATAAGTCGTTATACGGAGGCTTACAATGGTTGATGAGAAGAAAGTAAAAGAGGCGATTCGCCTTCTGTTAGAAGGAATTGGTGAAGATGTAAACCGAGAAGGTTTGAAAGATACACCGGATCGTATCGCCCGTATGTATACAGAGATTTTGGCAGGAAACGATGATGATGCAGGAGTGCATTTATCTAAGCGTTTTCATGTTGAGAATAATGAAATGGTTTTGGAAAAGGACATTGTCTTTTATTCCATGTGCGAGCATCATATGATGCCTTTTTACGGGAAGGCACATATTGCGTATATTCCAAACGGAGAAGTTGTAGGCTTAAGTAAGCTTGCAAGAACCGTGGAAGTATTTGCAAGAAGACTGCAGCTTCAGGAGCAGATGACAGCACAGATTGCGGACGCTATGATGGAAGAATTGAAGCCCCAGGGCGTTATGGTGGTACTGGAAGCGGAGCATTTATGTATGACAATGCGTGGTGTTAAGAAACCCGGTAGCAAAACGGTTACCATGGTGGCAAGAGGCGCATTTGAAACCGATGAGAATTTGAAGAGTATGTTTTTTCAAATGTTAAACTGCTAGTCGCGATATAATATATATCGGTGAAAATGTTGTGACAAAAGGTGATTTTTACGGATAAAAAATAGATATGGACGTAAAAAGATGAAACAGGTCAATCGAATTATAGAGCATCCTGCCTACAAAGAAGCTTTGGCAGAGATTGCAATCAGGGAAGAAAACAGAATTTTTTGCAGACACAATACGGAGCATTTTATGAATGTGGCGCGTATTGCCATGATTTTAAATCTGGAAGAAGACAAAGATGTCGACAAAGATTTGATTTATGCAACGGCACTTTTACATGATATCGGGCGACATATCCAGTACGATGATAAAACACCCCATGAAATTGCCAGTGCAGAGCTTGCGGAACCGATTCTTAAGGACTGCGGATTCCGTAAGAAAGAGATACAGCAGATTCTCCAGGCGATTCTTCTTCACAGAAACCCCAAAGAATCTAAGAAGTACGCATTGGCTGACGTGATTTATCGTGCCGATAAGCTGAGCCGGGAGTGCTATTTCTGTAAAGCCGGTGAACTTTGTGATTGGAAGAAGGGTAAAAAGAACAAAGAACTCGCTTATTAAAGTGAAGTTTTGTATCAGGAGTGAACAGCGTGAAGATAGGTAACAGAGATTTTGATACAGCCAATAAAACCTATGTGATAGGTATTTTAAATGTTACGCCGGATTCTTTTTCGGATGGCGGGAAATATAATGAAGTAGAACTGGCACTTAAGAAAGCGGAAGAAATGATGCACGAAGGTGCGGATATCATTGATGTGGGAGGCGAGTCTACAAGACCGGGCTATGTGCCTGTCAGCGTACAGGAAGAGATTGAAAGAGTCGCCCCGGTTATTGAAGCGATTAAGAAGAATTTGGATATACCGGTATCGTTGGATACCTATAAGGTTGAGGTTGCAAAGGCGGGTATTGCGGTCGGAGCGGATTTGATTAATGACATTAAGGGCTTACAGGAAAGCCCTGAAATGGCCAGACTGATTGCGGAACATAAGGTGGCTTGTTCCATTATGCATAATCGTGAATATATGAATTATAAAGATTTTTTTACAGATATGCAGAATGATTTGTCAGCATATATTGAAACCGCAAGGAAGGCCGGTATTGCCGATGATAAAATTATTATCGACCCGGGGGTTGGTTTTGCCAAGACTCATGAGCAGAATTTGGAAGTGATTAACAGGCTGGAGCAGTTCCATTGTTTCGGATATCCGATTCTTTTGGGAACTTCGCGCAAATCCGTAATTGGGCTTACTTTGGATCTTCCGGTTTTTGAACGGGTGGAAGGTACATTGGTTACAACGGTTATGGCTGTTATGAAAGGTTGCTCTTTTGTCAGAGTGCACGACATTAAGGAAAATGTCAGGGCAATCCGTATGACGGAGGCAATTCTCGGAAAATCGTAAAAGGTGGGGGATTTATAGATGGATCAGATTGTGATTAAAGGCTTGGAAATATTTGCAAATCACGGGGTTTTTAAGGAAGAGCAGGAGAAGGGGCAACCATTTATTGTAAATGCTACCCTTTATTTCGATACGGCTAAAGCCGGAAGAACGGATGAATTATCAGATTCGGTTGACTACGGTAAAATCTGCGAACTGATCAAGGATTTTATGACGCAGTATAGAATGAATCTTTTGGAGACGATTGCAAACCGTCTTGCCAGAAAGATTCTTATGGCGTATCCGGAAATTGAGGCGGTAACTTTGGAAATTGAGAAACCTCAGGCACCCATTCCTATGAAGTTTGACAATATATCGGTTAAAATTCATCGTAGCTGGCATACCGCTTTTATTGCTTTTGGTTCTAATATGGGTGATCGTTTGAGCTATATTAACGATGCGATTGCGAATTTAAAGGCAGATATGCGTTGTGAGGTTAAGAAAGTATCCAAGTTCGTGGAGAGTAAGCCTTATGGGGGTGTGGATCAGGAGAACTTTTACAATGGTGTGCTTGAGTTAAGAACGTTATTGGAGCCAAAGGAGTTGTTGGAATTCTTACAGGCAGAAGAACGTCATGCCGGTCGCGTGCGCAAAGAGCACTGGGGACCCAGAACCCTTGATTTGGATATCTTATACTTCGATGATATGGTAATTGAAAATGACGATTTAACCATTCCGCATATAGATATGCAGCATCGCGATTTTGTTTTGGTACCTTTAAGCGAAATTGCACCATATAAAAGACATCCCCTTATTGGTTTAACCAGTAAGGAGATGCTTAAGAGATTAAAAGATTCTTATGTTACTCGGAAATAGGAACTGCATTGAAAGCAGCATCAAATTCCGAAACTTCGGTACTGTCGTGGGCAACTTTGAAAGTAGCAAGTGCATTACCGAATTCTTGAAAATATACATATTGGGAAGTGGTATTGATGTTGTTATAAATACCTTCCGCAAGCATAATTTCCTCCGAACCGTCAAGGCTTATACGAATAAGACCGGGCTGTGTGTCGGAGGATTTTTGATAGTAAATATAGTTATCCGTCACGTTAAATGTATCTACGCGGTCTGAGGTAAGCACTTCAATTTTATCTTCGCTTAAACTGTAGCGGCAGAGTTTATAATTCTCTAAAATATCCATAAAATAAACATAATCGCCTTGACGCACCGGATTCCACATATTGTATTTTACAACGGTGGAAGTAGCACCCGTGTAGGTATCTAACTGATATAAAAAGTGTGAGTTTGTATTGTCATTGTAGTAAATGCGACCATTGTAAGCGCTGGCAGGGTAGATTTTCTCTTCGGATAAAACGGTCTCTTCTTCGCCGTCAATACTGATTTTTAATAAGTTGATGCCACCGTTATCAAGGACACTCTGAACGTAGATGTAATTGTCTACAAGTAAAAGTGTTCCGGCAGGGTCACGACTTAAAGTTTCCAAATCACTTCCATCTTTGTCGGAACGGTAGACACCGATGACACGGCGTACGAAACCGAGTCCTGAAGATGCGGAAGAGTCGCTCATGTAGTAGTAAAGATAGTCGCCGCCAACGTTAATAGATTTTACGGTATTTGCGGATACCTTTTCGATTTCGGTTTCGTCCGCATTCATCACATACAAGGCACCGCTATCGTAAGAGTTTGAGAAGTAAACTTTTCCATAGGAGTCTTCGCAGAAATATCCGCCGTTATAAAGATTGCCTGCAGTATTTCCTACAGTGCCGGACGGATTCTCAGGAATACGATTTGAAAAATAATTAACGGTCCAAAATATGGCTAGCACTGCAATAATGCCTGTAATAATCAGAATTACTTTTATTTTATCCTTCATATAAATTCATTTCCTTTTCACAAAATATAACGCATTTTAAGATATAATAAGTATACGATAGCGAGCATAAAATAGCAACGAAAAACTGTTTGGCAGGATGTGCATAAAAGAAAGAAAACCTTGTCTAAAAACTATGGAAATTAAGTTGTACAACAGGCCATTTTTTAGTAAAATAAAAGTAATATGGGGTAAAGGAATAAACACATGAAAAAGAAAACATTTGCGGCAATTGATGTGGGCTCTCATGAGCTTGCCATGAAAATAGTTGAAGTATCATCGCAGGCCGGATTGAAGGTGGTAGATCACATTCGATACGGTTTGGATATTGGTACGGAATCTTATAAGACAGGAAAACTTTCTTACGAACATATGGAGGAATTATGCCATGTGCTTCGTGAGTTTGTTAAAATTATGCAATCTTATAAGGTTGAGGATTATAAAGCATACGGAACCAGTGCCATCAGAGAACTGGATAATACCATTATTGTTTTGGATCAGATTGAGAAGAAAACCGGTATCAAGGTCAGTTGTTTGAGCAATTCCGAGCAACGTTTCCTGGATTACAAGTCCATTGCGGCCCAAGGTGAGGAATTCCACAAAATTATCGAAAACGGTACCGCAATTCTTGATATCGGCGGCGGAAGCATACAGCTTTCTTTGTTTGATAAAGAGGCATTGGTGGCGACGCAGAATATTCGTCTGGGCGTATTGCGTCTGTATGAAAAGATGCGTTACATCGAGGTGAAACCCAGCCAGTACCAGTCTGTTTTGGCAGAGTTGATTGATACCCAGCTTGCGGTATTTAAGAAGTTATATCTGAAGGACCGCGAAATCCGTAATTTAATTGTCGTAGACGATTATGTATCGGCAGTCATTAAGCAGGTTTATCCTGAAATTGATAAAAAAGGTTTTGTTGAGCGTAAGAAGTTTCTCGATAAAATGAAAGAAATGCAGACCAAGAACAGAGCAGACGTAGCAAAACAGCTTCGTATGGGCGAAGAAAATGTGCCCCTGCTTCGGATTTCTTCCCAACTGATTAAAAGCGCGCTGGAGTTTCTCGGAGCAGAATATCTATGGGTGCCGGGCGTGACCTTGTGTGACGGTATTGCTTATGATTATGCCGAAAGCAACAAGTGGATTAAGCCTGCCCATAATTTTGAGGAAGATATTATTGCCTGTGCCAAGAATATCAGCAAGCGCTATCAGGGCAGTAAGCGTCGCGGTGAAACCTTAGAGCAGATTTGCTTAACGATTTTTGACAGTATGAAGAAGGTACATGGTCTTGGTAAAAGAGAAAGACTTCTTTTACAGATTGCAACCCTTTTACACGATTGCGGTAAGTACTTGAACATGGTGTCGGTAGGAGAGTGTTCTTATCACGTTGTAATGAATACCGAAATCATCGGCCTTTCCCACCTGGAGCGTGAGATGGTGGCGAATATCGTGAAATACAATCATGAAGATTTTGCCTATTATGATGAGATTACCAAGGATGGCGGTATTGATAAGGATGCGTATTTGGTAGTGGCCAAGCTTACGGCGATTCTTCGCGTGGCAAACGGTTTGGATAAGACGCATAAGCAGAAATTTAAAGATGTTAAAACAAATATTCACGAGGATGAATTGTGGATTCAGGTAGATACGGCAGAGAATATTGCGCTTGAGAAGGGGTTGTTCTGGAATGCGGCAAGATTCTTTGAGGAAGTATACAATATCAAGCCTGTGATTAAGCAGAAGAGAAGTATTTAATCGTGTAAAAATGTTCAAATAACATAGGGAAAGCATATTTTTAAGAAAGTAAGCAATGAAACGGGGATTATAAAATGCAGGAAAAAAGAAACTACGGTGCACCGGAGAATTTCTCGAACCGAGAATTGTCCTGGATGGCTTTTAATGAAAGAATACTAGGGGAAGCAAGGGATAAAACCCTGCCTTTGTTTGAACGTGTTAAATTTTTAAGTATTACCGCCTCGAACCTGGATGAGTTTTTTATGGTGCGTGTTGCATCTTTGAAGGATATGGTGGACGCAGGTTATTCAAAGCCGGATATTGCTGGAATGTCGCCGAAGGAGCAGTTAAAGAAGTTAAATAAGGCAACTCACAGTCTGGTAAGTCTTCAGTACTCTACCTATAACCGTTCCCTGGTGCCCCAGTTAGAGCAAAATGGTCTTGTGATCGTAGAGAAACACGAGGATTTGACTGAAGAGCAGGCGGAGTATGTAGACCAGTATTTCGAAGAAAATGTTTATCCTGTTTTAACACCGATGGCAGTAGATTCGTCAAGACCGTTTCCGTTGATTCGTAATAAGTCCTTAAATATCGGTGCCCTTCTTTGTAAAAAGGGTGAAAAAGAGGAAGAAGAATTTGCAACGGTACAGGTTCCCAGCGTATTGAACCGTATTGTGGTTATTCCTTCCAAAGGCGAAGAAACGGTTATTATTCTTTTGGAAGAAGTAATCGAGCGAAATATTCAGAAATTATTTTTGAATTATAATGTACTTTGCGCTCATCCGTTTCGCATTATGCGTAATGCAGACCTTTCCATTGATGAAGATGAAGCAGAAGACCTTCTGAAAGAAATCGAGCGTCAGGTCAAGAAACGCCAGTGGGGCAAGGCGATCCGTCTGGAAGTGGAAGATGGCGTAAATAAGCGGCTTTTAAATATTTTAAAAGAAGAATTGGACGTAGAAGAAGATGATATCTTCAAGATTAACGGTCCCCTGGATTTAACCGTATTGATGAAGGTATATGGTCTGGATGGTTTTACGCATTTGAAGAATTTGCCTCACGAGCCGGCAGAAGTGCTGGAATTTAATAAGGACGAGGATGTTTTTACTTCTATTCGCAGACAGGATATACTGATGCATCATCCCTACCAGAGTTTTGAGCCTGTAGTGGAATTTATTCGTCAGGCGGCGAGGGATAAGGATGTATTGGCGATTAAGCAGACCTTGTATCGCGTCAGCGGTAATTCACCCATTATTGCGGCACTTGCCCAGGCAGCAGAGAATGGCAAGCAGGTATCCGTGCTGGTTGAGTTAAAGGCAAGATTCGATGAAGAGAATAATATAGTTTGGGCCAAAAAGCTTGAAAAGGCAGGCTGTCACGTTATTTACGGTCTTGTGGGCTTAAAGACTCATAGTAAAATCACCTTGGTTGTACGCCGTGAAAACGACGGGATCCGAAGATATGTGCATCTTGCAACCGGTAATTATAATGATGCAACCGCTAAGTTATATACGGACTTAGGACTTTTTACCTGCAACGAGGCAATCGGTGAGGATGCAACGGCGGTATTTAATATGCTTTCGGGATATTCAGAGCCTCTTAACTGGAATCAGCTGTCGCTGGCACCGCTTTGGATGAAGGACCGCTTTTTATACTTGATTGAGCGAGAGAAGAAGCATGCCAAGGCAGGGGAGCCGGCACATATTATTGCCAAGATGAATTCCCTTTGCGATAAGGATATTATCGTGGCATTGTATGAGGCAAGCAGTGCGGGTGTAAAGATTGACTTGATTATCCGTGGTATCTGCTGTTTGAAGGTGGGGATTCCCGGCGTAAGCGAGAATATTACCGTGCGTTCCATCGTAGGTAATTTCTTAGAGCACAGCCGTGTGTATTATTTTGAAAACGGTGGTACGCCGGAGTATTATTTGAGTTCGGCGGATTGGATGCCAAGAAACTTAGAGCGCCGAGTGGAAATTCTTTTCCCGATTCTGGAGAAGAATTTGCAGGAAAAGGTAAGACACATTTTAGATTGTCAGTTAAAAGACACCTTAAAGGCGCAGATTTTACAGCCGGACGGCACTTATGATAAAATTGATAAAAGAGGTAAGGTTTTATTCGGTTCACAGAGTTTCTTTGCAGAGGAGGCGGCAAAGCTTGTAAAAGAAGCAAAGAAACAGGTGACGGATAAGAGGGTTTTTATACCGGAAACCAAACCTGAAGGAGCGGAGGAAGAATAGATGAAATTTATTCTGGCATCGGCATCTCCCAGACGTAAGGAGTTGCTTGAACAGATTGGAATGAAGTTTGAAGTGCGTGTAAGCGAAGCAAAAGAGGTTACGGAAGCTACTGATCCGGCAGAATATGTTATGGAGTTATCTTTCCTGAAGGCAGAAGATGTGGCAGGTAAAATTCCCGTAATGTATGATGCCAGAGGTATTAACCAGGATTTTGTGGTAATCGGTTCCGATACGGTGGTAGCAGCCGAAGGAGAAATTTTGGGTAAACCGAAGGATAAGGATGACGCACGAAGAATGATTGCTATGTTGTCCGGGAAAACACATCAGGTGTATACCGGCGTTACATTAATGATCTTTAAGGATGAACGGATGAGGCGTGAAACCTTTTATGAAAAGACGGATGTTACCTTTTATGAGATGACGGAGAAACAGATCGAGGAGTATATCAATTGTCCGGAACCTTATGATAAGGCCGGCGCGTACGCCATCCAAGGGCTTTGCAGTGCTTATATTAAGGGCATTAACGGCGATTATGCCAGTGTGGTAGGGTTGCCGGTATCAAGGATATGTTATGAGCTTACGAAGTACGGAATTGAGTGGGCAGAGTAGCCGGGATTGCGGATTTGAGTAGGTATATCGAAAAGGATATAATATTTAATTTATTTAGTAAATCGGAATAAAGATAAATGGAGGTTTAGATCATGAATTACGATAAAGTGGTATTACAGGCATTTTTGGAGAAGCAGTTGCAGTTATTTCCTGAGAAGGTAGCTGAGACAGAAGAAGAGGCTGCGGACTTTTTGGATGAGTGTATGGCGGTAGTAGTAAATTCCGTAAAAGAAGTATGGGAGTACTTTGACGAGGCCGGTCTTGATGTAGAAGAATACGATAAAGAGTCTATTCTGGAAGCGGAAGAAGTTTTCGAAATTGGTGATGGAAGATATTTAATTTTAGAAGCATAAAAGTGTCGATTTTATCTTTGTAGTATGATATAATGAAATTGTAGAAGCATAGCGTTTGCTTATTACAAGTTGTAATGCACCAACAGTTGTCGATATTAACTGATTACGCCCACCAAGAGAAGGAGGATTGTATGGAGATTAGAGAACTTACCCCCTCTTTTAAGATGAGCATAACCATATCTAACCAGCAGTCCAGTATGACGCTGAATTCGGATATCGCCTTTGTGGAAGGCGATAAGCTTTATGTTGTGCCTTTTGAACATAATGGCGTTATATTAAATTTTAATTCCGGAGCTGTTGCGATATCCATGATTGCATATCAGGAAGAGAAAACGCCGTATTTGTGGAAGATTGTACATATCAATCGTGAAATGTTGGACGGCGTGAATTATCATGTCATTACCAGTACGATGAGCGGTGTCAAAATTAACCGCCGTGAGAATTTCAGGGTGTTTATCGGTATAGACGGTAAGGCAACGGTATTAGGCAAGGATGTGCCTTTTGACGTAATGATTAAAGATGTCAGCGAGAGCGGTTTTGCGATTCTTGTGGATGTTACTTCGCAGGTAAAAATTAATAAGAATGAAGCTGTAATGATTGATTTTTACGATAAGGTAATAGATGAGAAGTTTACTTTGACCGGGCGTGTGGTGCGCGCTGAGGTGGATGAACGATATGTACTATATGGGTGCCGTTTGTTGAAAGACAATGATTTGATGCGAAGATATATTGCCAATAAGCAGTTGGCCAACAGGGTAAACAGTAATAAAAAGAAAATATAAAAGCTGTGGTACAAATATGTACCACAGCTTGTTTTATTTCGGTATAAAATTATCTGTTATTAATAATCTTGGTTAATTCAACGGGATCAACAATCTTGCCGTCCTTGTAAACTCTCATGTTACCGGAAGCGATTTCGTCGATTAAGATTACTTCGTCATTATTGTAACCGAATTCGAACTTGATATCCCAAAGGTCAAGACCTAATGTCTTTAAGTCGTCAGCAACAATCTTTGTAATCTTTAAAGTCTGTTCCTTCATACTTTCAAACATTGCAGGTGTCATAATGCCTAAAGCAGCAAGACCTTCGCCTGTTACAAGGGGATCGCCTAAAGCATCATTCTTAAAGGTACATTCTACATAACCGCCTTCTAAAACGGTACCGTTTTCGATGTATTCGCCGTATCTGCGGATGAAGCTTCCTGTTGCTACCAAACGGCAGATTACTTCGAGTCCGTGACCAAATACAGTTGCGGGAAGAACTTCCATAGTAGCTTCGTCAAGGTTTGCACTTACATAGTGAGTCTTAATGCCTGCTTCTTTTAAAAGTTCAAAATAGTGAATGGAAGTCTGTAAGTTTGCCTTACCGATACCTTCGATTGTAAGTCCTACAGAGTTCTCACCGGGATCAAAAACGCCGTCTTTTCCGGTACAATCGTCTTTGAATTTTAACATAACATTGCCATTTTCAAGGCTGTAAACATCTTTGGTTTTACCTTCATAGATTTTTTTCATCTTTCATTCGTCCCTTCTGTATAG
>CAZQBM010000057.1:0-15984 GCA_964591945.1 uncultured Lachnospiraceae bacterium | reverse complement strand
GATTAATATTATATTTATTATATTAAAAAGCGCAGGTAACCAAACCCGCGCTTTTTTATTATCAATATTACTCTTCTCCCATCTATTTAAGCTTTTATTTTTTAACGAAAACCATCTCCCAAACCATTGCCGCGCAATTCAATTGTGTTTTCCGTTGGTGCGGCCGGAAAATAATCATAACCGGTCAAATCTCCCGTCTTCGGATAATAAAATGTAATTCCTTCGATCTCGTATGTATTCATTTCATACTGACCATAATCTGCCTGATAAAAATAAGCAGATACATGTCGGGTATCATATATATATTTCCCTATCGCAAAAATCTTATAAGTTCCGTACAGCAACAGCGTAAAATACAATATAATCTGTATGCGTCGCCACCCCAGTTGCTTAAAAATCCAGCCCAGCATCAAAAAGTCTACCAAAAGAACATAGGCATATCCATATCGTATGAGTGGAGCGCTTGTCTGCCAGAATGCATATGAACACAAAACCGTACCTAAAACCAAAACGATGTTCCACTTTTCCTTCTGCCTTTTGCACAATATAATTATTACATTTATTACAAACAGTACCGCTGATATCATGCAACCGATAATTAGAATTTTCTCAGTTCCGGAAAGCGTAGTCTTAAACCAATTCGGAAACCACTGATGCATCGGAACATCCACCAAAGATGCATTATACAAGGCTCTTCCCCAGGTTTTTATTTGCGCCGCATCAAGTTCAATTGCCGCCGCATTCATTTCCCAATCAAAATCAAATAAATCCAGCGCCGGAAACGGATACAATAACCAGCCTGAAATAATAACCGTTCTAACGAACCAAGGGACAGCCACCAGTAATCCCATTATGATATATATAATAATTTCTTTTGTTTTTTTCTCCCGAATCAAATTAGATAGGGGCATAATTGTTAATAGAATAATGAGACCTGCCGTCAGCTTAATCGTCAATGCATATACACCTAATACACACAACAACCCGTATGGTGCAATATTTTTCTCTTTTATCTCTAACATATCCAGCCATTTTATAACAACAAAAAAGATTACACACATAATGGAATAATCTGACGCAGGCGAAACAACTTCATCCATAATGGTGATTAAATAATAAATTAAGCCGACCCGTGCCAAATCAGCCAAAGAAAAATGTTTATTACGCCAACTCTTAACGATATCTAATGCAGTTAAACTTAATACTAATCCAAAAAAGCCACTGATTGCATGCATTGATTCACCGCACAAAAACTTCATACTAAACAAAGCGCTCAATGCAAAAAAGGAACTGTTATAGGCAAACCTTTCGTGCAAATTCCCAAGTCCCGGCACCACACCATACTCTTCAATCCAACGAATACTTTGTGCATGATACAAATCGCTATCATAGTGCATATAACCCCTGGACGTAAAATATGCCCAAAGCAGCACCAGAACTCCGATGCAAATAACAATCCACGGCTTTATTCGCTCTTCACTTGTAAAATGACAATGTCTTAAGCTTTTTCCTCGGAATATATATACCAAAATACAGCATACAAATAATACGATATTAGCCATCATCCCCACGCCGGCAAACAAACTGAAAATCTGCGCATAAACCGTAGCAATTGCCAAGCCTGCCATTAGTAAGCTGTCGATTCTTTTGATTCTGTATCCGAATACTTTGTTTGAAAATTCAGAAAGTCCAATTCCCAATCCCAGGGAAACAAAGGTTACATACACCCAATTACATAAAATTGCTAACATTTTAGAATTCCTTATTTCTCTACAAAACTATTGTACAGTCCTTCATATTCATCAATATTGTCAGTATAAAGCTGATCCAAACCGGTAATCGTGCAGGAATAATATGCGTTCTCCGTTTCAAATACGGTAATCTGACCGTAAAATGTATATCCCTGAGAATCCACCGTATATAACATTGATGAATAATTTATAATTGCCGCATTATTAATATCAATATCCTCTACAGTTCCTTCACCCATAGAAGCTGAGGTGGCACTTCTATAAAACTCTTCAAAAGATGCAAAGTCCCGGTATGCATCTGATGCTTTCGGGAATGACTGCATCAAAATAGAAAACGACATATCTTCATTATCCAACACCAACTGCTCTTCATTGCCGGTTTCCGGATACACGGTCCAACCGCCTTCAATTTCACGAATACTGATTGCATAGCTTCCTGATGCAGGTGCATATTCCTTTAATTCTATTGCGTCCGCAACTGTATCTTCAGAAGCAGACGCTTGAACGTCCATATCATTCACCACATCGGTATTACCGCCATTATTCGGCAACATCTCTGCCACATTACCGCACCCTACCATCATAAAAGTTGCTACCGCCAAAGTTGCTACAATAATTTTTTTCATTTCGTCTCCTTTTATATTACTTATATTGATTATTTTATAAACGTAAAAAGCGGGCCAATATTTCTACCGGTCCGCCTATCACTACGTCATTATATAATTCCAAAAATTGAAAGCAGGGTAAATGCTATATTTACCAATCCAAGACCGATTGCTATTAAAATTAACACCTTAACAGATTTCATCTTTGTATAAAGTTCACGGTTATGCTTGGTTAAGCCCTCTGTCTGATTCTTAAGTTCATCTACCACAACAGCCTGAACATTACGGTATACCTTAACATTCTCCTTATGAACAAAGTCATCGGACTGTCTAAACATTTCTTCCAGTGCCTTCTTATTCTCAGCTTCTCTGGCAAGTCTTGCTTCTTCCTTCTGCTGTTCTTCCGCAAGCTTACGTTGTTCTTCCTCCGCCTTACGCATTTCTTCTTCTGCAGAAGGCTTCTGAATAGTATCTACGGTTGTACGGATATATTCCAAATGATCTGCAATCTCACGATTCTCGCGTCTGATCGTCAATAATGCATTGTCAACAGATGTTCTAACCGAAGACTTCAAATCCTCGTTAGAGTTCTTCAAATCTTCCGTGGTCGCCTTAATCTCTTCCGTGGAAATCTTCATATCTTCCGTGGAAATCATTACGCCGTGAACCGTAGAGCGCATCTGCTCCATCGATTCCTTTACTTCATCAGCAGAATTACGAACTTCTGCAACCGCAGTCTGCATTCCTTCTACCGAGTTTCGAACTTCCATTGCAGAACTTGTAACATCATCTGCAGATGAACGTACCATATCAGTAGCGTAGCGAATTTCATCCGCTGTTGTTTTTACATCTTCCGCGATCTGACGAACCGCAGCAACAGAACCGGTTACTTCCTGGGTTGTCTGCTTCATCTGATCTACAGGGGCCATCAAAGCTCCGCTAACGGATTCATTTAATGCAGTTCCCACGGTTGTATCCAAGTTGCTCAAAGCCTCGTCTACAGCCTTCATAATTTCATCAGAGAGACTTGCCGCAAGTTCTCCGGTATCTCCACCGGACTTCTGTACCCCCTGCACCTTGCTGATACTCTCATCTACCAAAGCATAAATTCTATCTGTTAATTCAGAATTTTTGTAGTTTAATTTGCGCATATCCTGCAAAATGCCTTCGTATGCTGCAACCTGTTCCTGCAATCTCTGCATTTCAGACGCTTCTGCCTGTGCATTTGCACGAATCATTTCCTGTGCATTATATTTCTGCGCCAGTTTATCCATAAAATTATCCATCGTTTTCCCTCCAACTTGCCCCATTTATCTATCGAAACGAAAAAAATCATAGATTGCATATATTTTATCATTTTTTACAATGTTTTACAATATGAAAGTGGTGAAAGTTCATATTCTATAATTACTTATTATGTAAACGAAATATTTAAACTACTTTTACTTTATGTTCATTTTTTATTCATATTTCTTGGTTATACTAAAAACAGTTAAAGAAAACAATCATTCATGTGACATTAACATTGCTAACAATTTTTTTCATAATGCCTCGGTGTCGGAAGCGACATCGGGGCACTCCTCATTTATGGGACTTTTATTTGGATATTTGAATTTTTTCTGCTATAATATATTTCGTGGCGAGTTGACCACGATTTTTTTAACAAAGGAATGCACATTATGTTTCGTTTATGGGTAAAAATCATAAAAGACAGCCGCCTGGTAAAAGATACGGTAATTGAAGACACTTCCGAAAACACCCGTACGCATAAAATTTTCAACGGATTAGATATAGCATGCGTGGAATTCGACCTTGGCAAACCAATATGGCTCGATTCCACTGTTGCGGATTTCAAACGTTTAAGCAAAGCACGTTTTACCGCGGACAATTTCATCGAGCCTATTGATTTTGACTATATGGAAATTCAGATTTTAGAAGAAGATTTTTTATAATTCCATCTGCTTTCCAAGGAAGGAGGCTGCAGAGAGAACCAGTTTTTTCTCTGTTTCTCCGATGCTTTCGTCGGAAGCCAATAAAAAGACTGCACCTACCACATCTCCTTCGCTGATAATCGGTGCCATCACCTGCATTTCCACATCGCTCTCATCTTCTGCCAGCATTACAAAAGTTTTATCATTTTTCTTCGCTAGCACCTGCTCACGATTCTCCATTTTACGTTCTACATCTTTACTTACATGTTTATTCAACAATGTTTTCATTCCGCCTGACACAGCAATATATCGGTCTCTATCCGCAATTACAGCCACTTTCCCCGAAACTTGCGCCAGGCTGTCAGCATACTGCTTTGCAAATCCGCTCATTTCACCGATGGAAGAATACTTCTTTAAGATAATTTCACCCTCACGATCCGTAAATATCTCAAGTGGGTCGCTCTCTCTGATCCGCAAAGTCCTTCTGATTTCCTTCGGAATTACAATACGTCCCAAATCGTCTATTCTTCTCACAATGCCTGTTGCCTTCATTCTTTCTCCTTTCGTGGATATTTTAAAAATAAAAAATTCCACCTTTTACTTTTTCTAGTTCGTTTCTAGTATCTGTAAACAGTGGAATTTTATACCTTAAATCATTTCTTTCATTAATGATTCTGCAACTTATAGTTTCTCTCTATGATTCTGCTTATAATAAATCTTCTTCTCTTCGTACATACGCTGGTCTGCTTCATAAAGCTGTTCCTTGATATGTACATTTTCGTCACGCCAGCTTGTACCGATTGATACCTTAATTTCATCCTTTTCGGCACGACGTCTCAATTCCTGCGTTTTCTTTTCAAGGTCATCTGATTGAATTCCCGGACAAATCGCCACAAACTCATCACCACCAATACGGTATGCCTCCTTGCCGACTACTTTCGCAAGAATTTTCGCAGTTTTACGGATTAATTTATCACCATAATCGTGTCCGTAGGTGTCATTTGCCTGCTTCAAACCATTTAAATCCATATAAATGATACCAAGTTTGTCAGGCGCCTTCTTTTTATATGCCTTACGCACCTCATTGTAGCGATTACGGTTATAGAGACCGGTCAAGGTATCTTCATAGCTTAACTTCTCCAACTGCTCCATAACGCGTCTTTTTTCCAAATCATTCTGGATAAAATATAAAACGGAAGTAAGCAAATCGAAGTCCTTAATATTATCCTTTGGATCATCAACACCAAGAAATCCCACAATTTCATCATCTTTTACCACAGGCACTGCCAAAAGACCATGAATTCCCTGCGCCTGTAAAATCTGATATGTCAAAGTGTCTTTCGATATATCTGCGTCCAAATCCGTAATATAAAACATCCCCTTTTCTTCAAACATATCCAAAAACGGCTTAAGTGATTCAATGGGCACATTCTGCAAATTATCAATTTCTGCAGTGGTCCCCGGTTTTACCCACTCATAAGTATTAGACGTAGTTCCAGCCTCGTAATCAATTTCAAACAAATATGTCCTGCCTGCTTTGTAATATTGGCCTATAATTTCAAACAGACGGTTAATCGCATCTTTGACCCCTAATTCAAGGCCCAGCGTCTTGGCGCAACGGATTAATACACGCTCACGTTCCAACTGGTGTAACGTATCCTTCTGCTGCTTAATCTGTGCGGTCACCTCATCTGCAATTTCCAAATACAAGGTTTTCCCATCAACTTCCATTGACTTCCATCGAATTTGAAAATATTCATCATGATCTTCATTATGATACAATGCATGGCTAAATCTCTTCGTATTGCAAGCACCGCATGCCTTGCAGTTCTCACAAGAATGTGTGATTTCCTGCAAAAATTCGTCGCATTTTCTGCCGATATAAGAATCATCCTTCGGCGCCAATCCCACTTTCGCTTTCATCTCTTTATTCATATATAACAAGCCACAATTCTTTGTATCAGCTACAAAGACTAAGCTACCGCATTCTTCCGGAATTCTTTCTTTTATTTTATCTAAAAGCATCTTCTGTCCTCCGTATCCTATGTTTCTCTCAGATAGTCGCATATATCTAAAATATTATAGCATAAACCGTGGCATCCCTAAAACAAATAATTGTTAAAAGAACGTGTCTTATCATAAAATTATCAGTATTCCAGCTCTACAATTTTACAGTATCTGCGCAAAGGATATTCTCCGTCATGTCCCTCTCCGGGCAAAGTATCCGACATGGCACCGGCATAGGTAATTCGATTCACTCCCGTCTTACGCAGGATTCCCATCAACTCTTCTCTTTCTTCCGACTTACAAATCAATCCTACCGTCTGCAAATATCCCTTATTAGATTTTAATGCGGACAATATTTTGGTTCGCAGCAAAGGCTTCACCCAACAATTCCGGAACATAAAAGACAGTTCCAGCTTGCTGTCATTGGATACCGTAACGCTGACGCCTCCGTCTTTAAGAATTAGTTTCTTGCTGTTAATATTCTCCAAATCCTCATTATATAAGGCGATGGCATTCTTTCCCCGAATACCGATGGATTCCTCCGGATATTCTCTGCTTACTTCTTTTAAAATATCAAAAAACATTCGCCCTACGGCATCAAGTACCGCTTTGTCATCACTGTCTACAAACAATCCCTGACAGGAGCTGCAAAGCACCTGCCCGGTTCTGCACATATGATGCGCCAGCTCGTATAATTCCTCTTTCAGCCCGACATCCGTTAACACTTCCGAAGTCACATAGGAAAAGCTTAACTTATGTCCCCAGCTTATGATTTGAGTCTGAGAAGACGCATAAGCGCGAATTGCACCAATCGCCGCATCTCCGCCCCAAACAACAATACCGTCCGCCATGTCTGCCAACCGTTTCATCACTGTTAGATTCGTAGACGGAACATCCAAAACACATATATACGGAGCCAAAACCGGTGCTTCTTTTATCATTTCATGTAAAATCATTACGGATATGCCATCATCTGCCGACGGAAGTTTTAAGATATTCACATTGCCGGCCAGCAATCCTTCCAACACACTGTAAAAAGGCAGGCCTTCTGCGTTTCCCGCCGCCACATGAAACAACACACCCAAAGGTTCCAATACCTTCTTGCGCCTGTTTGCATGATCCGACTCTATTTCTTTTTGATAACTACCCAGCTCAACACGATATTTCAGTTCCAGATTCTCCCGCTCAAAAAGTATCAGTACCTCGTCCATTTGAGCCTTAGTAAAAACGCCCCGGTCCATGAGAAGATTAAGAATCGCATCATAGGCACCGCTTTTTAATTTTGCAGAAATTTTATCGCAGGCATCGATAATATCAGCGGTAAAAACGCGGCGATTCTCAATGGCTTTTAGACAGGAATCCCAAAGCTTATCCAGAACTTCATCCTGTTTTTCATCGGGTAATAAATTCCCTTCAAATAAAATCATTTTATCCCCTCCATGATTATCTTCTGAGACAGTTGCTCCGCTCCTGCGGCACATGTGGTAATGTCCGCCATGCCTACTCTTCCCAGAATCTCCAAGTAGGGTGTACAAATACCGCATCCACACTCATCCGGATCGTGTAGAATTCCCAAATCGTCCGTCATTACACTAAGAAGCGGCGCGCTCTGAATCATCGGTGTAATCAGGTTTACCAACCCCGGCGTACCGTTCGCTACCGGATGAAAATCATCCACATTGCGAATAATTACCCTACTATGAATAGGCACATGAAAATGATGATTTTTACAGGTAGTATAGAGAATCGGATGCTCCACCGCACCATAAAACTCCCAACAACGCTCCGACGGAATACCGAGAATCTCTTCCACCAAATCATACATAGTTTCTTTGTCTGCTTTTTGAGTATAATACTCCTTCCAACCGCCGCCAAAGGCGATCACAGAACCCTTAGGCAGAGGACAACGAATTCCTTCTTCTTTTAACTGCGTCAGCAGCCAATATGCATGAAAAGGAAAACCCATCAGCCTCACCGGAGTTTTGCCTTTACTGTATTTAATCAATGCTTTTTTCAAGGACTCCAAATCCAATGTATATTCCCCGTTACGATAAGGCATGGCATATACTCTGGACACTGCCGGTGCCAGCATTGTAAAAGCATATGCGGTTTTGGCTACCGCCTTCTCCTGCACCTTACTTTTACCCAAAAGATTCCGCGGCTGATAGCCAAGCACAATATAGCGACAGGGCCGTAAGGAAATTAAACCGTGCTTTTTTCCAATACTTAATGACATCCCCAGCGCACGCCAAAGAGTGGTAAAATCATAACCGATATCGCTTTTATTTCCACCGGTTCCCGAGGATGTAGCTCTGGTAACCATCTTCTTTTCCGGCACAGAATCCATTTTATGATGTTTTACATAAAGGGTAGGGATAAAAGGAATCTCTTCTACATTCTGCAATCCTATAATTCGCTGTTCATTCCACCCTTTTGCTTCTATCAGTTCACGATACAGAGTACAGTTTTTATATTGAAACAACATATTCTGTTTTACTTTTTTTACAAAAAGCTTGTCCGTTTTCTTCGTATCGTACGGCTTGGAATGCCAAAACAAAGATGCCATAATTCCTCCTTCCCCGATGCAATATGCAAACCAAAAATATTTTTTACCATTATATCACGGGCAGACAAAGTAATAAAGTAGGACATGATATACAAAAAGGACATTCCCAAACGGAAATGTCCTTTGCATGCTTTCTAAAAGCAATTATTTGTTTTTCTGTGCAAGATATGCTGCTCTACCTTCTTCATAAAGGTTATTTCCTTCGCTGTCAATGATAACAACCAAAGGCATATCTTCTACATAAAGCTTTCTTAACGCTTCCGCACCAAGATCTTCGTATGCGATAAGTTCACACTTCTTGATACATTTTGCAAGAAGTGCACCTGCGCCACCGATAGCACCAAAGTATACACCGTTGTATTTCTTCATCGCTTCGATAACTTCAGGAAGGCGTGCGCCCTTACCAATCATACCTCTTGCGCCAACAGACATCATAGTAGGCGCATACGCGTCCATACGGCCGCTGGTGGTAGGGCCTGCAGAACCGATTACCTGACCGGGCTTTGCAGGAGTAGGACCTACATAGTAGATGGTTGCGTCGGTAGGATCCATGGGAAGTTCCTCGCCTCTTGCAAGTGCTTCACACATTCTCTTGTGACCTGCGTCACGTGATGTGTAAATGGTACCTGTTAAATACACGGTATCACCTGCATGTAATGTTTTAGCCAATTCTTCAGTTAAAGGTAATGTAATATGCTTCTCCATTAGATCACCTCCGATTTATGACGGGTTACATGGCAGTTAATGTTGATTGCACATGGCATACCTGCAATGTGTGTGGGTAATGTTTCAATGTTAAGACCGATAGCAGTTGTTCTTCCGCCGAAGCCCTGAGGTCCGATACCAAGTTCGTTAATCTTCTCAAGCATTTCTTTTTCAAGATCTGCATAGTAAGGATCGGGATGCTCTGAATCGATGGGGCGCATCAAAGCTTTCTTTGCAAGCAAAGCAGCCTTATCGAAAGTACCACCGATACCAACACCTACTACCATAGGAGGGCAGGGGTTGGGGCCTGCTGTTTCAACAGTTTCGATGATAAAATCCTTAATTCCTTCAATACCGTGAGAAGGCTTGAACATTCTGATTGCACTCATGTTCTCGCTACCGAATCCCTTAGGGCCTACAGTAATTTTAACATTCTCACCGGGAACGATTTCGGTATAAATCATAGCAGGTGTATTATCACCTGTGTTACCGCGTCTTACGGGATCTTTTACAACTGATTTTCTTAAATATCCCTTGTCATAACCGCGACGAACACCTTCGTTGATTGCGTCTGTCAAATCTCCGCCTACGAAGTGAACATCCTGGCCAATCTCTAAGAACACGCAAGCCATACCCGTATCCTGGCAGATAGGCACGTTTTCGTTATCTGCGATTTCAAAGTTTTCAATGATGTTGTCCAAAACGCCTTTTGCGATTTCACCATCTTCGCAAGCACGACAATTCTTGATTGCACATTTTACATCTTCGGGAAGATGTGTGTTTGCGTCGATACAAAGCTTTTCAACAACGTCAGTTACATTACTTACGTTAATTTCGCGCATAGTTTTTCTCCTTTTATAGTTGTTAATATTAAACGCATTGCACATTCGCAAAACCGCTTCTTACGAAGCTTTCCTTTTGCTCATGTCAGCTTCTCGCCTTATAAATTTGTAAGAAAAGACCTCCTCGAGTAAACTCGTTCATTCTTTTCTCACAAATTTGCAATGCTCAATAGTTAGAATAAGATAATCAGGAACTGTGATACAAGTACAACAGAAATCAATGCGATAGGATATGTAGCTGCATAAGCTGCCGCAACGTCTTCTGTTCCTGCTGTGTTAATTAATGTTCCGAGCGCAGGTGTACTTGTCATACCGCCTGTAATAGAACCAAGGTTGTTAAGAAGACTTAACTTAACAATAAATTTAGCAAAAAGGAATCCGATAATCATAGGTACGATTGTCATAATTACACCGTACACAAAGTATAATACATGGAATTCTGCCACGAATTCAGCGCCACCCGGGATACCTGCACCGATTAAGAATAACATAAGTCCTAATTCACGGAACACTTTAAGTGTTGTCTCGGGAGGAGTAAAACTGATTTTACCGACTCTTCCGAAATGACCGAATACAAGAGACATCAAAAGACATCCGCCGGTGGTTGTCAATGCAAATGTTGTTCCTTCTAACAGGTCTTTGCTTAAAGGCACCTTAATCATACCTACAAAGATACCGCATACTGCAGCAAGTGCAAAAGGAGCGATACCGAAACCATCCAATTCAATCAACTTGCCATCATACTTCTTTGCTTCGCCATCAGAAGCCTGAACGAGCTTTGCTCTCTCTTCTTCCATATTAGCCTTCATAAACTTAGGCATAAGCTGTACAAAGAGTACTACACCGATAACACCGAATAAATATGCAATACCGTGACCTACGGATACAATACCTTCCAAAGAAGGATCTACAGTAGCCTTTGCTGCTGAGAATGCAGGAGTTGATGTTAATGAACCTGATAAAAGACCAACAACCATTGCTGTCAACTCATCATGCGGAACGTCAGGCTGAAGCCATCTTCCAAGGAAGATACATCCAATTGCTGAAAGACCGCCGCCAATGATAACAACAAGACCTAATGCAAAATAAGACTTAAAGTTCTTTTTCATGTTTCCAATGAACTTAGGACCTGCAATAAAACCTACTGAAGTTACAAAAAGAATCAAGCCAAGATTTTCAATAATCTTAAGCGCTTTTTCAGCAAAATCAATTGCCGAACCATCTGCTGCTTTTACGGTAAGCTGTGCGCTTAACGGCTCATAGAAGAAACATCCGAACAAAAGAGCCACGATAAATACGCCGGCCGTACCAAGATTAACCCCTTTAATAGAAATGCGTCCCAATGCATAACCCAAAAATGTAATAAGTAATAAACTAAACATTAAAAATGTTATTCCGGTAACAGGAACATAACCGCCAAAAAGTGACATAATTTTTTTCCTTCCTCATTTCATATATTTACGCATTGCGGGGCGAAAACGTATTTCACGCCTTCGCCCGACAAAAACATACATTATTTTTGACCAATCTCTACGTCATTTTATCTTTCGTGACGAGCATACTTAGGAAGAAGAAGAGGTGAAACATCGTTAGATTCGATGCCTGCAGCCTTTAACTCTTCTGCGTATGCAGCTACATGGTCAATATTCATGGTACCCAACTCAACAGTCTTAGCCTTAGCTGCTGCAGCCTTACCTGCGTTACGGCCAAATACGATGATGTCAAGTAATGAGTTACCCATCAAACGGTTTCTTCCGTGGATACCACCAACAGCTTCACCTGCAACAAGCAAGTTGTCGATTGCCTTTGTGAATCCGTCTCCGCCGATTTCCAAACCACCGTTCTGGTAGTGGAGTGTAGGGTAAATCAAAATGGGTTCTTTTCTCATATCGATGTCGTAGTTCAAGTACATACGAAGCATCGCAGGAATTCTCTTTTCAATGGTTCCGGGTCCGCCGATTATTTCGATCATAGGAGTATCCAACCATACACCGCTTCCGAGAGGTGTTGTTACACCCTTGCCTCTGTCAGAACATTCACGAATGATTGAAGCTGCAGAAACGTCACGTGTCTCAAGGGGATGCATGAACGCTTCACCATCTACGTTAACAAGCATTGCACCAAGAGAACGAACCTTCTCTGTTACCAATGCACCGAAAATCTGTGCAGGGTAAGCAACACCTGTAGGGTGATACTGGATGGTATCCTGGTATAAAAGGGGTGCACCTGCACGGTATCCCAATACCAAACCGTCAGCGGTAGCGCCGTAATGGTTTGAGGTAGGGAAGTTCTGGTAGTGAAGACGACCTGCACCACCGGTTGCGATAACTACGGTTTTAGCCTTAGCTACTAAGTAATCACCTGTTTCCATATTGAGGAGAACAGCACCTGCAACCTGGCCCTTTTCATCTTTGATCAATTCAACTGCTGAAGTAAATTCAACAACAGGAATCTGACGGTTGATTACTTCATCACGAAGTGTACGCATGATTTCTGCACCAGAGTAGTCCTTACAAGCGTGCATACGCTTTCTTGAAGTACCACCACCGTGTGTAGTTACCATTCTTCCGTCTTCGTCCTTATCGAACATAACGCCTAATTTGTTTAACCACTGGATTGCATCGGGTGCTTCCATAACAAGACGTCTTAAAAGCTCAGGTCTTGCAGCAAAATGTCCACCACCGAATGCATCAAGATAATGCTGTACGGGTGAATCGTTTTCTTTATCTGCAGCCTGGATACCGCCTTCTGCCATCATTGTGTTGGCATCACCGATACGAAGCTTTGTTACGATCATAACGTTCGCGCCTGCTTCGTGTGCTTCGATTGCTGCAGAAGAACCTGCACCACCGCCACCGATAACAAGTACGTCTACGTCGTAGTCAACTTTGTTTAAATCAACCTTGTCTGTTAAAAGACGGCTGTTTGAGTGAAGAAGGTGTCCTAATTCTGTGGGAACCTTCTGGCCCTTGTTGGGTCCGATTTTAATTTCTACAAATCCATCTTCTCTGTAATCAGGATGGTAAGCTTTCAGAAGGGTATCCTTTTCCTCAGCGGTCATACGTCTGGGTTCGGTTTTCATACGTTCTGCTCTTGTAGCTTCCACCTTTTTAATGGATTCCTGCATTTCTGCTGTAAACATATTTATCCCTCCTTATTTCTCAATTTCTCTTGTGTTGTATAATTCCTGCATCTCTGTGATGGGCTTCTGCATAATCTGCTCGATTAACTCATCATAAGCACCCTTGTTGATTTCTTCAACGCGGTTAGCCAAATGCTCTGTTTCGGGAGCAATGTACTTACCTGTAAGACGTCTTGCAAGAAGACCAACCATAGGATGAGAAATACCGGCGGGACATCTTGTTGCACAGCATCCGCAGCTTACGCAGTCGAAAGACTCTTCTGCACACTTCTCGAACTCGCCTCTCTGAGCGTATGCAATGTACTGCATTACATTCAAGTCCTGTGTACAAGCCTTTGTACAAGCGTTACATCCGATACAGCTGTAGATTTCAGGATAAAGTTCCATCATAATCTGCTGTGTAGGTCTGATTTCATTGATATCATAAGTTCTCTTGTCAGTAGGGAAGAAGGGAATGCTTGCTACGTACATACCTTCCTGAACCTGTGTCTGACATGCAAGACAAGTCTTCAACTCGTTCTTGCCTTTAATTCTGTAAATAGTTGCACATGCACCGCAGAAACCGTGACGGCAGCCACATCCTCTGTTTAAGGTGTAGCCTGCATATTCCATAGCTGTCATGATTGTTAAATCTGCAGGTACGCTGTATTTCTTACCAAAAAAGTATACATTTACCATATTTTCCATTTTGGAATACCAGTCCTTTCGTATTTTATAAAAGCCTCTTAATATTCGTTAGGCAGCTCATCGATTTCGTCGAAACGGAATACAGGGCCGTCCTTACATACATATTTAGAACCAATGTTACAACGTCCACACTTACCGATACCGCACTTCATACGAAGCTCGAATGTAGTGTAAATCTGTTCATCCTGGAAACCTAATTCCTTAAGTCCCTGAAGAACGAACTTAATCATAATAGGCGGTCCGCAGACAAGAACTGTTTTATCTGTAGAGAATTCAAGTTCTTTCAAGTATGCAGGTACGAAACCTACATGTCCGTCCCAGCCTTCCTGCTCACGGTCGATGGTCAAGTGTACATTCACACCTTCCGTATTCATCCACAATTCCTTGATTTCTTTTAACTGAACCAAGTCATCTGCAGAACGTGAGCCGTAAAGGATATCGATGGTTCCGTAATTCGCTCTGTTATCAATTGCGTAATTGATTACGGAACGAAGAGGCGCAAGACCGATACCACCGGCGATGAATAAAAGGTTCTTGCCTTTTAATTCTGTTTCTACCGGGAAATGATTTCCGTAAGGTCCTCTTACTGTAATTTCATCACCAACCTGGAGGCTGTGAAGATAATCTGTAAGCTGACCGCATTTTTTGATACTGAATTCCTGGAATTCCTTGTTGGTAGGTGAAGATGTAATAGAGAACATAGCTTCACTTACGCCGGGTGCACACAACATTGCACACTGGCCGGGCATATGCTCAAACAACTTACCGCCTTCGGGAGCATTTACACGAAATGTCTTAACGTCCGGTGTCTCCTGACGGATGTCTGTGATCACACCAACCTTAGGAATCAAAGTATCCAGTTCATAATTTGTATGACAATTGCATTCACACATTATTCGTTACCTCCCTGATTCTCAAAAGCTTTGATTACTTTTACAATGTTTAAGGATGCAGGACACTTGTCTACACAACGTCCGCAACCTACGCATGAGTACATACCGTCGTTGTTTGCAGGGAAGTATACTAACTTATGCATGAATCTCTGACGGAATCTCTGCATCTGGCTGTTACGGTTGTTACCGTGAGCCATCATTGTAAAATCGGAATACATACATGAATCCCAGCAACGATAACGCTGTACGCCGTGACCTGTATCATAATCCTTAATATCGTAGCACTGGCAGGTAGGACATACGAATGTACATGTACCACATGCTAAACAAGGCTTGTAAAGTTCTTCCCAAACGGGTGATTCAAACTTTTCCATAAGAACGTCGCCGTTCCAGCCTTCTAATGAAAGATTTGAGTAAGGAAGCTTTTCAACGATAGCGCGGATGGCTGCCTTCTCTTCTTCTACCTTCGCTTCATCTGCATTTACCAACAAACTTTCAACGGCCTTGGTTAATGCTTCACCCTTTTCTGTAATTGCCTTCCAGTAAAGTTCACCGTCAATCATCCATGTTGCAACGTCAGCAACAGGGTCAGCACAGTCTGTACCGAATACCTTACAGAAGCAGGTTTCTTCAGGTTCGTGACAAGCAAGTGCTACGATAGTACCGTGTGCACGTCTTGCCGCATAGAAAGTATCTACGGGTTCCGCAAGGAATACCTTGTCTAAAACCTCAACACCCTTCACATCACAAGCCTTCATACCAAATACAACAAAGTTCTGAGACTGTAATTCTTCGGGAGTGATTTTAATTTTCTTATCTTCCTTTGTACAGGTATATAAGTTTTCGCTCTGGGGG
>CAZQBM010000056.1:0-16122 GCA_964591945.1 uncultured Lachnospiraceae bacterium | reverse complement strand
GTATTAGGCCTTGTTTTATTATTAATCGGCATTAGCCAGATTAGCGTATATAAGAAGAATATGAAACTTACTAAATTAAACCAGACTGCTAGATTTGCAGGTGAAAGACAGGAGGTATAGCCATGGGAATGATTATTTGCATCATTTGCGGTGCGATTTTTATTGGATGCAGTTTGGCAACTTTAGTCGTAGGATGCGTATTACGCAGTTCCAATAAAATGGGTGACAGTAAGGGCGAATTTATGGATTTTACACAAACCAATATGCATGTAATCCGTAACGAGAGCGCATCCATGTTTTAGTGATGTAGGAGAATTGTGTAAAACTTACATTGATATGTTCAGAAATGAGGAATAGTATGATTTATAAATGTCCGAATTGTGACGGAGCATTGGAATATAATCCGATATCTGATGAGATGGAATGTGCCCATTGCGGTGGTGGTTTTACCATGCAGGAGATAGAACAAGGAAAACAGAAAGCATATGATTATGTGACAGAAATTGATGCTTCAGTAGCTACCTGTGAAAAAGACATGGTATCAGAATCTTCTTTGGAAACGGATGAAGAAGAGTATTCTTTCTACGATTCCAAAGAGAGGATGCGGTTTAAAATCTATACCTGCACCTCCTGCGGTGCGGAATTGGCGGTAAGTGATACGGAAGTATCTACATACTGCGCGTATTGCGGTCAGCCTACCATTGTTTACAGTCGTGTATCCGAGGAATTGAAGCCGGATTATATTATTCCTTTTAAAATCACCAGAGAGCAGGCCATTGAGCAGATTCGTAAAAAAATAAAAAGAGGTATTCTGCTTCCTAAATCCGTCAAACATTTTGAGATTGAAAAGGTTCGAGGTATATATATTCCTTATTTCCTCTTTGATGTGTATTATCGTAACAATCAAAAACTTTATATTTATGAAGACACAAGAGAGACCGGTTCAAAAGCAATGTTTAACGGATATTGGTTTACCGGAGAATGCGAATTTGAGAAATTATGTTGTGATGCGTCCTCTTATGTTAGCGATGAATTATCCCAATGCTTGGAACCTTTTGATTATAAGGAACTCACGGCGTTTAATGCGGCGTATTTATCAGGCTTCTATGCGGAGCGAAATAATGTGTCCGAGAAAGATTTGATGGATATCGTTCAGAAGCGTTGTGGAGAAATGTACGATGCCAGGGTGGATCAAGAATTGCATGCAATTTCTAATCATGCAAGAGATGTTAAGATTACACACCCTACATGCCGCGTTTTAAATACAGATTATGTTTTGCTTCCGGTGTGGTTTCTTACCTTTCGATATAGAAATCAACCTTATACAATTGTAATGAATGGTCAGAACGGTAAAGTGATAGGTACAGCACCTTTTGACAGGAAAAAAGCTTTGATTTTATTGTTGTCGATTTATGCGGTGTTAGGAGTTCTGGTATTTATAATGTATATCCTTGATCAAATGTTTTTTTTCGTACCACTTTCTTTTTATTATCTTACTTCGCCGATTATTATGTTTTTATTTGGATTTATAGCTTTTTCCAAATATAATAAAACTTTGTTACGTACTAAATTAAAACAGACTGTAGAATTTGTAAAAGACAGACAGGAGAGTGACGAATGGAGATATTAGCAAGAGTAATATTGGGTTTTGTTATATATTTCGGAAGTTCTTTTTGGGTATTTATCGTTGGTCTTGGCTTGTACTACTATAATCGTATCGGAGATTCGAAAGGAAACGTCCGCGATTTTATGAAACCCGATTCATTTCATGTGATTGATAAACAAAAAGTGAATGATCCTTTTACTATGTGAGCGGAGGTAAATTATGATTTACAAATGTCCCAATTGTAACGGTGCGTTGGAATATAATCCGGTATCCGATGAAATGGAATGCGCCCATTGTGGTGGTGGATTCACTATGCAGGAGATGGAAGCAGGAAAGCAGAAAGCATATGACTATGTGATGGAAAGCGATAATGCGCCTGTCGCTATGGATACAGATACGGACGCAGAAACTACTTTGGAAAATGATGAGGAAGAGTATCCCATTTATGATTCCAAGGAGAGGATGCAGTTTAAAATCTATACCTGTACCTCCTGTGGTGCAGAATTAGCCGTAAACGATACGGAAGTATCTACATACTGTGCGTATTGCGGACAGCCTACGATTGTATACAGTCGTGTTTCCGAAGAGTTAAAGCCGGACTATATTATTCCTTTTAAAATTACGAGAGAACAGGCAATCGAACAGATTCGCAAAAAGATTAAAAGAGGCGGTATTCTTACACCGAAGTCTGTTAAAAATTTTGAGATAGAAAAGGTCAGAGGAATTTATATTCCGTATTGGTTATTTAATGTTCATTACCGAAATAATCAGAAATTATATGTAACGGAAAAAGGCCGTGATCATTCCACGGGCTATTGGCTGACAGCAGAGTGTGATTTTGTAAGATTAAGTTGCGACGCGTCATCCCGTTTGGTGGATGAATCCACGCAACGTCTTGAACCTTACAATTACAAGGAACTGAAAGAATTTAATGCGGCTTATTTGTCCGGATTTTATGCAGAACGTTATGATATGTCTGCTAATGTATTAAAGAAAACCATGCAAAAACGGTGTGATGAGCTGTATGATGCCCGTGTGAACAGAGAATTAAATGTAGAGAACAATGCTTATAAAAGTGTGAAAGTAAATCATCCAAAATATGAGGTGCAAAAGGCGAAGTATGCTTTACTTCCTGCTTGGTTTCTTACATTTCGCTATAAGGATGAGCCTTATACCATTCTGATGAATGGCCAAACGGGGAAGATTGTAGGAGCAGTTCCGTTTTCTTTTTGGAAAGCAGGTATGATTTATGTTGTAGTTGCGGCTTTCATTGCAATTCTGTTATTTTTGGTATCCTTGGACGGATTCGGAATGGCAACATTTTTTATGTTTTGGATTCTGGGTATGGGCGTAATTGCATCTATTATTTTGCATATTGTAGGAATTAGTGCAATTAATAAGTACAATGATAATTTATTGCTTACCAAGAATGCAGCTACGGCTCAATTTGTAAAAGAGAGGCAGGCGAGTGACGAATGGAGATATTAAACAGATTTGTTATTTTTTTATGTATCATATTAGGCTCGGGAATTTCGATTTTTACACTGGGGATGATATTGCGCTTTTCCAGCCAAATGGGAGACAGTAAAGGAGAAGAGGGCGATTTTATTCGAGGCGGTTCGTTTCATGTCATTAGTAAAGATTATATAGAGAAAATGTATTAGTCTGAGGATAGTATTATGATTTGTAAATGTCCGAATTGTGATGGAGCATTGGAATATAATCCGTCACATGCCAAAATGGAATGCCCGTATTGCGGAAATACATTTGAACCACAGGCTGTTATGCAAGCTTCCTCCAGGGCACAGATGCAGGCTGAAGAACCACAGATTCTACATAAAGTTTCAGATGACACACAGGAAACTATGGAATGTAAGATTTATGCATGTACCTCCTGTGGCGGTGAATTAGTGGTAAATGATGTGGAAAGTTCTACTTTCTGTGCATATTGTGGTCAGCCTACGGTAGTTTTTAGCAGGGTTTCCAGGGAATTGAGACCTAAGTATATCCTTCCGTTTCAGATTACGAAGGAGCAGGCGGTTCAAATAATCAGACAGAAGTTTGAAAAGGGAATGATGGTTCCGGATGAAATCAAAAACTTCCAAGTGGAGCGACTTCGCGGAATCTATATACCTTATTTCCTGTATAACATCTATTGTTATGATTTTCAGATTCTTGAAGGTACTGACAAAAGCGGAAGCAGGCGCAGATATTTGCGAGAAGCGCAATGTGAATACAAAGGCATTCCCCTGGAAGCTTCTTATCATTTGAATGATGAAATGTCTAAGCTGTTGGGGTATTTTGATTTTAACAATCTGAAACCATTTGAACCGGCTTATTTGTCCGGATTTTATGCGGATAGATATGATATCGATAAACAGAAAGCTGAAGAAACGGCAGTAAAACGTATCATCGAAGATTTTAACCGTAAAATAAGATACTCTGTCCCGGCGAAGGATTTGCGTATTTTGGAACAACATCCAAGACCTGAGGTTCGTAATCAGGATTATGTGTTAATGCCGGTGTGGTTTATGACCTTCCGCTATAAGAATGAACCCTATACCATGTTGGTAAACGGACAGAACGGAGTACTGACAGGGGCAGTGCCTTTTAAAAAGAGTTATACGGGATTGGTTTTTGTTTGCTTAACCATTACACTTACTGTTGGTTGTATGATGATTTACGGAGGTATATTGGCTTCATATTTATCTATGGAACTTGAGGAAATGATAGGCTCAATTATAAAAAGTGGTTTTAGTTTTGTGTGTATTAATTTGTTAATATATACCATTGCAGGCGCACTATGGAAAGGTTATTGCCAAAAAGTGAAACTTACCAAGGAAAAGCAAACGGTTCGCTTTGTAAAAGACAGACAGGAGGATACCTAATGGACGGTGTTGTTGCTTTGATGCTATTTCTAATATTATTATTTGTTGTTTTTTTGTTAAGTGTTGTGACTGCGGTAGGGATCAGTTTGTTGATTTGCGGTATAAATGTAAAAAAATCCAATGAAAATAATACAATTGATTATTATAGCCGTTATATTTCGCAAATTCCCATACAGCTTCTAAAAAGTCGTGATTTGAGATAAAACGTATATAAAATAAAAGCCGGGGTAATATCAAAGGATATGCCCCGGTTTTCTTATTGAAAAAGCAATTTAATAACAACAATACTGTAATACAAAGAAGAAGTGACAGATGCTTCCGCCAAGCACAAACAAGTGCCAGATGAAGTGCATATATTTAGGGTTTTTGGCACGATAGAAGATGATGCCTACGGTATAAAAGACACCGCCAAGCAGTAACATTGCCCAACCTTCTAAAGTAATTAAGGTAAAAACCTTAGAACCTGCCAAAACGATGGACCAGCCCATTAACACATAAAGCCATAAAGATAATTTGTGCCATTTGGCAAGGTTAATAGCATTTAAAACAATGCCAAGAGCAGTACATGCCATATTAATACCCCAGATGGTCCAGCCAACCCAACCACCGATGATGGTAAAGCAGATAGGGGTATAAGTTCCTGTAATTAAAATAAAAATCATACAATGATCAAGAATTTGGAATACTTTCTTGCCTTTATTATTGGCAAGAGAGTGATAAAGGCAGGAAGTTAAATATAATAAAATTAAACTTGCGCCGTAAATGGATACACCCACAATACTCATTGCACCCATATGATTTAAGGCTGCGGTTACAATCATTACTACGGTACCGGCAATGGAAAGGCCTGCGCCCAAGCCGTGAGAGATAGCATTTGAAATTTCTTCGCCTAAAGTTTGATCGTTAAAATTGCATACATTTGTCATCTTTACACCATCCTATATTTCTATGAACATTAAGACAAGGAAAAATAAACCCTTGTATGTAGTATCTAAAACTACGTTATCACATAAAGGATACTTTGTAAAGAGTTATTTTTTATTTCTTCGTACAGAATTCTTCGTCATATTCAATGACACAATAGTAGTTTGGATTCCAGTCACTGATTTTATACGTAATGATATCGTGTAAATCTTTTACATCCATTTTCATGGAGTAAGGTTTTACAACATCAAAAATCAAATTAGTATGAGTAGGTCCTTTTACCACGCGGAAATCGTGGAGTGTAAGTTTTTCATCAATTGAGGTGATGATTTTGGTCACCTGACGTTTCAACGATTGGGTTTCTTCGTCTTTATCCAAAACAGGGTCCATATGTATGGTGGCAAAGCAACCCAGTTCCTGACGGATATTTCGCTCCAAATTGTCGATGATATCGTGCATGGCAAGAAAGTCTGAAGAAGAGGATACTTCCGCATGAAGACTTACCATAACACGGCTGGGGCCGTAATCATGAATCATTAAGTCGTGGATGCCTAGGATTGCTTCTTCGTTCATCATTAAGGTGCGGATCTGTTCCACAAGTTCCGGGTCGGGAGCCTGCCCAAGAAGCGGTGAGATGGTGTCCTTGATTGCCTGAATACCGGAATATACAATGAAAAGTCCTACGAGAATACCGCAATATCCGTCGATGTTCCAATCAAAGAAAACACTTGCAAGCGCGGA
Source organism: uncultured Lachnospiraceae bacterium (assembly GCA_964591945.1). GTDB lineage: Bacteria > Bacillota > Clostridia > Lachnospirales > Lachnospiraceae > UBA3766. The sequence goes on along the minus strand of CAZQBM010000056.1, from coordinate 9,963 downwards.
AAGCAGTACCACAGCAGTTGCGATGGTATCGCTGATGGAGTCTGTGGCAGTGGCTTTTAAGGCTGCGGATGAAATTTTTTTACTGATATTTCTCTGATAAAAGAACATATAAAATTTCGTTAAAATAGACACGACTAAAATCACAATGGTAATCCAGGTCGTGGTAATCGGTTCGGGATGAAGGATTTTACCGATGGAAGTTTTAATCAGTTCGTAGGCCATAAAAAGGATTAAAATAGATACTAAGAGACCTGAAATATACTCCATACGACCGTGACCGTAAGGATGGTCGGAATCGGGCTTGGATGCAGCCATTTTAAACCCGAAGAGGGTAATAACACTACTGCCGGCATCGGATAAGTTATTGATGGCATCTGCAATAATCGCAATGGAACCGCTTAAAAGGCCTGCGATTAATTTGCCCGCGAACAACAAAATATTTAAGAATATGCCAAAGGCACCGCAAAGGATACCGTAGCCGATGCGGACCTTGGGAGATGAATAGTTCTGATAATCTTTTATAAAAAGTTTTGAAAGAAGAGTAACCATAAGGATTCCTTTCTTAATAAATAGTCTGTTCTTGCATATGAGCCTTCGCATATTTTGGTGGAAGGTTACTATATTTTATAACATTTCCGTTTATTTTTCTACGGGTTTTAGGTTGCTAACCGTCATAAAATTGTGTATAATCAATGTCGGACTGAAAGAATGCCTTATATTTGGGCATTTTTAGTATATTAATAAAGAGTAGGAGACAGAAAATGAGTAAAAAGACAACAGTTTTAATGATTCTTGACGGCTATGGTCTCAATGAAAAGACAGAAGGCAACTGTGTTGCAGGTGCGAAAACTCCCGTAATGGACAAGCTTATGGCTGAATATCCTTTTGTAAAAGGAAATGCCAGCGGTATGGCAGTAGGTCTTCCCGACGGACAGATGGGTAACTCGGAAGTTGGTCACTTAAATATGGGCGCAGGCCGTATCGTATATCAGGAACTTACCAGAATTACCAAAGAAATCCAGGACGGAACCTTCTTTGAGAATCCTGCATTGTTAAACGCAGTAAAGAACTGTAAGGAAAATGATTCCGCACTTCATATGTTCGGACTTTTATCAGACGGTGGTGTACACAGCCACAATACACATCTTTACGGACTTCTTGAACTTGCTAAGAAGAATGATTTAAAGAAAGTATATGTTCACTGCTTCTTGGATGGTCGTGATACACCTCCTGCAAGCGGTAAGGACTATGTAGAGCAGTTGGAAGCTAAAATGGCTGAAATCGGCGTTGGTGAAGTTGCTATGGTAAGTGGTCGTTACTATGCTATGGACCGTGATAACAACTACGACAGAGTAGAAAAGGCTTATCTTGCTATGACCAAGGGAGAAGGCTTAACTGCAGACAGTGCAGTTGCTGCAGTAGCTGAGTCTTATGACAGAGATGAAACAGACGAATTCGTTAAGCCTACCGTTGTTCAGAAGAACGGTGCTCCCGTGGCTCTTATTCAGGATAAGGACAGTGTTGTATTCTTCAACTTCCGTCCTGACCGTGCAAGAGAAATTACCAGAGCATTCTGTGATGATGATTTCAAGGGCTTTGACCGTGAACGTCTTGACCTTAAATTCGTATGTTTCTCAGAATATGATCCCACAATCCCTAATAAGGAAGTGGCTTTCCATAAAATCAGCGTAACCAATACCTTTGGTGAATGGCTTGCTGCAAACAACATGACTCAGGCAAGAATCGCTGAAACAGAGAAATATGCACACGTTACCTTCTTCTTTAATGGTGGCGTGGAAGAACCCAACGAAGGTGAAACAAGAATTCTTGTTAACTCACCCAAGGAAGTTGCAACCTACGACTTAAAGCCTGAAATGAGCGCTTACGGCGTATGCGATAAGCTTGTAGAAGCAATCAAGAGCGGTTCTTATGATGTAATCGTAATAAACTTTGCGAACCCTGATATGGTTGGTCATACAGGCGTTCAGGACGCTGCAATCAAGGCTGTAGAAGCGGTTGATGAGTGTGTAGGCAAGGCTGTGGATGCTGTAAAAGAAATGGGTGGCGTAATGTTTATCTGTGCTGACCACGGTAATGCAGAACAGCTTGTGGATTATGAAACAGGCGAACCGTTTACTGCACATACCACAAACCCTGTTCCTTTTATCCTTGTAAATTACAAGGAAGGATACGGCTTGCGTGAAGGCGGATGCTTGGCTGATATCGTTCCTACACTTATCGAAATTATGGGCAAGGAACAGCCTGCAGAAATGACCGGTAAGTCATTATTGATTCAGAAGTAATTTGGGGCATCCCGTGCGGATGCGGGGAGTGTTAAGACTCTGAGCGGATATTTTGTATTCGTTTTCAGACGCGCTCTCGCTCGGTTGAATACGTAGCGGATGCTAAATTCAAAGTCTTGTAAACAAGCCTTTTCATTAAGCACCGACGCATTCAAAACGGTCTTCAAACGAAAAACAAAATACTCGCTCAGAGTAATAAAGTGTACGATGCATCCGCAAGGGATGCGTGATAAGCTGTCATTTGTTATATACAGATGGCAGCTTTTTGAATTATTTATTGATATAAACTGAGAAGTATATCTTAAGTTCTGAGACTTACCGCATATTAAGTACAATGTATGATATTTCCATATTCAGGGCATAATGCAGGTAAATGTATGTCCCAATTTGGTTTTGCGTTCATAAATTAAATTGTTGTGTGGATATTTTCATTCCATAAAGAACCGTTTGTGAGTGTCGGCACTTAACGAGTGCAAATGTAATGCAGCACGAGTTTAGTGTCCGTTACATTCACAATCGAGCGGGAGCGTGTTCTGTTGGAATGTAAAATAATCCACGCAACATTATGAAATCAAAAAACCAAATTGGGACATACAACACACTCATTATAAAAAGGAGATATCATCATGACAAATGTCGGAAAGATTACAGAAGTGCATGCAAGGGAGATTTTGGATTCGAGAGGTAATCCTACAGTAGAAGCGGAAGTGACGGTAAATGGTCTTTTTATTGGAAGAGCAAGCGTGCCTTCCGGTGCCAGTACAGGACGTTTTGAAGCGGTAGAGAAGAGAGATGGTGAGAAGCGTTACTTTGGCCTTGGCGTGCAGAAGGCAGTAGAAAATGTGAATACAGTCATTCGTGAAGCGTTACTTGGGCAGGATGTCTACGACCAGTGTGCAATCGATCATTTGTTGGGGCATTTGGACGGGACAGATAATAAAGCTAATTTAGGCGCCAATGCCACCTTAGCTGTTTCAATGGCTTGTGCAAGGGCTGCGTCAGAGAGCCTTGGCATTCCCTTGTATCGTTATATTGGCGGAAGCAGCGCGGATGTAATGCCTGTGCCGATGATGAATATTTTAAACGGTGGCGTACATGCTGATAATACGGTGGATTTCCAGGAGTTTATGATTATGCCCGTATTGGCGGAGAATTTCGCGGAAGGACTTCGTATTGGTGTGGAAATCTACCAGAAGTTAAAACAACTTTGCAAGGAAAAAGGATTATCCACCGCTGTGGGCGATGAGGGTGGTTTTGCACCTAATGTAAAAGATACTTTTGCGGTACTGCAGTTGATTGTGGACGCGATTCAGAATGCAGGGTATGAGCCCGGCATTGATGTAGTAATTGCTATGGATGCGGCATCAAGCGAATTATATCAGCCTGATAAAAATGTGTATTATTTCCCCGGTGAAAGTCAGACAAGCGGAGATAAAATGTATCGTGACACCAACGAAATGATTTCATATTATGAGATGTTGATTGATCAATTTCCTATTGTATCTATTGAAGATGCTTTGCAGGAGAGTGATTTTGAGGGTTGGCAGCTTCTTACGGAGCGTTTGGGCAAGAAGGTTCAGTTAGTGGGTGATGACTTGTTTGTAACCAATAAACTTCGTTTGGAGGCCGGAATTAAGCTTCACGCAGGCAATGCGATTCTTGTTAAATTAAATCAAATTGGTACGGTAACTGAGGCGACGGAGGCGGTAATGCTTGCAAAGAAGAGTGGTTTTAAAACCATCATTTCGCATCGTTCCGGCGAAACCGAGGATTCTTTTATCGCTGATTTCGCAGTTGGTTTAAATGCGGGACAGATTAAGACAGGTGCCCCTTGCCGAAGCGACCGTAATGCAAAATACAACCAGTTACTTCGAATCGAAGAACATTTAAAAGGTTGTGGAAAGTACAGCACGCCATTCCAACCGATTAAGGGATATGAAAAATAAAATATGGCAGGAAAAAAGAGATTTTGAAATGATATATTCAATGATGCGTTTAAAAATAAGTCTTGCAAAATGTAATTGTCTATGATAAGATAATCAAGCTGATGTAATTTTGCCAATTTCGGGCAAACAAGTCATAGGAGTATTAGAAATGGAAACAGTTAGAATTATTGTTACAGTTGTATTTATCATAGTTGCAATTGCACTTTCAGGAATTGTATTGATGCAGGAAGGCAAGAATTCCGGTTTGTCAGCGCTTAGCGGTGTTGCAGACACATATTGGGGCAAGAATAAAGGCCGTTCTATGGAAGGAATGCTGGTAAAAATCACTGCCGTGCTTGGCGCGATTTTTATGGTGATGTCAATCCTTCTCAATATGTCGTTGTTCTAAGATAAGAATGTTAGACACTCCTGCAAAGTGCAGGAGTGTTTTTTAATTCATAGCAGATACTATGAATTAAAAAATATATTGCACAGCTCGCGGAAAGGAAGTTTGTTGCGTTGCAACACCGCTCGTGCGCAATGAATGTGCGTTGCACATTTTTATTTTGAGGGTAAAATATATGGGTAAGAAAAGTAAGAAGCAGAAAACAATTACAATAACAGGCGTATTTTGCGGTACTTCTCACGAATTCGGCTTTGTGGAAAGCGAAGAAGTTGAGGGGGACATTTTTGTTGCGGGCAAATATGTGAATGGTGCTATGCATTCCGATACGGTGCTTGTGGAACTGTTTCCGGGAAATCCCGGAGATGGGAAGCGTAAGGAAGGTATGGTTGTTAAAATCATAGAGCGCGGAATCAGACGTGTGGTAGGTACTTATCAGAAGTCCAAAAGCTTTGGCTTTGTGGTGCCTGATAATCAGCGAATCGGCGAGGATGTTTTTATTCCGAAGGAGGCATCAAAAGGTGCCATGGACGGCCATAAGGTTGTGGCTGAGATTACGGAATATCCCCACGGCAGAAGAAGTGCGGAGGGGCGTATTGTTGAGATCCTAGGGCACGCAATGGACCCGGGCGTGGATATTTTATCCATTGTGGAAGGGTATGAAATTCCGACAAAGTTTTCGGAGAAGGTGCTTAATCAGGCGGAACGCGTAGGTTTGGAAGTGTCTGAGGCGGATATGGCGGGTCGACTTGATTTGCGCGATACCGTGATGGTGACGATTGACGGCGAGGATGCCAAGGACTTAGATGATGCAGTAAGCATTACACGAAATGGTGAATTCTATGAATTGGGCGTTCATATTGCGGATGTTACCAATTATGTGCAAGAAAACTCGGCTTTGGACCGTGAAGCCTTAAAAAGAGGCACCAGCGTGTATCTTGCAGACCGCGTAATCCCTATGCTTCCCCACAGATTGTGTAACGGTATCTGTTCCTTAAATGAGGGCGTAGACCGTCTTGCATTAAGCTGTATTATGCAGATTGATTCTACAGGTGATATTGTTTCTCACAAACTGGCGGAAACCGTGATTAAAGTGAATCGCAGAATGTCCTATACATCTGTGGCTAAGATTCTGGAGCAGAACGATGCCGAAGAATGCGAGAAATATGCTGAACTGGTTCCGATGTTTGAGCTGATGAAAGAACTGGCAGGGATTCTTCGTGAAAAGAGAAGAAAGCGCGGTTCCATCGATTTTGACTTGCCGGAAAGCAAGATTATTGTAGATGAAAAGGGTAAGGTTATCGATATTAAGCCTTATGACCGCAATATTGCTACCAAAATTATCGAAGATTTCATGTTGGCAGCCAATGAAACCGTGGCGGGGCATTTTTATTGGCAGGAGTTACCTTTTGTGTATCGTGTTCATGATGTGCCCGATGCGGATAAAATTGAGAAACTACAGATTCTGATTCGAAACTTCGGTTATTATTTTAAGTCATATAAGGACGAAATTCATCCGAAGGAAGTACAGAAGTTGCTTGCAAAAATTCAGGATACGCCGGAGGAGGCACTGATTTCAAGACTTGCATTACGCAGTATGAAGCAGGCCCAGTATTCCGTGCTTTGTACGGGGCATTTCGGCCTTGCGTGCCAGCAGTATTGTCATTTCACATCGCCGATTCGAAGATACCCTGATTTGCAGATTCACCGCATTATCAAGGATGAATTGCGCGGTCGTTTAAATAATGATAAAATAGAGCATTATAACGCAATTCTGCCTAAGGTAACGAGCCAGAGTTCCAAAACGGAGCGCAGGGCTGCTGAGGCGGAGCGCGAGACCAATAAGTTAAAGAAAGTCCAGTATATGTCAGAGCGTATCGGTGAAGTCTTTGAAGGTATTATTTCGGGCATTACTTCCTGGGGTATTTATGTAGAACTTCCCAATACCGTGGAAGGGATGATTCGAACTTCGCTTCTGACGGATGACTTTTATGCATATGATGAAAAGAATATGGAGCTGAAAGGCACTCATTCCGGCAAGGTCTACCGCCTTGGTGAGCCGGTGAAAGTGCTTGTGAATTCCACGGATGAGGTGCTTAGAACCATCGACTTTTTATTATATGATGATGAAGATGAGGCATAAAACTTTTATAAAAGGGAATGTATTTGATATAAGTTTTATGGCGGAAATGTCGAAATAGTAGTTGAGAGCCTGCGGGCGAATAAGGAGAATTATCATGGCAAACGAAGGAATGAAGTTAATTGCCAATAACAAAAAAGCATACCACGATTATTTTATCGAGGAGAAATATGAGGCGGGGCTTGTGTTGCACGGTACTGAAGTGAAGTCTTTAAGACAGGGGAAGTGCAGTATTAAAGAGTCTTTTATAAGGATTGAGAATTGCGAGATGTTTATCTACGGCATGCACGTAAGTCCTTACGAGAAGGGTAATATTTTCAACAAAGACCCTTTGCGTCCGAAGAAACTTCTTCTTCATAAAAGGGAGATCATGAAACTTCTTGGTAAAATCAAAGAAAAAGGCTATACATTGGTGCCGCTTCAGGTATATTTTACGTCCGGCAGGGCTAAAATTGAAATAGGGCTTGCGAAAGGTAAGAAGCTTTATGATAAGCGTGAGGATATCGCGAAGAAGGACCAGCGTCGCGAGAGCGAAAGGGACTTCAAGGTGAAGAATCTGTAGAATAGTTCTCTGACAGTTTTCATTAAGCACCGACGCAGTCAAAACGGTCTTTAATCGAAGCACAAAAATTCACACTATAGAATTGTGTTTGAATAACTTATCAGTCAGAGAAATATATGAAATAATAACATTCAACTATGAGTTGAATGTCTCACACTTGACGAAAACGGCACATATCGCATAGAATATAAGTAGAAAGCAATGAACTTTCGAAACATGGGGTAGTCATGGTTTCGACAGGGGTTTTGCAGCTGGAGAAGCTATCCGCAGGTGATGCGTCAAATCACAAACCTAAAATTAAACGCTGACAATAGATTAGCAGTAGCTGCCTAAATGCAGCTTGTCCTTCCCCGTACACCTGCATGCGGGGGTCTGGGCATCATCCCTGCAGGAAACGACTGTCACAAAGCTTTGAGTGCCAGGGCGTAATATGAAGCTACCGAAGATTGAAGGGTGATGGCTCCCGTCTTTCCTAGGGAATCCGAAACAACCATCTATGATAGTAGAAGGACAGGGAATAAGTCTTTGGACACGGGTTCGACTCCCGTCTACTCCACTTGAGAAGAAAGGGACATTGTGTCCCTTTTTTCTTTTGCTTACGATGAAAGGATGGAACCGTATGAATCGTGAAAATCAAGTAAAAGATTATCTCTTCAGCAATACGCAGGATGTGTTGATGGCGCAGGAAGAGTTGGAAAAAATCGAGAAACTGGAGCCAAAAATCGGCCAGGCTGACATTGAGCTTCTGTATAAATTATATAATAAAAGCATTGAGAAACGCACATTTCAGACACCGGTGGGCTTGGAATTTATGCTAAAAGTCAAGAAAATCCTTGATAACAATCCCAACACGCCAGGCGAAGTGGTGCCCATTCCTTTGTACACGACTTTTGATTTGACCACGAGACGTGAGCAGGAGGCAATCCAGAAACGTCAGCAGTTTATGGTGAAGAAAAAGAACGATGATGCCAAGAAGTTAAAAACTTCCATTATTGTGAACGTTGTTCTTGTGCTTATGGTAATTGCAATGTTCTTCATTGCGACCACCGGAAAGAATCCCAATATTCTTAATTATGAGAATGCAATCATCAATAAGTATGCGGAGTGGGAGCAGGAACTTCGCGAGCGTGAGAACCGTATTGTTTATTATGAGAATGAGTACGGGATAGAGAGACAGTCTATGACGTCGGAAGAACCGTAAGCGTTGTAAAATGTGTATAGGTACTGAATATTTGCGGTGTAAATTGCGGAATTCACAATTTTAACATAGTTGTCTGCTAGTCTGTTATTTAGATGCTACATAGGGGCAGTGTTCCCGATGTAAAAGGAGGACGAAATGGACAAGTTAAAAATTCTTGTGGTAGATGATGAGACCAGAATGCGAATCCTTGTTAAGGATTTCCTTGTAAAAGCCGGATTTGATGTGATTGAGGCTGAGGACGGCTGTAAGGCGCTGGATCTCTTTTATGAAGATAAAGATATAGCTTTGATTGTTTTGGACGTTATGATGCCTAAAATGGACGGCTGGGAGGTATGTAAGGAAATCAGGGAGTCTTCCAAGGTGCCCATTATTATGCTGACTGCCAGAGGCGATGAACGCGATGAGCTGCAGGGCTTTCAGCTGGGCGTAGACGAATATATCGCGAAACCTTTCAGCCCGAAGATTCTTGTGGCGCGTATCGAAGCAATCCTTCGCCGTTCCCGCAAACTTCCCGGTGAAGACTGCGTTGAGGCCGGTGGAATTATAATCGATAAAACCGCCCATGAGGTGCGTTCCGACGGCGAACTGATTGAGTTAAGCTATAAGGAATTCGAATTGCTGACTTATTTCGTAGAGAATAAGGGCATTGCGTTGTCCAGAGAGAAGATTCTGAATAACGTGTGGAATTACGATTATTTTGGCGATGCCAGAACCATCGATACCCATGTGAAAAAGTTGAGATCAAAGCTTGGAGAAAAGGGTGATATGATCAAGACGATATGGGGCATGGGGTATAAATTTGAGTGTTAGCTACGAGCCAGGCATGGACTGGCGCAATAGCCGGTGGGTGCTTGCACACACAAGGCTAATTGTGCAAGGACATATCTGGCGACAGCCAGACAGTGAGATGCAGCGAAGCGGAATCGAACTGAGCCTGGCGAGTAGCGTTCCATTGTCGATAAAATTCCCTTGTAATTTATATATTTTTTGCTATAATAAACATATAAAAGGCAATCGCCACAGAGTGGTTGGCCAGAATTTGAGAAAAAACCTTCCCGCACCGTCCAAAGTACAGGGAAGGTTTTTTGTTTATGTAGCTTTACTTACAAAACGTAAAAACGAATGTGAGCAATGCTAAAAGAAAAAGACCAAAGGTCAATATATCCTTAAAATCAAAATGATTTTTCATAAGCATCACCTCCGTAAGAATAGGAGGCCAACCACCCTGTAACACGATTGCCGGTAGCATAGAGCTACCGGCTTTATTATATCAAGAGTTTGTTGCCGACAAAAGCCCTAAGACGTCGACAAACTGTGACATACAAACCCAGTTAAATGTTTAGTTAAATGTTTACTTAAATGTTTAGTTAAATGTTTACTTAAATGTTTTTAAAAATTCTGTTTTTAATATTAAAAACATAAGTTAGTC
>CAZQBM010000055.1:0-16347 GCA_964591945.1 uncultured Lachnospiraceae bacterium | reverse complement strand
ACTATATTATAATTATAAACAGTATAAAAGAAACAGGAGAATACTATGCTTAACTTAAAAAAGAACAAGCCCTTGCTTGTAATTTTAATCATTCAAATATGTATACTGTTATTGGCTACAGGAAATTTCATACTGTGCAAATCCAGCCTTTACAGCACTACAATCTATCCCAATGAATTAAATTGTGATGAAGCACTTGTGTATGGGGACAAAATCAACGCAAATGTTACCAACGCAGCTGCCGGCACAGTTGCATCCACAGATTCTCTTGAGTTATCACGCGGTAGTTATATTGTGTATGTAAATTACGGTACCGATACCGCCGGAAATACTATTCAAGCGTATTCTCCCAACATTCCGGCTCATAACTTCCTTTCCGGGACAAACGCCATGTATGCAGTAAACAGAACTTCTGAATTGACAATGCGTGTCAATTCGCCCGGTGAAGTAATCATCTTAGTTGATTATTGCGGACAAGGCAACCTGGAAATATCGGAAATATCCGTTCACGAAACGACTGCTATGGCAAAACAAGACTTTCTGCACGCTATTGCATTATGTCTTTTGATTACGCTTGGTTATTATATTTGTACCATAGATTTATCCAAACGCAAGACCGCTTTGGCTTTAGGCGGCATTATTCTCTTGTCTTCTTATCCTTTACTATTGGATTATATGGTGGTAGGTCATGACTTACCCTATCATCTTCTTCGTATAGACGGCATTAAAATAGGCTTAGAAAACGGGGTATTTCCTGTGAAAATTCATCCTATGCTGGCTGCTGATTACGGTTACGCTGCAGGTGTATTTTATGGCGATGCGTTACTTTATTTTCCTGCCATATTACGTTTGTTTGGTATGCCTGTACAAAATGCATATCAGGTATTTGTCTTTACCGTAAATATTGCAACCGTTCTCATTGCATACTATTGTTTTAGAAAATTATTCCAAAGCAATAAACTGGGATTAATTGGTACAATGCTTTATACCCTTTCACTGTATCGCCTTTTGAATCTTTATACACGTGCGGCAGTAGGTGAATATTGTGCTATGATTTTCCTGCCCTTAATCTTCTTGGGGCTCTATAATATTTTTACACCAAAGAATAACAAACCCTGTTGGAAGCTGGCAATTATGCCTGCCTTAGGATTGACCGGTATCATACATACACACATTTTATCATGTGAAATGGTAGCAATTTTTATATTGCTTACCTGCATCGTATTGATCAAGAAAACCATACAACCCAAAGTCCTGCTGTCACTTCTTTTAACAGTGGCCTTTACCTTATTAATTAATGCAGGATTCATCGTTCCATTTGTTGACTACTATTTTACGGAAGAATTTGTCATAAACTCTTCCGAATGGGGCGGAACTTCCGTGCAAAATATTGGCCTTTATTTTGCACAGATATTCAGTATATTCCAGAAAGGAGTCGGTGGTACCTGGTCTACTGCAGCAGGTATACAAAGCGAATTCAATCCCGGATTAGGTGTAACCTTATCACTTGGCTTTTTTGTATGCATCTATTATATATTGACAGTAACCAAAGAAGAGCGTAAACATTCCGAATTCAGGCTGATTCTATTTAGTTTCGTTGGTTCCGTCTTAGCAATTTATATGAGTAGTTACTTATTCCCTTGGGACGCTATCGCAAACTCCTGTGTTCTCGGCACCGCTTTAGTATCAAGCCTTCAGTTTCCTTGGCGCTTCCTCTCTATCGGAACAGTATTCATAACCATTTGTTTCTGCTTAGTTTTAAAATGCTTGTCTGAACGAAAAACAGAAACTCACAGCTTACCTTTTATGCCACTTGCAATTATTATGTTATGTATAAGTACATTGCTTGGAACCGGTTGGTATTATCACTCTTACTTATCAGATGGTGCACCTTATCGCGTATATGATACCTATGAGTTACCTTCCACACAGTTATATTCTTGCGAATACTTCCCTGCCGGAACCGAATTAGGAAATGTGATATATGGCAGATACGCTGCATCAGAGGGAATCATTCTTACCGGCATAACCAAAATAGGAAACTCCGTGACGATGCATGTGGGTAACTACGGATTAGACGGATATGTCGAAGTCCCTTTATTAAATTACAAAGGCTATTCTGCAACAATTGTAGACGTCGATGCTAAAATGTTAATTACTAACGGATATAATAATTGTATTCATGTTGAGATCCCTGCCGGTTTTGAAGGAACCTTAGACATTTCTTTCCACGAACCAATTTACTGGCGCATTGCTGAGGTTATATCTGCACTCAGTATTATCGGGCTTATTACAATATCTGTTATCAACGCACTTAGTGCAAAAAAAAGAAAAGAAAGCTCCGCTTCTATCAAAAAAGCAACATAATTATAAAGAAAAACGTTTGTCAAATAATAATGACAAACGTTTTTCTTTATTCTACACAATTCCACGTGGCAATATCTTCATACGGACTTGCCTTAGCTAATCCAATCTTAATTACACTTCCTGTAATCACTTTAAAATCCAATTGCACTGACGCAAAAGCTTCTACAAGTTGCTCAGCATCCATTTTCTTCCCTATGGTTGTATGCGGTAGCCATTGATACGGCCTATAATATTTACTTACCTTTATATCCTTATCCGCTGAAACAACAGCATAGACATCTTCCATTATATTCTGCAAATATTGATTTAACACAGGTGTCAAATATAATGTGGATGTCATAAAAGCACCTGTTCCAACCCACTGTACGACTCCCCCGGAAGCATTTTGAAATACTTCATTAAAGTTCTTTCCTAATTGCTCTACAACATCTGAATCTGAATTTATCTCCTCATCCACTTCAAAAGATGCGATTGTAATATGAGGCGGTACCTTATGTTCCAACATATAGTCATTCCCTGTTTTCATAGCCACAGCCGTCATATATTTCAATATCCGTTGATTTGTTTTGTCATCAAAATAAAGCGACACCAAATATTTCATAAATTTACCTGCTATTTATTATTATTTATACTTCCACGAAGATAGATATATATCACTTACTCGATTCAGGCATCATTTCTATAGTCGGCCATATTTCTTTCAGAACCGATTTGTACTCGTCCGGTCTCTTCGCTTTACAAACCTTCTTGATTATTTTGTCACTGTCTTGGAAATTTGTTCCCAAATAAAACCATACTTCTTTCATCTTAAAAAGGACGTCTGTTTCAGCACCGAGATCCTGCAAATATCCGGCATACAAGGCGTCATGATATTGACGCAATTCTTCCTTGGTAATCTTGCAACCTGTTTTAATTTCCCGCACCAAACCGGGATTGGTAATCACACCACGCCCGAGCATGATTTTATCCACGGAGGGAAACTGCTTTGATATATTCATATAATTATCCACACTAAAAATGTCACCATTATAACATACCGAATGTTTACACAGTTCCAACGCCTTCCCGAAAGCATCCAGGTCAGGCATTCCCTTATAAAAGTCTCTCCGCACCCTGGGATGAATAATTACCTCCTTCAGCGGATAACTGTTATAAATCGGTAGTATCTCATCAAACTCTTCCGCATCTTCAAGCCCCAATCGTGTTTTTACGGAAATATCAAACCGCTCTGCTTCCGGCAATCCGTTATTCCAACGATACACTTCAGCAAGGAAGCGCTCCAATTTCACAGTATCACCAAGGAATCCGCTTCCGCGCCCTTTGGTTACCACCGTCGGCGCCGGACAACCAAGATTTAAATTAATCTCTTTGTATCCTTGCTTCGCCAAAAACTCGCACGTTTCAATAAACTGCTCCGCATTGTTTGTAAGAATCTGCGGAACCATATACATTCCTACGTTATTCTCAGAAGCTACGTCCTTGCGCTCCCTTGTTCTAAGAATTTTCTTCTGCGTAGGCGTGATAAAAGGCGCAAAATACTTATCCATGTCTCCAAACATGGAATGATACACATTCCGATATACAAATCCCGTTACCGCCTCCATAGGCGCAAGATAAAACTGCATTTTACCACCTCAGTCTTTTAATGGGTATCGAATATTTTATCCAATACAATCAAAAAATCCGGTGCCGTAAAAGCACCGGATTCTTCCTATTCTTCTCTTTTACAAAAATATTTTAACACATTCATAAGTACTGTTCAATAATACTTATATGCATAATTTGTTACTCCTCTTCAATCGAGTTTCTCTTGTGAACCACAACGGTTTCATCCAGACAGGTAAAGATTTCATCTACTTTTTCTTTCTTCATCTTCGGTGTAATTAGACTTACAACCGGAACAATGATAAGACCTGCAATCATTGCAATTGCTCCGGCATTAATGGGGGATGCGATAAATTGAAAGAACATATTGGCAACAGTAAGTAATACGCCACACGCAAAACTTGCCCATACAGAAGCTTTTGTAACGCCTTTCCAACGCAAACCGTAGATGAACGGCGCGAGGAATGCACCTGCCAGTGCACCCCATGAAATACCCATAAGCTGCGCAATGAAATCAGGGGGATCCAATGCGATTACAACACTGAGTACAAGGAACACAACCAAGAAGATTCTCATGCAAAGGAGCTGTTTCTTTTCTGACATTTCTTTAATGATATTGCCCTTGATAAAATCAAGAGTCAAAGTTGAACTTGAAGTCAATACCAATGAAGAAAGAGTCGACATAGATGCAGACAACACCAATACAATTACGATACCGATTAAAATATCAGGTAACGTAGACAACATACCGGGAATAATCGCATCGTAAACGATTTTACCGCTTTCGTTGTAAATTGCCTCTGTATCGAACAATCTCGCAAATCCACCGAGGAAGTAACACCCTCCCGATACAACAATTGCAAAAATGGTGGAAATGATAGTACCTGTCTTAATAGACTTCTCATCTTTGATTGCATAGAATTTATGTACCATCTGTGGAAGTCCCCAAGTTCCGAGAGAAGTTAAAATAACAACACCGAGGAGGTTCGGAAGGTCCGGTCCGAAAAAGGACGTGAATACACCCTGCTGGCCCATGGTAACAGGCACATCACTTTCAAAGGTTGACAACTGTCTTACCGCTTCATAAAAACCACCCTGTCCGTTTAATACTGCAGCGATGACTGCAACAATACCAAACAACATAATGATACCCTGGATAAAGTCATTAATAGCAGTTGCCATATAACCGCCAAGAACAACATATACGCAGGTCAATGCTGCCATAACGATAACACAAACTGCATAAGGAATGTCAAAAGCCATTTCAAACAATCTTGATAATCCGTTGTATACAGAAGCTGTATACGGAATTAAGAAGATAAAAGAAATCATAGATGCCGCAATGCGCAATGCATTGGAATCATATCTTTTACCAAAGAAATCCGGCATGGTTGCCGCAGACAAATGCTTGGTCATAACACGGGTTCTTCTGCCCAGTAACACCCAGGCAAGCAGTGAACCGATTACCGCGTTACCGATACCAATCCAGGTTGCCGCAAGACCATACTTATAACCAAACTGTCCGGCATAGCCTACGAACACTACTGCCGAAAAATAAGAAGTACCGTACGCAAAAGCGGTAAGCCAGGGCCCTACACTTCTTCCACCAAGTACGAAGTCATTTACATTGGTTGCATGTTTTCTGGAATATAATCCTACGCCAATCATCACTGCAAAGAATATTACCAGAAAAATAATTTTTACTAACATGTTCTCCTCCTTCAGAATATATATTTTATCTCAATACTCTGCTTTCTTGTTATATATATTCTTTCTCTTTATTATCACTTTAAACTTCAAAAGTTAGACGCTTTAAACTTTAGAAGTTAGACGCTTTAAAGTGCTAAAGCAATTATGATTATATAAAACCCTTACAAAAATTGCAAGGGTTTTTGTAAATAATTTTAAATTTTCAATAAATTCATTGCATTTTTATATAAAATTTCATTTTTGACTTCGTCAGTCAAGTTCGTTTTCTTTAAACTTTCAACATCTTTCTTCTGATATCCCCAGGGGCAATCCGTAGCAAACAAAACCTTATCGGAACCGTGTTTTTCAAGAATTTTATAAAACATATCTTCTTTGATATAGTCAAAGGTAAACGCCGTATCCAGATACAGATTCTCGCCTGCCAGATACTCGTACACTTCTTCCCACTGATTCCAACCGCCGTAGTGTGCAACAACCATTTTTTTAGGATGCAAGGTATCGATTACCTTGCGCATTTTATCAGGCGGACAATGTACGGGATCCGGCAAACCAATATCAATACCCGCATGTGTGAGAATGATAAGTCCCAGCGCATCTGCATATTCGATGATATTCATATACCGTATGTCATCAATCATCACGCCCTGGTAATCCGGATGGATTTTAATACCTTTTAATCCTAATTCCTTAATGCGGTCCAGTTCCTTCTTATAATCCTCCGTATCGGGATGAATTCCGCCAAAAGATAAGAGTTTTCCTTCATACTGTTCATTGACGCTTGCTGCAAATGTGTTTACAGTCTCAAATTGGCTTGGTTTGGTTACCACCGGTAAAATAACCGACATATCTACTCCGGCGGTCTCCATAGATGCAAGAAGGCCGCTTAATGTGCCGTTGGTGGATGCAGTTAGACCTGCGCGCTCCTCCAGACTGCGTATGGTGCTCTCTGCTATTTTATCCGGAAATATATGTGTATGAAAGTCGATAATCATTTTCTTTTACCTCGTTATATCTAATCTTGGCAATTTATGACAAGTAAAACACGCCTAAATAAATCATCGCCTGCATTTATTATCTGCAGGCGATGTGAAAAATATTTAACTTTCATATCCTAAAAGGAATGCTTTTTTATTAATTTCTACAGTCTTAGGCGGAACCGTCTTCTCAATTACTTCAAGCCATGCTTCCTTTGAGAAATCCATATGCTTTGCTGCAACACCGAGAACGATAATGTTAAATACTTTGGAATTGCCAAGTTTCAACGCTTCTTCCATTGCATTTACTTTATATACACTGTGTTCCTTCTCTAAATTTTCAATGATGTTTTCAGGATACTGTGCCACACCTGTTACAACTGTAATAGGATCAATTCTGTGGTCGTTTACTACAATTGCACCATCTTTCTTTAAGAAATGTGCATAGCGCAATGCTTCCAACTTCTCAAATGCAATTAACACATCTGCCTGGCCTTCTTCTACGATAGGCTCTGCTACTTTCTCGCCATAACGTACAAAAGTAACAACGCTACCTCCACGCTGTGCCATACCATGGACTTCGGATAATTTTACATCATATCCTGCTGCTACGGTAATACCGCCTAAAATACGGCTGGTAAGAAGCGTACCCTGACCACCTACACCAACGATCATAATATTCTTAGTTGTATTTGCCATGACTACACCTCCACTTTCTCGATTGCATCGAACTTACAAAGATTCATACAAAGTCCGCAACCGTTACACATTGTGGTATCAATTGAAATCGTTCCGTCTGCATTCTTGGTAAGCGCAGGACATCCGGGTTTTAAGCACATACCGCACTTTTTACACTTATCCGCTACAGGTACACACTTGTAAGGGAATTTGTTGCCCTTAAGAAGTACACAGGGAGACTTGGTAATAATAACAGATACTTCATCCTTCGCAGTTTCTTCTTTAACAATTCTTTCCAATTCCACAGTATCGAATGCATTTACTTCTACCACATTCTTAATACCCATGGCCTTACAAAGTTCATAAATATTAATTGCAGGAACCACATCACCCATAAGAGTCTTTCCGGTTGCTGCATGGTCCTGATGACCTGTCATACCTGTAGTAGAGTTATCCAGAATCATAACAGTTCCGGTACCCTGATTATAAACCATATTCATAAGTGAGTTCACACCTGTATGCATAAAAGTAGAATCACCGATTACGGCTACCCAATTCTTGATATAATCCTTGCCTTTAGCCTTTTCCATACCGTGAAGGGTAGAAATACTTGCACCCATACAAACAGTGGTATCTACTACGCTAAGAGGCGCAACCGCACCTAAAGTATAACATCCGATATCGCCGGCTGCGTGAATTTTTAACTTGTTTAACACGGAATATACGCTTCTGTGAGGACATCCGGGGCAAAGGATGGGAGGACGTGCAGGCACCTGCGCTGCTGCCTTACCTTCCACATCTTCATTTAAAACAGCCTTGCGAAGCATATTGGCACTGTATTCGCCCTGTACGGTGAAGATTTCCTTACCAATACACTTAATGCCCCAAGACTTAATCTGCTCTTCAAAAACAGGCTCCAGCTCTTCGAAAATGTAAAGGGTATCTACTTTGGAAGCAAACTCCTCAATCATTTTACGGGGAAGAGGATGTACCATACCAAGCTTTAATACAGACGCTTCGGGACAAGCTTCTTTTACATACTGGTATGCAATACCACTGGTGATAAAACCAATCTTGGTATCATTCATTTCCACACGGTTGATGGGCATATTACAACCGTCTTCAGCCATATCTTTTAAACGTTTCTCTACATATACATGTCTGCCCTTGGCATTACCGGGCATCATAACAAATTTGCTTACATTTCTTTCGTATGCAATATCAACGGGTTCGCATCTTTCTTCCAAAGTTACAGGCCCCTGGGAATGTGATAAACGTGTTGTGGTTCTAAGGATAATCGGTGTATCATACTTCTCTGACAAATCGAAGGCATATTTCATAAAATCCTTCGCCTCTTGAGAATCAGAAGGCTCTAATACGGGAACCATAGCCGCTCTTGCTACACATCTGGTATCCTGCTCATTCTGGGAAGAATACAGGCCGGGATCATCTGCTGCCACTAACACCAGACCACCGTTTACACCTGCGTAAGAGATGGTATATAAGGGGTCAGATGCTACATTTACACCAACGTGCTTCATGGATGCCATTGCTCTTACACCGCTGATGGATGCACCGATTGCAACTTCCATGGCAACCTTTTCATTGGGAGACCACTCTGCGTAAATCTCCGGATATTTTACAATATTTTCGCTGATTTCGGTACTGGGTGTGCCGGGATATGCCGCAGACACTTTCACACCTGCTTCAAAAGCACCTCTGGCAATAGCCTCATTACCTAACATAATTTTAACTTCGCTCATTGTATCTTTCCTTTCTGCCCGCAAACCAATATGCCGGCATTTATTCTTCTAATCATTAGCCACGGTTCTGGTCTGCAATCAACTTATCCGCACCATACTTCTCACGTAACTTCGGTTTCTCGATTTTACCCGTCGGATTTCTCGGGATATCTGCAAAAATAATGGTTTTGGGTCTCTTGTATCTGGGAAGACCTAAACAGAACTCATCCATTTCTTCTGTGGTCATTTCCATACCTTCTTTTAATTCAATAATGGCAGCTGCAATTTCACCAAGACGCTTATCGGGCAAACCGATTACCGCTACGTCATGTACTTTATCGTTGGTACGGATAAAATCTTCAATCTGTACCGGATAAAGGTTCTCGCCACCACTGATGATAACGTCCTTCTTACGGTCTACAAGGAAGATAAAACCGTCTTCGTCTTCCTGCGCCATATCACCGGTAAATAACCAGCCGTCTGCCAATACTTCATTGGTTGCCTTTTCATCTCTGTAGTAGCAGGTCATAACACCGGGGCCTTTGACTGCAAGCTCACCAACTTCGCCCTTCGCTACGGTATTGCGGTTCTCATCCACAATTTTGACTTCCCAGCCGTAGCCTGCCTTACCGATGGCACCAACCTTATGTATATTCTCAACACCAAGATGTACGCAACCCGGTCCGATGGACTCAGACAAGCCATAGTTGGTATCGTAATCGTGGTTCGGGAATATGCTCTTCCACTTCTTAATCAAACTCTGGGGTACAGGCTGTGCACCGATATGCATCAGTCTCCACTGGTCTAACTCGTAGTCATCCAAATTCACTTTACCGCTCTCGATGGCTTCCAGAATTTCCTGCGCCCAAGGCACTAACAACCAAACAATGGTACATTTTTCTTTGGATACCGCATCAAGAATAAATTCAGGCTTGGTTCCTTTTAAAAGGATTGCCTTGCTTCCTGATAAAAGACTTCCGAACCAATGCATCTTCGCACCTGTATGGTACAAAGGCGGAATACATAAAAATACATCGTCCTTCTGCTGTCCGTGGTGATTCTGCTCTACTTTGCAGGAATGCACCAAACTCTCATGTTTATGTAAAATCGCTTTGGGGAAGCCTGTGGTTCCCGATGAGAAATAAATCGCTGCATAATCCTGGTCATCTAATGCGATGTCAGGGCTCTGGCTGGAGCAGTTTGCTGCTAATGAATTATAATCATCCGCAAAGCTGGGGCAGCCTTCACCAACATACATTAACAATCTTCCCTTGCTGATGCGGTCTGCAATTTCTTCCACACGACCGATAAAAGAAGGTCCGAATACAAGAATATCAACTTCTGCCAAATTCACGCAGTACTCAATTTCATCGGAAGAATAGCGGAAGTTCAAAGGCACTGCCAACGCACCGGTTTTCAAAATACCGAAATAAATCGGCAACCACTCTAAGCAGTTCATCATAAGGATTGCTACCTTATCGCCCTTCTGAATTCCTCGCTGAATCAAAAGGTTGGCAAAACGGTTCGCCTTCTCATTAAATACGCTCCAAGTAATCTCTCGTCGATAGCTGGTTTTGGCACTGGGTTCAATCAGTTCATATTCCTTCCAGGTTACACGACGGTCTTCTTTTATTTCGGGATTCATTTCCACAAGACATACGTCATTGGGAAATTCTCTCGCATTTCTCTCTAAAAATTCTGTAATAGGCATTTTAATCCCCTTCCAAATGTTGCTTTTGTCAATTTAACGCTTTAAAGCGTCCAATCATTAATATAACATTAAAAGCAGTTTCGGTCAATGGTTTCGTCCGATTTATACGATTGTAATTACTAAAATAAAAGCTGCGCAGACTATTATATATTCCGACGGAACACGCTTTCGCTCGATTGGCTACGTAACAGTACTAAATTCGCAAGAATATCTTCTTGCTCATTAAGTGCTGACGTAGTCAAAAGGTTCCTTACGGAATAATAATATCTGCACAGCATCTTACTTGAAGACAATCGTATAAACCGGTCCAAAATCATTTGGCCTTTTGGAATAGTTCTTTCCCGTATACCTATCTTTAATCAGCATACGACTCTAAGGGCTGAACCTTCTCTTCAGCCATCTTTACGGCATCTTCCAAGGCCATTCCTGCAAAGTCCTGAGCTGAAAATAATCTGCCGGATTTTTTATCATCTACGAAAGCACCAACCAATACGCCGGGTAATGCGCTTTCGGGTGAATTAGGCGCCTTATCTCCGCCAAGGTCGGTACGACACCAGCCGGGATCTGCCAAACTCAAAACAACATCTGTCCCATCCACAGTATAACCTAAATCTACTGTGATTTTATTTAAAGCAGCCTTACTTGCCGAATATCCTGCCTGATAGGGATCCAAACGGATGCCGCTTGTGGTATTTACAATACGGCCGAAACCTTTTTCTTTCATTTTCGGCATAAAATGGTAACAAATCAATGCCGGTGCAATCGTATTGATTAAGAAACTGTCAGTATAATCGGATACCGGCGTCTCAAAATATTCCGTACGGTACGCAATCTGCATTCCTGCATTATTTAAAACAATATCCACATCCACGCCAAGTTTATCAATCTCTGCAAGCATCGCTTTGACGCTGTCGGGATTTACCAGTTCCGCCGCAACCGCCACAGCCTTTACACCGTAGGCCTTACACTCTTTCACAACTTTGTCAGTATGTTCCAAATTTCTGCTGTGAAGGATTAAGTTGCATCCTTTCTCTGCCATAAAAAGCGCCGACAAATATCCGATGCCTCTTGCTGCACCTGTAATAAACGCCCATTTCCCTTTTACATTAACCATTAGTATACCCTCCTTGATTGGTGTAGTCTTTTACCATTATAAAAGACTACGCAAATAATACTTTCATTTTCGTACATATTCTGCTAAAATTGTTGCGATAGAACAATTTTAACATATGTAAAAGGAGAATGAAATGAAAACACGAAAGATTATTGCAATTCTTTGTTGCACAATGTTAGCGATGTCCCTGACCGGTTGTTTCCCCTTCAGAATGCTTCAAAACATAATGGGTGGTTCTGATGGTCCCACTTCCGTTATTGTAGAATCAGAAGAACCCGAATCGGAGTCCGTATCCGAATTTGATTTCGAAGATTTCAGCGTAGAAGAGGAACTTTCCGAACCGGACTATTCCGATTTGGCAAACGACTTAGCAAATGCAGATGCATGGTATGACTTAGACAATGAGGATGCAATGTGGTTGTTTACTCAGAATCAGGCAGTTCTTTATGAAGATTCCGAAAACTATTATATTGCTTCTTTCTCAAAATATTATAATCAGGATGCAATAGATTATGTTTGTGCCGAACTTTCAGAATATGGCTTAACAGAAGACGAACAGCTTGAAGCCACAAGCGACCTTGCCGAAGGCGAAGACTACTTCTGTCTTGTATTCTCTGACATTGAAGTTTATGAATATGGTGAATATGTTGGCCCCTATGAAGAAGATATCATTGCTTATATCGGATTTGAATATCTTGATGACGACACCTATTACCATGATATGATTCGCATGGACAATCAGGATATGATTTATTTCTACTCGTTTGCAGATTCTTCTTCTGACACCGGATATGAAGATACCCAACGTATCGGTGATGAAATTTTTGGTTATGTAGATGTTCCTTCCGACTTTATGCCATTTACGAATGACGTAGAAATTGAAGTTCCGAATTTACAATACTCTGATATTACCGGAAATAACATTGTAACCCTGCAATATTACGATGGTTCTATAGCAGACGCCAAAACCTTTGCCCAGACCCTTTCTTCCGTTCTTTTAAACGACCCGGAGGTTGACCAGGAATCCATTACCGGTGCCACAGTAACACTTGATGGTATGACAGCATATCAGCTTTATTGCTACTATCCGTCCTATGACAGATATTTAGTTACATGGTGCTTTGATGAAACAAATGATGGCTATTTACACTATGTGTCAGTAGAATTCAACCCGGAAAACTACTATTTGTTTGAAATGGTAGAAGATACTTACCACGTAGCTTACTAATTTTATCAGGTACATACAATAAGCCCTTTTACAAGATTAACGTCTTATAAAAGGGCTTTTATTTTGTCTATATATTATTCAAACTTATGATGCCTTTTCCTCTTTTACTTCTTTCTTTTTCGCAGGTTTCATTATGCCCAAAATCAAGAATCGAAGTACAGGGATTCTTTTTAAGATTTCATATAAAGCCGGCAAAGTAATCAAAGTCGCTACCAAAGGCACAATATAATGCCAAATCAAAGGGAAGTCTGTGTTTCTTACCCAAAGGTACGCATATACCAGCATTACCGTATAATGCAATACATAAAAGGCGAAATTGGCTTTGGTCATATAAGTTGCAAATGCATTGGTCCTGTTAAACCAAGCCTTGAAACAGCCGATAATCGCAAGCACCGCCAGCCAGCAGTACAAATTGGTTACAATATGCCTTAAGCATTCTTTGGTTGTATAATTCTCCCCATAAAAGAGAAGTCCGTATCCCACACCTGCCAAAACAGTAGCAATTAAAAGGGGGATTTTCCATTTTACAAGTTTGTCCGTCACTTCCTCGTGGGAGAACACATAATATCCCAAGAAGAAGGTAAAGAAATAAATACCGTTACGATACACCTCGATAATCGGTGTGTTAAAAAGGAAACTGCTAATCCAAACCGCCACAAACAATGCAATCAAAACGATAATGTTTGCCTTTCCGCCCAATTCATAAAGCTTATTCTTTTTATCGATTTTACGAATCAATAAAAGAAGCATGGATGCAAAGAACAATTCCCTTGCAAACCATAAGGGTCCGATTCCTGATAAACAATAAACAGCGAATTTAATAATGCCGGGAACTGCAACCGGCGCATCCTTAAACATATCGATTTCCAAATCCGTAATCCAGCCGTTTACCCATCCGAAAATGAAAATAATGGCGAAAGAAGGAATCAATAGCTTAAGTGTTCTGTCTTTGGCAAAAGCCTTACCGCCACGTTTCTCCAGGGAATATCTTGCGCTCATACCCGCCACCACAAAAAGCAGTACCATAAACCAGGGATACACAATTGCACATAAAAAATCCATTTCCGGAATACCCGGCTCCGCCAAGTTTGTAATAATTCCCATACTATTAAACATATAAATTGCGTGATATACAATAACCAACACCACTGTCGTCCAACGGATATTATCTATGTAATGCTTTCTGCCTGCACACGTTCCGTTGTTATAATCTTTATCTGCCGTTTCTGCCTTATTACATACGATTTTATTCTGTTCGTTTTTCACACTAATCTCCTTCCGTTACTTTTTCCGATGAAAAAATCCGTTATAAAGTCAGCCTTAACCATTGCAAGGCCCTGCTCGATATCACCAAGTACAATCAATTTATCACCGGTTTTAATATCAAAAACCTTTCTTGCCTTGGCCGGAATAACAATCTGCCCTTTATCCCCTACCGTCACCATACCGAACATATACTTGCCCTTCGGGCCGATAGGAATGCCCTGCGCCTCTTTACTGTCATAATTTACAAGTTCATCCAAGGTAACATCAAAAAGCTTTGCCAAGGCAGAGCACTTCGTCAAATCCGGCTGTGCTTCTCCCGACTCCCACTTGGCTACAGCCTGTCTGGATACGCCCAAAGCCTCCGCCACCTGTTCCTGGGACATTTCATTTATTTTACGTAATGTTTGAATATTCTCACTTAACATACATTTCCTCCTTTTCCTACATATTACCGTATTTGTAGGGGTTATTCTACCAACCTGCGCTAGCTTTTTTTGCAAATTATGCAACCTATGGTTGCATTATCTTCAGTATAATCCTTTTTCTATTCCGTAACAATAAAAACCTTGCTGTTTGAATCATTAATCAATTGTTAGCTCTAATCTAACTTTTAAGACATTTTATTCAAACAACAAGGTTTTAACTTTTTACTTCTGTTCTAATTATGCTCTGACTTCATCATGGTGTCATACATATTACTCTTTATATATTACTTCTGAAAATGCTGATAGTCTTTGATATTTGTCCAGCTGCCGCCCCAGGTAAAACCATATTTCGTAAAAATCTGATAGCAGATATCGTTTTCTGTAATCACATGAGGAAGCCCCGTGGTTCGGTCTATATAGTCGTTGGCATTTTCATGGCTCCATTTGGGTTCTCCCGACGTATAACTCACATAAGGATTCTGCTGGGGATTAATATCTATAGCCCTACCATAGGAATGTTTTGACAGTTTTGAAGAACCTGTCGCGGGACGATACATAAAACAAGATGAATTATTGACATCAATGGAGGCCGAATCCGTACTTGTCGGATCGCCCGTCCAATATTTGTCCGGCAGGTACATAGACTGAATCTCGTACTCTGCCGCAAATAGTTCCGCGAAAATACCAAGATAATCCCCTTGCAAATCCGCAGCCACAATCAGTTCGCCCACTTGCAACTCATGGTTAAAATTATAGTGTAAAAGTTTCACATATCGCAAATCCGATAACGCAACGTACGAATTCTCCTGATAGGACTTTCCGTTGATATAATTATAAACATCCGCCGGAATTTCATATGCCACAAAATACTGCGAAAGATTGTTAAAATCTATGCTTGCCTTATCAATAACTGTTCCTGCAGGAATCGTCTGCCAGTTGGCAACAATGGAAGCTGGGTCAGACAGATTAACTTGAGAATTTAACGAAGACTCGCTATCTGTCTCACTGTCATCTTTGGATGCTTCTTCACATTCAGTTTCTGTATTGGTTTCAGATAGCTCCTCCGCTACGGCTGATTCGCTTTCACTTGTATTAGGTTCTTCAACGGACTCTTCCATCTGATTATCATTCTCTGCATCCGACACTACCTCCGAACCATCATCTGCATTATCCGAAACAACCTCTGTTGTCTCACTCTCAAAATCAATGCTCACCAATTCCTGCACCGGCTCAACCTGATTCTCTTTTACAATAATGGCTATTATAATAATTGCGCAGACGAGAACAATAACAGCACCCAGGCCATAAGCTAATATCTTGTAGAAATCCGGCTTATTCTTTTTAAGATTTTTATTCTTATTCGTTTGATTTATTTCTGACATAGACTTAATCCTTTATTTATTTGTTATTAATATCTTTTCCATTTTTACAGAAAAAATTTATAAAAAAAACCCTTGAAAATCAAGGGTTTCTCTAGAGCGATAGACGGGGCTCGAACCCGCGGTCTCGACCTTGGCAAGGTCGCGC
>CAZQBM010000054.1:0-16737 GCA_964591945.1 uncultured Lachnospiraceae bacterium | reverse complement strand
GCATTTTACTTTTTTGATAATGATATAAATAATATCTTTTATCTTTAATTATTTGCAGTCTTTGATTGAGAAGCTCATTCTTCCCATCTTGTCCTTACCAAGGCAAACAACCTTGACTTCGTCACCTAATGTAAGTACATCTTCTACATGTTCAATTCTTTCCTTGGAAATCTTAGAAATGTGAACCATTCCTTCTTTTCCGGGAGCGAATTCAACGAATGCACCGAATTCCTTGATGCTTACAACCTTACCCTTGAAAATCTGTCCTTCTTCAAAGTCTGTTACGATGGTCTGAATCATTTCGATTGCCTTATCCATCATTGCAGCATCTGTACCGCATACGCTTACAGCGCCTTCGTCTGTGATATCAATCTTAACACTGGTTCTTGCAATGATTTCATTGATGGTCTTACCTCTCTGACCAACCACTTCACCAATCTTTTCGGGATCAATCTTAATCTGAACAATCTTGGGTGCATATTCATTAACAGTCTTACGAGGCTCTGCGATTGCGGGCTTCATACAGTTTTCCATAATGAACATTCTTGCTTCACGACATCTTGCAATAGCGCCTTCTACGATAGGACGTGTTAAACCGTGAATCTTAATATCCATCTGAATAGCTGTAATACCGTCTTCTGTACCTGTTACCTTAAAGTCCATATCACCAAAGAAGTCTTCAAGACCCTGGATATCTGTTAAAAGTACGAAATCATCATCTGTATCACCGGTTACGAGACCACAGGAAATACCTGCAACCATCTTCTTAATGGGAACACCTGCAGCCATAAGTGACATACATGAAGAACAGGTAGATGCCATTGATGTAGAACCATTTGATTCAAATGTTTCTGATACTGTACGGATTGCATAAGGGAATTCTTCCTCTGAAGGAAGTACTGCAACCAATGCCTTTTCAGCCAAAGCACCGTGTCCGATTTCACGACGTCCGGGACCACGGCTTACCTTTGTTTCACCTACAGAGTATGCAGGGAAGTTGTAGTGGTGCATATATCTCTTAGCTTTCTCGTTATCATCCAAACCGTCAATCTTCTGTACTTCTGACAAAGGAGCCAAAGTACATACGTTACAGATCTGTGTCTGTCCACGTGTAAACATAGCAGAACCATGTACGCGAGGGATAATATCTACTTCTGCAGCAAGCTTACGAATCTGGTTCATTGCTCTGCCGTCAGGACGCTTCTGATCCTTTAAGATCATCTTACGTACAGTCTTCTTCTGATACTGGTAAACTGCTTCACCAAGTACGGGTAACCATTCTTCCTTATCAGCAAATGCTTCTTCTAACTTATCTGTAATCTTGCGGATATTTTCTTCTCTAACCTGCTTCTCATCTGTGAAAACTGCTTCTTCCATTTCAACAGGAGGAACAATTTCCTTAATTGCGGCAAACATTTCTTCAGGAATAGCACAGCTTGTATATTCATGCTTTGCCTTACCTACTTCTGCTACAATTTCATTGATCCAAGCAATAATCTTCTGGTTTACTTCATGTGCCATGTAGATTGCTTCAATCATCTTTGCTTCAGGTACTTCGTTTGCACCTGCTTCAATCATAATAACCTTCTCAGAAGTTGAAGCTACGGTTAACTGTAAGTCACCGTTCTTCCACTGTTCCTGGTTAGGGTTAACAATGAATGCACCGTCTACCAAACCAATCTGTGTTGTTGCACAAGGCCCGCAGAAAGGAATATCTGAAATAGAGGTTGCAATTGCAGAACCTAACATAGCAACCAATTCAGGACGACATTCGGGATCAACGCTCATTACGAGGTTGTTTAATGTAACATCGTTTCTGTAATCCTTAGGGAATAAGGGACGCATAGGACGGTCAATTACACGGCTTGTTAAAATCGCATTTTCAGACGCCTTACCTTCTCTCTTATTGAATCCTCCGGGGATTTTACCTACTGAGTACAACTTCTCTTCGTACTCAACG
Organism: uncultured Lachnospiraceae bacterium; assembly: GCA_964591945.1. Taxonomy (GTDB): domain Bacteria; phylum Bacillota; class Clostridia; order Lachnospirales; family Lachnospiraceae; genus UBA3766. The sequence goes on along the minus strand of CAZQBM010000054.1, from coordinate 14,777 downwards.
CTCAAAGGGAAAAAGTCAATTCCGTCTCTGGGCTTTTCACTTGCTGTTGCTGTTGATAATACAGTAGTATCACCATAGTGCATAAAAGCTGCACCGTTTGCCTGTGCAGATACTCTTCCGATATCTACGGAAAGTGTACGACCTGCTAATTCCAAACTAAAAGTCTTAAACATTTTATTTCCTCCTTAATAATTATATAGAGGCAGAAGACCCGAAACTACTGCAAAAACCGAAAATTCTTTCCGGGCTTTGCAGTGGTCTCGGCAGCATCTTCCACCATAATTCACATTTTTAAAAAATGAAGGCGGACGTATCGTCCGCCTTTGCAATTACTTTCTAATTCCAAGTCTTTCAATCAGAGAACGGTATCTTTCAATGTCATTCTTCTTTAAGTAGTCAAGCAAACCACGTCTCTGACCAACCATCTTAAGAAGACCTCTTCCTGAATGATAATCCTTAGGATTCTGCTTCATATGCTCAGTAAGTTCCTTGATTCTTGCTGTAAGAATAGCAACCTGTACTTCGGGTGAACCTGTGTCACCTTCGCATCTTGCATATTCAGCGATGATAGCCTGTTTCTTTTCTTTTGAAATCATGTTTATTTCCTCCTGTTATTTTTATTATTGCAGCTAAGTCATAGGTCGGAGTGTCCCATAACCTGGCAACAATTTCCACACTGAATCATTCTAACACAAAGAATGTGTTATGTAAAGTGTTTTTTTAATCAATCAAAATCGAACGCTGAGTAATCGGTGTTCTGTAATATACGCTTGAAATCTTAATGCCTGTAGAGGGGCTGCTGGCATGTACTACCTGTCCGTTTCCGATGTAAATAGCCACATGATTGATGGTTTTACCATAACCATAGAATACCAAGTCTCCCGCCTGGATTTCATTCATGGAAACATAGGTACCGTACTGTGCCTGTGAACCGGAATGATGCGGTAATGTAATACCAAATTTTTTATAAACACTGAGTACAAAACCGGAACAGTCAGCACCGTTAGTAAGGCTTGTTCCGCCCCATACATAGGGATTCCCGATAAACTCTTTCGCATATTGACAAAGTTCCACCCGCACGTCGGATACGCCTTCACCATATAAAAGTTCAGTCATTGTAATTGCAGTTCCAAGCTTTTCTTCAATGGTTACATATTCTGCCGAAGCATATACTTTATCACCGTCCAGGTATACTTCTACCCAGCCATCGTCCAAAACCTGTGAAAACTCCAACGACTCACCATGTGGAATCGTTGTTACAATTTCGCAATCCGTATTCGGTTCAATTCGAATATTCAAAGCATCAGCTTTCACATATGCCATAGGCTGCACAATTTCTTCCGCCTTATGTACGGCATCGATTCCGGTTAAAAGATAATCCGTACTTGCATATCCTTCTACTTCGCCGGACACGATATGCGCCCATTTACCATCTTCCGTAATAGAAAGAATTTCACAAGCTGTATTGTTAGACATTTTACCCACAAGCTTACCATTTTCATGAGGTTCCTGTCTTACATTCAAATGGTTGTCCACCTGGGCAATACCGATATTATTATATCCCCAGAAATCTACACTATCGATGTCACTTTGTGAAATCTGACTTACATCTCCCGCACGCTCCAAAACCGACGCCACACCGGCATCAATACTTCTGTTGCTTGCATCTTCTATTGCCTTTTGTACGGTAGGCGCAGTTGCGGTTGCATCCATAACACCTTCGGCTCCTGCACTAAAACATACCGAATCCTTAGACTTGGCAAATGACATCATGCCAATCATTGCAACACCAATCACTGCTAACATGCCGCTCTTTAACAGTATTTTACGAAACATCTATATCTCCTTAATATAAAAACCAACTTTAGTAAATTAACAAAGAAAAAACGCAACAATTTTAAAATATTACGAAATTGTTACGTTTTTAATTATATGCTTTTTTTATTTTATGTCAATCATATTTCGTCACTTTTAATTGGAAGAGTTTTCCTTAACCATGGAATATGCAATATTTACTGCGTGATCAGACACTCTTTCCAAACCGGAAACAATATCGGAGAATAACATACCCGCATCCGGAGTACATTCATTTCTCTTCAAACGGTCGATGTGTGCCTGCTGAACCTGACGCTCCATAACATCGACCTTATCTTCCAATTCTTCGATTCTGGGAAGATGTTCTTCTTTATGATGTGCAAATACTTCTATGCAAAGATGAACATTTTCATTAATTAGTTCCATCATATCTCTTAACTCATTGAAGGATTCATCACTGAACTTAATGCCACGTTCCTTACGTAAAACAGCCGAATCCGCAATATTTTTAGCATGGTCACCGATACGCTCAATATCGTTTACCACATGGAACAAACCACCGAGACTCTTTAAGTCTTCAATCGGAAGTGTGGACTGGTTGATTTTAACCAGGTAATTGGTAATAGACTTATTCAAGAAGTTAATGTTTTCTTCTACTTCACATACTTCCCTGATATCATCCTCATCCAAGGTTACCAAGGCATTCATTGCACGATTTAAGTTGTCGCTGGCAAGGCTTGCCATACGTTCAATTTCATTTACAACTTCTACTACAGCAGTTGCAGGATTGAATACTACCTTGTCACCGATGAACTGTAATTTATGGTCGTCATGGTAGCCAACCTTTTCTTCATCGCCGGGAATAATAAGATAGGTTGCTTTTACAAGTAAATTACTGAACGGGAACAATAAAATTACCTGGAACACCTTAATACTTGTGTGTGAAAACGCTACAAAACGTCCTGGATCATTAGCTGCAGCCTTTAAAATAAAGTCTACAATATAATCGCCGGCAAACATAAGTATTACGAACACCACTGCCGAACCAACAAGATTGAAAAGAAAGTGAATCATTGCCGCACGCTTTGCATCCTTCATGCCTGCAAGAGAAGCAATCAAAGCAGTTACACAAGAACCCATATTACATCCTAAAATAATAAACAGGCAAATCGGTAAATTAAGCAATCCCTGCTGCGCAAGCAAGAGAACAATACCTACGGTTGCAGACGAACTCTGAACTACAGCCGTTACCAAAAAACCAACCAACACTGCTAAAAACGGATTGGTCATAGAACCGAACCAATCTTCAATTACAGGACTTTCTTTCAATATGTCCATTGAACCGCTCATGATGGAAAGACCTAAAAACAAAACACCAAAACCAACCAGAACATCACCCAATTTAATGACGCCCTGTTTCTTAAAGAACATAATCATAATAACACCCAAAAGTAAAAACAACGGGGCATATTCAGAAAGGTTTAAAGAAATCAATAAGGAAGTAACCGTTGTACCGATATTGGCACCGAAGATAACACCCACTGCCTGATACAAGGTCATTAAACCGGAGTTTACAAAACTAACCACCATTACGGTACATGCTGAAGAAGATTGTACAATACCGGTAAATACAATACCGACAATTACACCCATAAGCTTGTTCTTGGTAAAAAACTCAAGAATTTTACGAAGTCTTGCACCTGCGAAATTCTCAATGGAATCACTCATCAATTTCATACCAAACAGGAACAAACCCAAACCACCGGCCAAAGACATAAGCATCTCTATAATCTGTTCCATGTCCATACCCATAAAAGATTCAATGTTCTGTATAATTGTCGCCATATGTGTCTCCTCTACCCTCAGGTAAAAATATAATTGTATTTTACTTCATTTTTGCCGAATTTCATCCAATACAATTATAGTGGATAATATGTCAAGATTTCAATAGGGTTTTTTTTTTCGTCCTTTTATACATATAACTCTGACTATTTTCGGCATTTTTCGGTGTTTTTTATGTATTGACGTCATATAAAAGAAAAAATTCACACCATAAAAACTATGATGTGAATTATATTTGAAAATATTCTTTTGCTTTTAAAATGTCTTGTTTTAATTGATTCTTCAATTCATCCAGCGACGCAAATCTTCGCTCCGGCCTTTGAAAATGCAGAAAATCAAGAACAATCTCTTCCCCGTAAACATCTTCATCAAATCCCAGAATATGCGTCTCAATCCCTACCGCACCTTCACCGCTGACCGTAGGCTTGGTTCCCACGTTGGTCACACCGCAGTAAGCCTGTTCTCCAAAGAACACTTTTGTGAAATATACTCCGTTCGGCGGTAAAAGTTTCTCTACAGGTGCTACAATATTACAGGTCGGAACACCTATGGTTCTTCCTAACTGATTTCCCTTACTCACAACACCGCTTGCACGAAATGCCCGCCCCAAAAGCTCCAGACACTTCTCCATATTACCCTGCACCACACTTTCCCGTACCAGGGTTGCACTGACTTCTTCCTCCTTAATACGAAGTTTCGGACAGGAACAAAATTTAAAATCCAGTTCCTTGCTCTTCTCAACCATTAAATCCGTATTACCGCGTCCATGCTTTCCAAAGGACAAGTCTTCACCGGCTACCAAAACCTGCATATTCATCTGTTCTAAAAGCACTTCCTGTAAAAACACTTCCGCATCGGTATCTGCAGTTTCGCCGTCAAAAGGAAACAAAACATAATAATCAATGCCCATCTTCTCAAGCAATGACTGCTTTTCCGCATCCGTTAAAACAAAACCGCCTTTGTATTTGCCAAAAAAAACTTCCGGTCCCGGCTCAAAAGAAACCACTGCCGTACGCAAACTACACTCCGCCTCTCTTTTTAAACGGTCTAAAATAACCTTATGTCCCAAATGCAGACTGTCAAACTTACCCATAGCTACAGCGGTCGGTTCATCAATATGAAATTGTTTTGCTTTGATTATTCTCATATTTCTCTTTCCTCTGTAGAATAGGGTTTCTTTTGTAATCTACCCAATATGATTTGGATTTACTGTCTTTATGACAGTAACAATTATCAGGTATTGTCACAATTATCAATATCTTCTTTATGCCTTATAAAAAAACATTTTCTTCGGTTTAAAAGCCTTCTTCTCCGACTCATACCCATATATACCGTAAAAAACATCGTCAGTACCATATACGCGGATATCTTCACACTCCATAAAATTTTCCTTGAGTTCTTTACCACCCGCAGTTTCGGAAAATGCATCATTTCTTTCAACAAGAAGCATATTCGGATACAGCCAATTGCCGTTCTGCACCGCTTTCATACATTCTTCCTTAACAATTGCCTTAGGAAAGTTTTCAAAAACAGTATCCACGCCCTTGATAAGCGACTGTATTTCACCGGCCTTCATAATAGTTTCAATCTCATCAAGAGTTTTGGCCTCTTCTAATGTAAAGCCTGCCGTTTTACGGCGAATCAAACTTGCCATAGCACCACCGCAGCCTAACTTCTCACCGATGTCATTACACAATGTGCGGATATATGTACCTTTTGAACAGGTCACCAACATACGTACCTTAGGCAGATTCACATCCAGTATTTCAATATTTTCAATCGTAATATCCCTTGCCTTACGTTCTACGGTTTTACCTTCCCTGGCAAGCTCATAAAGTTTCTTGCCGTCTACTTTTAAAGCCGAATACATAGGCGGAATCTGCTTCTGTTCACAGACAAAAGATGCAATCACAGCTTTTACTTCATCTTCCGTGACACTTACTTCCTTCTCTTCCAAAACCACGCCGCTTGTATCCTGCGTATCGGTTACCACACCAAGTAAAAGCTCCGCTTCATATACTTTGGTTGTATCCGTCAGCATATCACATAATTTCGTAGCACAACCTAAACAAACCGGAAGCACACCCGTTGCGTCAGGGTCAAGCGTTCCGGTATGTCCGATTTTTTTCTGTTTTAAAATGCCTCTTAATTTGGCAACCACGTCAAAGGATGTAAATCCTTTTTCTTTATGAACTACAATAATTCCGTCCATTTACAAACCTCAATCAAAATACGGTTTCATTAAGCTTAAAATTTCGTCCAGAATTTCCTGCGCTTCGCCTTTGTAATAAAAGCCTGCCGCTCTTACATGACCGCCACCGCCAAAATGCTCGGCAACCTTGGCCACGTCAACAATTTTCTTGGAACGAAGACTGATTTTATACGTAACCGCATTAATCTGATACATAAAAATAGCGCATTCCGTACCTTTGGTAATGCGAAGCTGACTTACCACGCCCTCGAAAGGATTGCCGGTAATTCCCATCTCCGTCATTGTTTTAATGTCCATACAACCGGAAATTACCTTGCCGCCCAAATGCAACTTACTTTCGGATAAAATTCTTCCCAAAGCCAGATTCTGCAAGTGAGTCTTCTCGTAATAAGTCGTATCTAACAATGCCGGAAAATCAAATCCGTATTCCATCAAATCCGCCACAATACGCATGGTTTTCGGCGAAGTACTGGCAAATTTAAAAATACCCGTATCATGGGCAATCCCCATATAAATTGCTTCCGCAATATCCCGATCCAAATAAGCTGTATCAATCAAATTATAAATCAGCTCACTGGCCGAACTTGCTGTAGGCACAACATAATTTACCATTGCACACCCTTCTGCATTACTGATGTGATGATCGATGTTAATGGTCTTCTTGGCATTTTTAAAATAGCGCTCCGCATTCCCGATACGACTGTCTGTGGTATCTACCACAATAAAAATCTCCGGCTGCTCTTTATCAAAAGTATAATTAAATTGTTTAATGCCTTCCACACAGTCAAAGCAAGACGAAATTTCGTCAGAAAACACCGTAATCTCTGCCTTAGGAAGTCTCTTCTGTAAATAAAGAGACAGGGCAAGGGTGGCGCCGATACAGTCGCCATCCGGTTTAATATGCCCACTGATTCCGATTGCTTTTGCTCCGCTGCACTCTGCAACAATATCAATCACTATTCTGATTCCTCTTCTTCTCTTTCATGGATACCTGCGTTTACTTCATCAATTAATTTAGACATATTGATACCGTATTCCACGCTCTGATCCATAATGAATTTAATCTCCGGTGTATTTCGAAGATTGATTTTTTTTGCAAGCTGGGTTCTGATGTAGCCCATAGCGCTGTTTAAGCCTTTTAAAGTGTCTTCCTGGGACTGTGCATCACCTAAAACACTGATAAAAGCTTTGCAGGATTTTAAATCCGGTGCTACTTCCACAGCCATGACCGTAGTCATGGGGTTGATGCGGGGGTCTTTTAATTCACCACGGATAATCTCCGCCAAAACCTTCTGCACTTCCCCATTGACACGGGTATTTTTTACACTGTTTTTTCTCATTATCTGGGTACCTCTACCATAATGTAAGCTTCTACAATATCAAGTTCCTGCATCTTATCGAAGTCTTCAAATACAAGACCGCATTCGAAGCCTGCTTTTACTTCTTTTACATCGTCCTTGAAACGCTTAAGGGATGCAAGCTTACCTTCGTAAATCTGCTCGCCTTCACGTGTAATACGTACCAAAGCATTTCTCTGGAACATACCGTCAAGCACATAAGAACCTGCGATATTTCCGATTGCAGACGCCTTGAAAATCTGACGTACTTCGGCATGACCGATTACCTTTTCTTCGTAAATCGGATCTAACATACCCTTCATAGCAGCTTCCACATCTTCGATTGCCTGGTAAATTACGCTGTAAAGTCTTACGTCTACACCTTCTTTTTCAACGGTATCTTTTGCCATATTGTCAAGTCTTACGTTGAAACCGATGATAATTGCCTTAGCTGCACTTGCAAGGATAACGTCGGATTCGTTGATTGCACCAACACCACCGTGAATTACCTTAACCGCAACTTCTTCGTTGGAAAGTTTTACGAGACTTTGCTTAACCGCTTCCACGCTACCCTGAACGTCAGCTTTGACAATGAGGTTAAGTTCCTTAAGGTTACCAGCCTGAATCTGTGAGAACAGATCGTCAAGTGACATCTTAGCCTTAGTATCTTCCAATAATTTAACCTTATTCTGTGCAATGAAGGTTTCAGCAAAGTTCTTTGCTTCCTTATCGTTCTTGTGGCAGACAAAGATTTCACCTGCATTAGGAACATCATTCAAACCTAAAATCTCAACCGGCGTAGAAGGTGTTGCTTCTTTTACCCTGCGTCCCTTATCATCCACCATGGCACGTACTTTACCGTGCGATGCACCTGCTGAAATAAAATCACCGACATGAAGTGTACCCTTCTGAACCAAAATGGTTGCAACAGGACCTCTACCCTTATCAAGCTGTGCTTCGATGACAAGGCCACGTGCCTGTCTCTTGGCGTTTGCTTTTAATTCAAGCATATCAGCAGATAAAAGAATCATATCCAAAAGTTCGCTGATACCGTGACCCATCTTCGCACTTACCGGTGCAAAAATAGTGGTTCCGCCCCAGTCTTCGCTTAAAAGTTCATGTTCTTCCGCTAACTCACGCATAAGGTTGTTGATGCTGGGATAGCTATCCATCTTTCTGCTGGGATCGTTGAAATCGTAACCGATTTTATCAACCTTGTTTACTGCAACGATAATCTGTACACCTGCAGCCTTTGCATGGTTGATCGCTTCCTTGGTCTGAGGCATAACACCATCGTCTGCCGCAACTACAAGGATTGCAATATCTGTTGCATTGGCACCACGCATACGCATAGCTGTAAATGCTTCGTGTCCGGGTGTATCCAGGAAGGTAATCTTTCTGTCATCCACCTGAACCATATAAGCACCGATGTGCTGTGTAATACCACCTGCTTCTCTGTCGGTCACGTGAGTCTTACGGATTGCATCCAAAAGAGATGTTTTACCATGGTCAACGTGACCCATAACACAGATAACGGGAGGTCTTTCTGTCATAGTAGCTTCGTCTTCTTCATCCTCTTTTAAGAGTTCTTCGATCACGTCTACCTGAATTTCTTTTTCACAGATAATATCATATTCAATAGCAATTTCCTCTGCCTTTTCAAAAGAAATTTCTGAGTTTACGGTAAGAATTTCACCCTTTAAGAATAACTTCTTAACGATAGCAGAAGGCTGCAATTTCATCTTGTCAGCCAAATCTTTTAAGGTAAGAACATCAGGAATTGTGATTACCTTAATATCATCCTCTACCTTTTCTTCCACCTTCTTTTCAGGCTTAATAAAGCTTCCGGGCTTTAACTTGCCCTTTCCTTTGCCCTTAAAATCACCATCTTCATAGATTGCATCTTTTTTCTTCTTATCTTTTTCCTGACTGATACGACGTTTCTCGTCATCTCTATGTTTCTCAGGTTCTACAACAGGAGTATCGTTTCCAAACATACGACCACCCTGAGGCTTCTTGCCGAAACGGTTATCATCTCTTCTACCGCCTCTGTCATCGCCATCCTTGTGGAAACCACCCTGGCCTCTGTCTTTGTTAAAACCACCCTGGGGTCTGTCGCCTCTTTCTTTATTGAAGCCGCCCTGAGGTCTTTCGCCTCTTTCTTTATTGAAGCCGCCCTGGGGTCTTTCGCCCCTGTCTTTATTGAAACCACCCTGAGGTCTTTCGCCTCTTTCTTTATTGAAGCCGCCCTGGGGTCTGTCGCCTCTTTCTTTATTGAAGCCGCCCTGAGGTCTTTCATTTACAGGTCTTGCTGTCTGTTCTGTTGTTTCAACATTTACTTCCTTCTTAGGCGCAGACTGAGGTCTGCTGTTCGGATTGCCTGCAGGAACAAAGTTCACAGCCGGTGTTGCTGAAGGAGGTGTTGTAGGACGGATCAAACCGGAAGGTCTTACGCTGCTCACATTATTATTTGCAGGCTTCTTGTTCTGCATCGGCTGTCCGGGTCTCTGTGCCGGCCTGCCTGCATTCTGTCCGCCAATCTTACTGTTCTGAGGATTACCTACAAAAATAATGTTTTTCTTTTTTTTCGGTCTGTCTTCAGCTGCTTCTGCTTTCGGGGCATTTGCTTTCACACCCTCTTCATTCTTAGGTGCCGCTTCTGTCTTCCTTTCTTCTTTCTCGACCTTAGGTCCCTCTTCCTTTACAGGTGCTTTTTCAGCGGGTGTCTCTGCCTTTTTAGCCTCTGACTGTCCGCCTGCGGCCAAGCCCTTTCTGACTAATTTCTCTTCATCCTCCACAAGGTTCTTCTGGGGACTTTTATAATCGTATCCATTGTCCTGAAGAAACTTAATGACTTCTTTACTGGTTATATTTAAATCTTTTGCAAGTTCGCTTATCTTCATTTATTTACCTCCGTATTGATTATTGAATCTTTCAATTTCTTTTCTATGCCTTTGGCAAAACCTTCTTCAATTACGGCCACCGATGCACGCATCTCTTTGCCGATGCAATGCCCCAATGTTTCTTTCGTACCGTAAAAGTAAATGGGCGTACGATAAAATGTACACATATCATTATAACTTTTTTTCGAACCGTCCGATGCGTCTGTAGCAACAATCACAAGTTTCGCTTTACCGGCCTTAACCATTTTCTCAACCATAAACTCGCCGCTGACCACGTTTCCGGACTTGGTTGCCAAACCTAAAAGGGCTAAAATTTTATCATGCATCAAGTTCTTTAAACTCCTTTTCCAAACCGGCATAAATTTCATTGGAAAGACCCATTTTGAAAGAACGTTCCAAACCTTTGTTTTTCTGTGCTTTTTTCAAGCATTCCATTGATTTGCAAAGGTAAGCACCTCTTCCGTTTTTCTTTCCGGTTGTGTCAAGAACAATATCGCCTTCCGGTGTTTTTAGCACACGCATCATAGATTTTTTCTCTTTCATTTCCATGCAGCCCACGCACTGGCGTAAGGGAATCTTTTTGTTCATAACAACCTCCTGTCTGTCGAAAAAAGTTTTACGAATTACTCTTCGTCTTCAGAATAAGTTTCTTCGTATTCGCCTTCTTCATACTCTTCGTATTCTTCTTCGTCATCCATATAATCTTCATAACGGAAGCCGTAAGCGTCTTTCGCCTGTGTTTCACTCTTGATATCAATCTTATATCCGGTTAACTTCGCTGCAAGGCGGGCATTCTGTCCTTCCTTACCGATTGCCAAAGATAACTGATAGTCGGGAACAACAACCTTTGCAGTCTTTTCATCAGGATCTGCAAATACCGCAACAATCTGGGCAGGTGACAATGCATTCTGAATTAAGTTACCGGGGTTTTCATCCCAATTAATGATATCGATCTTTTCACCACCTAATTCATCTACAATGGCATTTACACGTGCACCGTTTAAACCAACGCATGCACCAACGGGATCTACGTTTTCATTGTGTGAATAAACCGCCATTTTGGTTCTGCTACCGGGTTCTCTTGCGATGCTCATAATTTCAACGGTACCATCCTTGATTTCAGTAACTTCCGCTTCAAACAATCTCTTAACGAAATCAGGATGTGTACGGCTTACCAAAATACGGGGTCCCTTTGAATTTGCCTTTACCTCTAAAATATATACCTTAATACGGTCTGTGGGGCGGAAATGCTCGCCTTTTACCTGCTCAGACTCGTTTAAAATAGCGTCTGCCTTACCAAGGTTAATGGAAATATTACGTCCGATGTAACGCTGAACAACACCTGTGATGATGTCTTTTTCTTTTGCGTGGAACTGATTGTATACAACAGCTCTTTCTTCTTCACGGATCTTCTGTAAAATTACGTTCTTTGCATTCTGTGTTGCAATACGTCCGAATTCCTTAGACTTAATTTCAACTTTTACAACATCATCTACTTTTGCTTTTTTTGCAATCTTCTTAGCATCTTCCAAAGCAATTTCAAGCATATCGTCCATGACATCATCTGCTGTTTCTACAACAGTCTTCTCTGCATATACGCAGAAATCGCATGTTTCACGGTTAATTTCAACTTTTACGTTGTCTGCTTTACCGAAGTGGTTCTTGCAAGCAAGCATAAGTGAGTTTTCAATTGCCTCAAAAATAGTTTCTTTGCTGATTTCTTTTTCCTTCTCGAGAATATTCAGCGCTTCCATTAATTCCTTGTTCATTTTTTCCTTTTTCCTCCTATCCTAAAAATCCAGTGCCAGTCGCACCACTGCGATGTCCGCTCTCTGGAAAATCATTTCATTGTTATCGTTCTCTATGGTAATTGTATCTTTATCATATGCTTTTAAAATGCCCGCAAATTCCTTGCATTTGTCGATGGGTTTGTAGGTTTTAATCTCTACCTCTTCTCCCAGGCTCTTCTCTAAATGCTTATCTTTCTTAAGGGTTCTTCCCAATCCAGGGCTGCTGACTTCCAAAATGTAGGATTCTTCAATGTAATCCGCCACATCCAAAGCATCCGATAATTCTCTGCTTACCGCCTCGCAATCCAAAATGTTTACACCGCCTTCTTTGTCGATGTAAGCCCTTAAATACCACTCACCGGCTTCCTTGACAAATTCCACGTCATAAATTTCCACATTGTGTTTGGCTGTAATCGGAAGCAGAAGTTCTTCAGTCCTCTGTTCGTAAGTATCTCTTTTGGCCATTCTTACGCACTTCCTTTCTTTTGATTCCTATTGGTTAAATCAACTTGCATGCAAACTGCAAATGCCCTAACCAACAAACAAGAGTGGACTTCGCAGCCCACTCTTTATCATCTTGCATTATTTAATTCTATTGAATTGTAACATCATAAAAGAAATTCGTCAAGGGATAAAATAATTTTATATCCACTATTTCCTATAATATTATTACGCAATTTTAAGTTTAATCTCTTCAACATCTCTTTGTAATGCGGTTATCATTTGCATAATCAATGCAATATTACTATGTTCCAGTTTTATTTCGTTGTATCTTTCTTCTAACCTGTCAACCCGCTCATCTAATACTGCTATTTTATCATTTGTACGCTTATACAAACGTTCCATTTCCGTAAGCAAATTACTTTCGCATTTTGTGACTCTTGCTTCTAAACGCTTATTCATTTCCTTAAGTAAACGTTTTTCGCTTTCCTTTATCCTTACTTCCAAGCGTTTGTCTGTTTCTTCCAGTATTTCAGTTTTAAACTTAGCAAATTTTGTTTCAAGCTTCTCTTCTAATTTGGCATCAAGCTTCTCTTCCAATTTGGCTTCCAGTTTCTCTTCCAATTTAATTTCAAGCTTCTCTTCCAATTTGGCTTCCAGTTTCTCTTCCAACTTTTGGTCCAACAAATCAGCAATCGCAGCAAGATCCTGTGCATCCAGCATAGTCTTCACCTCCTTCCTATTCCATTTTCATAGCAAAGCGTAAATTTCTTTTGGAATACATTGATATAAAAAATATCAATTTCGTAATAATAGAATTGTAGAATGCTTTCGCATACAGATAAAAAAGAAATAAGACTTGCTGGTTTTATGCTAGCAAATATTTATAGCTATGTCTATATACATATTGCATAAAGACATCGACAAATTCCGACAGAAAAAGGAAACAGACACCTGTCACCACTATGGCCGATGTCTGTTAAATCTTTACTGTTCTTAATCACTATGCGCCTATATATTTATCGTAAAATTCTTTTGAATCGAAACATCAGACACCTTCCATTTTTTAGGATATACATCCTTATATCGGTATATACTCATTACAATTCCAATCAGCGCATAGCACAATACAATATTGCTGCCGCCCACGGAAAAGAAGGGTAAAAAAGACGATGCCGGCGGAAGCAAGCCAATTGCGCCAAGCACGTTAATTACAATATTCAACAGAAATACCATTCCGCATCCAAATCCCATAACCAAGCCCAGCTCATTCTTTTGTTTTACGGATGTGCCAAAAATAAACATCACAAGTACTGCTAATACTGCAACTATTATAATTCCGAATAAAATTCCGTAACTATTTAATATATATGAAAAAATATACTCCCTGTTGAATTCCGGCAATGTCGCGATTATATCATTTCCGCTGTTTCCTACCCAAGAAATATTTTGGCACAATGCGCGAAGACTCGCAGTAAGATAAAAACCATCACCCGACGCCTGCAAAAAAGCACGGAGTCTTTCTTCCTGATAAGATGCCAAAAAGTGAAATTTATACATTATAAAAAAAGTAATTGCAGGCAAAACCATAAAAACAGACCATAACACTGCAACCGCTCTCTTTGTTTTTACTTGAAACCAGCCCTTTATAATTGCTGTCGTAAGCTGGATTAACATACTAATCATAATAATTCCCGCAACAATAATATTAGGCATCCGAAATGTAATGATTACCGGAAGAATCAGCCAACCAACGGATTTTAACAAAGATCCGATACCACCATCTCTGTATTTATATAAAATTGCTCCATAGACGGGCACATAAAACATCATCATGGACGTTGCTGAAAACGTAAATGGTCCAAAGCCTATTCCATAATGGGTTCCGTTTATATATCCGCCAAATACTCCTGTCAGAAGCAAAATCCCCATAATGTTGATAAATATCGCAATTATTTTAGAATATTTTGCAATGAATGTATAATCTATAAAATAAATCCCACACAGGATTGCCAAACCCAAAATAACAGACCCTATATAATCAATCATCAAATTCCGGTAGGATTCTTTTAGATATGATTCCAATTCATACATTCCTACATTACGCCAAACAGAAATCTGAACCAATATTCCCAACACACTCAGAAGCCCTACTACAGCAAGTAACTTCCACGCAATACGTGGTCTATGAATCCTGTCCAAAGAAATCCCAACTTCCACGGGGTTCCCCATATCTGTAACTGCCATCTGTTCTGCCGCCTCCCGGGACATACCCGCGGAAATATTATCCTCTGTTTGACTTTCCAAATGGCTTCTTATTTCTTCTTCAATATAGGGTCTGGCCTTTTTACAACGAATTTGAGATAACATTTTCTCTAAATATTCTTCCACACTACACCCCCATTGCCAGGACATTTGCTACCGCAGACTGATATTC